>JACJNV010000135.1 GCA_014695175.1 Microcoleus sp. FACHB-DQ6 | reverse complement strand
TTGACCGCTAGCCGACGATCGCACCCGAAATCCCTGTTTCGACAAGCAGCGAGTCATCAAATCCCGCGCGTCCGGATCGTCGTCAATCACCAGCACAGTAGCAGCATCCGGCAGATCCAGCGGTTGCGATCGCACTGCTTTTTGCTTCGCTTCTGTAGCTTCTGCACTCGTGTCTAAATCCTGGGAAGGCTCGGCCTCAATTTCTGGGATTTCTTGCTCGTCCTGCGGTTCTTTCGGCGGGCTTGTAATCGCAATCGGCAACCGGATCGTAAAACTAGAACCGCAATTAAATTCGCTCTCAACGGTAATGTCTCCGCCCATCATCTGGCAAAATTTCCGGCTAATTGTCAGCCCCAAACCCGTGCCGCCGTATTTGCGGGTAGTAGAATCGTCCGCTTGAGTGAAAGCTCCGAACAGCCTCGACACCTGATCGTCAGTCATGCCGATGCCGGTATCGGTTACTTGAAAGACGATCGAAGGCTGTTGACACCGAGAAGGATCTGCCGAGAGTTCTTCGGAATTGCCGATCGGCAAAACCTCCCCTTCTTCTTTCCAAACATTAATCGTAATTTTGCCTCGATCGGTAAACTTAGCAGCATTGGTCACCAAATTCAACAGCGCTTGCCGCAGCTTTGACACATCAGAGTATATCGTGCCAATATTGCGATCGCAATTCACAATCAAAGTATTGCCATTTTTCCCTAGCTGGGGTTGAACAGTAGTGACAACCTGCTCGAGCAAATTCAACACATCAAAAGTCTCCAAGAAAAGAGTCATCTTTCCTGCTTCAATTTTAGAAATATCCAGGATGTCGCTAATAATGGTGAGCAACTGCTTGCCGGCCATATTAATGCTTGCCAAATCCATCACAAACTCTTCTTCGCCGAGTTCCAGAGCCTCTTCTTGCAGCAGCTCGCTGTAGCCTATAATCGCATTCAAGGGCGTCCGCAACTCGTGAGTCATATTTGCCAAAAAAGTGCTTTTCGCCCGGTTGGCAGCTTCCGCGGCATTCTTAGCGACTTCCAATTCCTCCGATCGTTCCTCTAGCTGCCGCTGCCGCACTTCCAAACCGTTAAGCAAACTGTTAATTTGCTGAGCCATGGTATTGAGAGTAGAAGATAGCACCCCGATCGCGTCATTAGAAACAACAGGCGAGCGAGCCGTCAAATCACCGCTCGCCATCTGTTCGGCAGTTTCCCGCAGCAAGCCGAGATTCCGAATAATTGCCGACACCGACACAAAACCCACTGTCCCCGCGATCAAACTCAAAACCAAAGCCCCCATCAGCCAGTGCTGAGTTCGACTCGCCACAAAGAGAGTTTGCTGCACCAGCACCGCCTTTGCTGCCTCAGAAACCCCCGCCGCCGGATCTGAGGCAGCCTCTATTGCCAGCAAATAGTTCTTCATATCCACAGAACCCATCCACCCGACTCCCACCGCCATCCAAGTTATCAGTACCAAGATGACAAACAGCCCGCTCAAAGACGCCCGAGTTCCCAGAGAAACCCCCCTCGTAGCAAGTGCCGCCGCCCAAGGATAGCCCTTGAGAAAAGGATCTGGCGGAACCGGTGCGCCCGAATTCCAAATCTCCTCAATTTGACCGTCTGCCCTCACCTTGCCAATCCTCACTGTTTTCCAGATATGCTGAGTTTGGGCATCTATTTTTACCTTGCCCGAGGGCGCTGCAAACTCAATATTTTTAGCAGCCGCCCTGACTTTAACCGCATCTGTCGAACCAGCTTTTTCTACTGCTTGCTTCCACAGGTAAACGCCCAAATAAGCCGCTTCGATCGGGTCATCGGTGACTCGATTTTCCCCGTATCGGGCTTTATAAGCCTTGACAAATTTACGATTTTCCGGTGTATCCACCGTTTGAAAATAGTTCCAAACCACCAAATGTCCAGCAATATTGGACGGCCCGATCGCCCGCACTTCTTCTTCTGCTACGCTGACCGACATCACGGGCAAATCCTCGGGTTTCACGCCAGCTTCCCGCAGATGAAGGAAAAAAGCCACATTGCTGTCCCCGTTGAGAGTGTTGAGAATAGCATCCGGTTTCACTGCTAAGATATGTGCGATCGCCTCGCCCACTTCCCTCGATCCCAGCGGCAGATACACTTCCCCCGCCAACTCTCCCCCCTGTGCCGCCAGTTGAGCTTTCACAATCCGATTTGCCGTCCGGGGAAACAGATAGTCCGAACCCAACAGGAAAATTTTCCGCTTCCCCTGTGCCAGCAAGTAATTCACCCCAGGCACAATCTGTTGGTTCGGGGCAGCACCAGTGTAGAAAATATTCGGACACTGTTCTAGCCCTTCATACTGCACCGGATAGAACAGCAACCCTTGGCCCTGCTCGAAAGCAGGCAGTACAGCTTTGCGGCTCGCCGAAGTCCAACAGCCAAATACCACCGCCACCTGCGCTTCTAAGAGCAATTGCTTAGCTTTTTGAGCAAAAGTCTGCAAATCGCTGCCTCCATCTTCTATAACCGCTTCCAAGGGGCGTCCGAGCACCCCTCCCGCCGCATTAATTTCCTCAACAGCCAACAGCGTCGCATCTTTAACAGAAATTTCGCTGATGGACATCGTGCCCGTCAGCGAATGCAACACGCCTATTTTGATCGGCTTACGAGTCGGGCCGGCTGCTTCGAGGGGGTTACTGCTCCTTGCTCCCATAGGGTTTTAGATACTTTTTACTAATAACAGAAATTTTAGTTCGCTCCGGCAGGAAGTTAGCCTTGAGGCTAAGTCTTGTTTAGCAGATTATTTAACCCGAGCGTCACACAACTTGCCAATTGCGGCACCGTGTTGATTTTAACGGTCAAACTGCTCTACATCTGACTTAAGTCTGCACTAAATCTGTCGCCTATTTCTCTCTTCGTCTTTTACGGATCTCGAAACAGCCTCATCAAACAAACCACAAAAGGTACTTATGGCGATCGCGCCCCAGAAAAATTATCCCCCCTCCTCCCATTTCCCCAACTCATTCACTGCCCGTGCCTTGCGACTCACCAAGCAATCTCACGCACTATTCCCCTTCCCCTATCTCCTTTGGGGCTAATGGAAGTTTCCGTAATTTATCTTAACTATAAAACTCAAAACTCTTCACCATCCCCTATCTCCCTTCAGGCAGAGGGAAATCTTCGTGATTTCCCTTATGATAAATATAAGGTTAACTTCTAAGTACCCTTGTTAAAAATAAATTTTGCAAACAATAAGGAAAAAACTAATGAATAGTCAAGAAAACGCGACCCACGCTGGCAGCGAAAATCAAGTCACGCTACCAAAATCTCGGGAAATATTGCTCGGGGAGGAAACAGAAAAAGCCCTCGGTCAGCAAAAACAACAAGATGCTCAAACTATGCGCGCTGTCGAACAGTTGAAAGAAGAACTTCAGCACAAAATAGATGAAGAATGTCATCACAAGGTAGATTAAAACTAATACGAATTTTTTTTGGTGTGGGTAAGATGCGGTTTTGCCCACACCCGCTTTTTTAAGGCAGAATTAAATAAAATTTAAAATTTATAAATTGTTTTGGGTTACAAAAATAGTCTTGGACGCACAGGCGACCCTCCAGCAGTTTTTTTTACAAAAATACGTGATTGCAGCCAGCAGAAACGGTAAAAAAAGTCGGTAAGTATGAAAGTGGCAGTCCGTCTAAAATTGAAAAATTATTTTTCCATCTTCCATGTTCCCTCTTCATTTTTTCTTCATTGTTTCTTCCTAGAGGTAGAGTGCAACGCAGCTCCGCGTTACCTATGATGAGTTTATTAAGTAGAAAATGTCTGATTAGATAAAGATAAGGAGAAACCCATGAGCACTGAAGATAGAGCAAAGGCAACTGGCAACAACATCGCAGGCGCTGCTCAAGAAGCTCTAGGCAATGTTACTGGCGACCCGAAGGATAAAGCAGAAGGCAAAGCCAAGCAGGCCAAAGCTGAAGCGGGTCATGCGATCGAAGATGTAAAAGATGAGATCAAAAAGAAACTAGACTAAGCCTAATACTAATTGAGAGGGTCGAGCAACCTGACCCTTTCAAGTATGCCAAATGTTTTCTGAACGGAGGAAAAAAGGTGAGTTTATTGCAGCAGAGTCGCAAAATAATTGCGGGCGTACTTTTGGTATTAATGCTGGCAGTAACTACTGCCTGCGCGCCCAGCATTTCAGCCCAAAAACCGACTGATGTACCTGTAGCAATTGGTGGCAGTCAGGGTTATTACGCGCAGCTAGAACAGGGCAATACCGCCGCAGGTCAAGATTTTGGTAAATGGGTAACATTGACGGCTCAGGGCCTGGTTCAGGATGCTTACGTGCGCGACAATAACAAATTGGGAGTTGTAATTACCCCGCAAGTCCGCCCGACTGAAGTGAAAGATTTGGCGAAATCTTTAGCACAAGGTTTTCACCGCAATTTCCCAAATCAGGATGTAAGTGTTTTGGTTTACGCTCCTGACAAAAAGCTGATTTTGACTGCTAAGTACGACCAGCAATCAAATCAGATTGAATACAAGTCTTGAGCGGGTTAGCAATCTTAAATTATAGCCGCAAGGCGGTTTAATATCCCGCAGTTTTTTGAAGGCGAAACTATCTCAATTTAAGACTGAAATGTTGTGTAAATAGGAAGAGATTTACCATGAGTAGCAGCGATAGTTACAAGCGTCAAATCATGAGCGATTTGGCCCAGGGAAATCGAGAAATGATGCCGGAGACAACCGGTGAAGAGTACGAAAATTTTGACGATTTTGCTCAGAGAACTTCGCCCGATCAGCGCAAACAATTATTCGGGCGTTCCCTGAATCACGACTCCCTGCCGCCGGCTCAGTTGGAACCAGAATTGCAAAAGGCGATCGCCCAAATTAAGCCAAACGAACGCGACGATGTGGCGCGGGAATTCTTCAAGCATTTGGGGAAGAGAGGATTCGACGATCGCAAATTGGAAAAGCAGCTAGGACTTTCTACCCACCACGCCAGCCGCATGAATGCTGACGATGTTACCAAGCTGGCTTCGTTTACCTACCACAATCACCCGGATATTTTCCAAGAAGTGCTGGCCGAACAGCCGAGTTTGATGAAGTTTTTGGGCAATCCAGTTGTGGCGGGTATTTTGGGAATAGTTGCGGCTAAATGGCTCAACAACCGCAAATAGTCTCGGATTCAGACCAGTTTAAAAGCTGATAATACGTGCAGTAGATAAAAGGACGATCGCTCGGGCGATCGCCCTTTTATCTTTTATATTTAGTATTGTAGTAAAATAAGTGCGATCGCGTTTTTAGGGAGGATTTTAGTCATCATAAAACTCACTCAAACTTTAGTCCTCACTACCAGCATCTTTGATGGCGGTCGTTCAACGTAACATAATATTATAATACTAAATCCCGATTGTTTAAATCTTAATTATTGGGGTGGTAGCTGTTCGGGTAAGTAAAAAACCTTGCCAATTACCGATTACGAATTATTAATTATTGCTCAAAGCTAAAAATAGCTGCACAACAGTAAACTGCGGTATACCTGACACTCCGCAAAATTAAATGTAGGATTAAGTGTTGCCGTGAATCAGAAAAAAAGATGAACGTATCCACTATTTGGCGAAAACTCCGCAGCCAGCAAGCTTTCTGCTTGGCTGTACTCCTGGCAGGTTGCCTGGTATTTATCGGTTGTTCCCCCGCGCAGTCAGCGGCTGGCAATTCAGCCGATCCCAAGTTGAAAGAGCAAGTATTGCAGATTATCCGCGAAAACCCGCAAGCAATTATAGATTCGGTACAAGCGTACCAGCAACAGCAGCAGCAGTCTCTTAAAGCAGCGCAGCAGTCATTTTTGCAGGAGATGAAAACTAATCCCAAATCTGCGATCGGGGATTCTCCGAGTACGGGATCACCTTCCCAGCAAATTGTACTTTTAGAATTCTCTGACTTTCAATGTCCGTTTTGCGCGCGCGCTCACGATACTGTCAAGCAGTTTATGGCAAAACACCAGGACAAAGTTACTTTAGCTTACAAGCATTTTCCCTTGACTTCAATTCACCCTCAAGCGCTGCCAGCAGCTAAAGCAGCTTGGGCTGCCCAACAGCAGGGCAAATTTTGGGAATACTACAGCGCTTTGTTTGAAGGGCAGAAAGAGTTAGGCGAACCATTGTACGGATCGATCGCCCAAAAGCTCAATCTAAAATTAGATAAATTTAACACCGATCGCAACAGCCCTGCTGCCGAAGCCGCCATTCAGAAAGACGTGCAACTTGCTCAACAACTGGGCATTGAAGGCACTCCATTTTTTATTATGAACGGCCAAACTTTCTCCGGCGCGATCGAGCTTTCTGAGATGGAAAGCATTCTCGCCTCTGTCTCGAAATAAGTAATTCATGACTCTTGGAAACTGAGTCTAAAAAATGGTTCCCAGCCAAAGCAGGCTGGGAACGAGAAAAACCAGAAAAACTCGAAAAATCTTTGATTAAACCGCAGCCAACTCAGGAGTCGGACGCTTGCTGTGGCGGATACCCTCGATCGCGGCTGCGTAATCATTCGCCTTAAACACAGCAGAACCAGCGACGATCGCATTTGCGCCTGCTTCCAGAACCTGCCAAGTATTGTTCCCCTTCAAACCGCCATCTACCTCAATCCAAGGATCGAGGCCCTTGTCGTCGCACATTTTACGCAACTGGCGAATTTTCGGCAAAACAGCCGGGATAAAACTTTGACCGCCAAAGCCCGGATTGACGCTCATAATCAGCACCAAATCGCAAAGTTCCAGCACGTACTCGATCAACTCCAAAGGCGTCGAAGGATTCAGAACCACACCAGCCATTTTGCCCAATTCCCGAATTTGGCCGAGGGTGCGGTGCAAGTGAGGCGAAGCATTGTGTTCCGCGTGAACCGAAATAATGTCAGCACCAGCCTTAGCGAAGTCCTCGACGTACTTCTCGGGCTCCACAATCATCAAGTGGACATCGATCACCTTGCTAGTAACAGGGCGAATTGCCTCAACAATCAGCGGCCCGATAGTAATATTAGGAACAAAGCGACCGTCCATCACATCTACGTGAATCCAGTCAGCCCCAGCTCGATCGACAGCCTGAATCTCTTCTCCAAGACGGCTAAAATCGGCTGATAATATGGATGGAGCAATAACGATGGGTTTTTGGGATTGGGTCATGGCTAAGTCTGTTCTCCTGACTGCTGTGCTGTATCCAGTTTATCAAAATACGGGTCTCCGGGTCGAAAAGTTGCCAACGATCAATCGCGAGATTGCGAGGGCAGAAAAATTTGGCCTCTGACAGACAAGTTTGGCGATCGCACCACCCCAGCTCTCCGAATTTTGGTTTAGGATATAAATTTTCCCTCTAACAAATAACTTTTGTGCAAAATCTGACCTTCTGCCAATTTTGAGTACCGAATTATGAAAAGAACAGATCCCTTAGAAAATCCTGAACTCGATCGAGCCAGTCTGTTTGTATTAATGATCCCAGTCATCGGCTTTTTCCCCGCCCTGTGGACTCTTTACCGCCGTCAGGGTAGTCCCGAACGCAAAGCCGTCAGCCGCTTGGCAATTGCCCTTGCTTTTAGTTGGCTCTTAGGACATATTCTTTTAGAAGCTGGAGCGATTTCTGCGGAATCTCCGACACTTCCCATGTTATTAATGAGTAGCCTGCTAACAACCAGCTATTTCATCGTTGCTCTGGGACTGATGATTCGCCTCTGGAAGCGTCAACCGCTATGGTTGCCCGGAATTAGTCGCGTAGCCGAGCAAGTAGTAGGCAAACATTTATCATAATTTAGGGTTATTTTAAGCCCCTACCCTATTGATTGATTGCGTCTTCAGCTTGATACTACATATTGCCATTATCTTTTTTATTTTTGTTGTGTGTGAGGAAGCCAGTGCCAGCTCAAAAAATTCCTAATCAAGACCCTATCCAACAATCAACAGCTCAACCTGCAACCAAAAAATCTCCTCAGCCCCATCGAGGCCGCTGGCTGGGTTTTGGTTTTGGTTTGGCTGGAGTAGCAATGCTCTCAGCCACAGCCGGAGCATTGCTAGCCGTCTCCCTTTCTACAACGCCGCTTCAGCAACAAAAGTTGAGCCCTGAAGAAGCGGCGGTGTTTTCTCAAGGCGACATGGCCAAGCTCAGCATGAAGATGCCCGAGCTGACTCGCCCAGTTAATATTTTAGTTTTAGGACTTAAAGTTCTGACCTCTGACATTGAAGGAAGTGCCAACAAACAAGTCGGATACGAGGTTTGGGAAAACTCATTTAAGGGCTTAACCGATACCATGCTGTTGGTTAGGTTTGACCCTCAAAATAAAAAGTTAAGCGTGCTTTCCATTCCGCGAGACACCCGTACCTATGTTGAAGGCAGGGGCGAGGTGAAAATCAACGAAGCTAATTACTACGGTGGCCCGGCTTCGTCAGCGAAGTCAGTCAGCGGACTCCTGGGCGGTGTGGGAATTGACCGCTATGTCACAGTTAATATTCATGGCATAAAAAGTTTGGTAGATGCCCTTGGTGGCATTACTATTAATGTCCCTAAAGACATGAAGTATACCGATGAAAGCCAGCATTTATATATAGATTTAAAGGCGGGCAAGCAGAAACTAAACGGCGAACAAATCGTGCAATATTTGCTTTACCGGCACGACGATTTGGGCGATATCGGGCGGGTGCAGCGCCAACAATTGTTGATGCGGGCTTTTGTGGAACAGGAAGTTAATGTAGGTTTGCTGTCTCGACTACCGAAGATTTTGTCGGTGATTCAATCTCACCTTGACACGAATTTGAGTATAGAAGAATTGGTGGCTTTGGCTGGTTTTGCTACTCAAACCGATCGCGCTGGCGTGCAGATGTTGATGGTTCCCGGTAAATTTAGCGATTCTAAGGACTACAAGTCAAGTTTTTGGTTGCCAGACCAATATGGCATCGAAACTCTGGTGGCCGAACATTTTGACTTCGGCCAAAATACTTGGCAAATTGAGAATGCTGATTCGACTTTTCTGAAGGTGGCGATTCAAGATGCTACCGGAGATCCATCGGCTGTTGAAGCTTTTGTCAATAATTTGACTCAAGCCGGTTATCGGAATGTTCAGGTTTATAAAGCTTGGCCCGAACCGCTGGAGGTAACTACTCTAGTAGCTCAACAGGGCGATATTAAAGGTGCTCAAGCAATTCGCCAGTTTTTGGGTTTTGGAGATGTGTTGGTTGAGAGTACCGGTTCTTTGCAGTCGGATGTGACAATCAGATTGGGTCAGGATTGGTTGGAGAAAAAGGATCACTCCGGCGGTGCAGCTAAGTCTTTTTAAACTGGATTATAACTGGGGTATTTGTAGGGACACAGCATTGCTGTGTCCTCTTATTTTCTGTTGGTAGAGATGGAGGCGAGCGCTTTTTTGTCGATTTACTGATACTATATTTTTTGGTGATGAATCACGATCGCAATACCGATACTTCCCTCCGAAATCACAAGTGAAACAATAATCAACGAGGGAAAGCTTAAGATATTTTATAAAGGTAGGGTTGATGAACAAGGGTGCTAAAATAGACCGACAGCGCGAACATCAGGCAAATGAACGCACCTTTCTTGCATGGTTACGAACTTCAATCGGTTTAATTGGTTTTGGGTTGGCGATCAGTCGGTTCAGTTTATTTTTACGTCAATTTCAAGCTACAGTGACTCAGCAAGAAGTTTCCTCCCCTCCCTTCTTCAACTCCGAAACTTTAGGGCTGATTCTGGTCGTTTTTGGGATTGCGGTCATTCCCTTAGCAGCATGGCGTTATAATCGAGTTTTCTGGCAAATTGAGCGAGGTGATTATCGCCCAAATCGTGTGCTAGTTTGGATTATGACTGGAGTTGTAATGATTTTAGGAACATTAACTATTCCGTTGTTGCTATGGCGAGATCGCGGAAATATAACTCCCACTTCAACTCCTAAAAACTCTCAATTCTAAGTTAACCCGATCGCTTAGAAGTGAGTGAAAATAATCGCAACCATATCATTAAGCTTTTGTGCATCTAGATTGTCTATGGCGTTCGAGAGATGGGGAGAGAGTCCGATGGGGAGAGGATGTGACGATTTTGGCTCGGGTCAGGGAAATATACAATTTAAATGCAGTACAACTTACAAGCGGAAGCAAGTGGAATGAAGCCATCGCACCCACAACCAACCTAAAAAACTCCCCACAAAATAAGAGATAAAATCTGACCAAGTAAAGTGATTTCCCAAAATCAGCCTTCCGGGTAAAGTAGCTCGCAGTGCTTGTAAAAACGGAGGATTCCACAGTTGGAGAAACTCTACTCCGCAGGTAGCTAGACACACAGCTACAGCCGCCCTAATTTGCGAAACTCGCGGCAAGATCAGAACTACCAGCAAAATCCAAAATACCTCATAGGCTATGCTCCCAAAAAAGTCGTTGAACCATTCCGGTGCAGGGCCGCGAGAAAATCTCACTACGTAACCTAAAGGGATAATCACGATTATACTGATGAGCAGGGCAACTCGATATTTGAAAAAACGGTGATCGGGAGAAATTGGGGAAGTCATTGATTCTGGGTACAATCACGCATTTGTTGTCACAGGTTGAAGTGGATAAACCTCAGAATTAAGTGCGATCTTCAATACTGCATTGGCTTGCAACGGCTCATTGAACCAATATTCTTTGTACCACCTATCCTCTTCTATCCATTCTGAAACCATCATCATAGGACAGCCGGAAAATCGACCGCCCGGCTCTAAATTGACGCTCCAGGGCTGGCGCCCCTGTCCTTCCAAAACCACGATGCAATCTGGGTTGCTGGGTTGATCGTTGAGGGAATCATCACTAAGCTGAACCCAACTTGGGCGATGAACGCTGAGTCTTATAGCCATCTCAAGCCGCTCCAAGTCAGGATGCTCTATGGATTTTTCTAGGAACCTCATAACTGATTCAATCTCGATATTTTGCGTGATGTACTCAAGCAGTACCCGGAAATCAGTGACCAAACAAGCCAGTTCATCATCGGCTGTGAACCCCCAATAACTGGCATAGCTACCATCCCCGTCTCCACTTCCAAATGCGATCGCATTGGCCCCAGTATCAGGGTCTAGGGTAAGATTGAAAGTGTACATATCGGGGTCTAGGGTGAGATTGAAGCCACTCGGATCGATAATTTGCTGAGATGGGTAGGTCAATTGAGTTACCAGATCCTGATCTGCTAGCCAGCCCTGCAATTGAAACATTTGTTCACAGGCACGATCGACTAGACCCTGCAATTCTTCATCAGAACGCCGCTCAACTACCTGAGCATCGACAAAACACCCCATTCCCGCATCAACACCATAGCCAAAAAACTGATTCCGTATTAACTCGGTTAAATCCTCACCTGGACGCAGAGCCATCTCCCAACGGACAGGGGATTCAGAGCAAAACTTAACCATCGCACAGGCAGTGCGCCCACTGTCAACCACACTTAGCAACACAGGATAGCGCCCTGGTGGAACGGTTCTGGTAAACGGGTCAACGTCTTTGCACCACAGCCAACCGGGGTCGCAAGCAATAATACGCCCTGAAGGTAAAACTAAGTCACCCGCCTGAAAAACATCACTGGTTATGCGACCCTCTGTGAGCGATTCGTAGACTTGATTGGGCTCGAATGCTGCGAGGAAATTGGTATGAGTCTTTGGGGACATGAGGCGATCGCAGTTAGATAAAACATTTTTACTACTTTAATATATGATTTGTGGTTCAACTCAAAGATTGCTTGGGTAACTATATCTATTTAACCGGACTTGATAAGGCTGGCATAAAATCTTAACCTGTATCGGATTGAGTGTCTGGTACCACTTGCAAAAGAATTAAATTGCTGTGGCGATCGCCACTGAGCAAAAACTTAACTTCCCCAGTCGCACCGTTAACTTTAAAGTTAGAATTAGCCAAAGTCTTAGCCAACAGAACTCGTCCTGCTTCACTGCTATAAGGTTAATCGCGATCGCCCACAGGTAAGCTCAGTATCAACCCTGTTTGACCAAGTATGGCAGCATCTAGTTTGATATCGCCGCCGTGGGCCCGTGCGATTTCCCTTGCTAAACTTAGCCCCAATCCCGATCCTTCTATTTTTTGGATCTGAGTCGAGTCACCGCGATGGAAGCGCTCAAAAATGCGATCGCGCTCGCTCAAAGAAATATCTTGAGAGCTATTGACAATTTTCACAATTACTCTTTTTTCCTGACAGTGAGCCTGTAACCTGAGCCAACCCTTCGGTAAATTATATTTAATCGCATTACCAACAAGATTTTGCAAAACCTGCACCAGCAAATCGCGATCGCCCTTGATATATAAATTAGGAGCAATTGCCATTTGTACATCTAAATGCGGTGCTAGTAGTTCCATATCTTCGGCAATTTCCGATAGCAAAGCCGACATATTCACCTCAACCAAATGTAAACCCATACGTCCGGCATCAGCTAGAGAAAGTAAGAGAAGTTTACGGGTTATTTCATTCAAACGGCGCACTTCATCCAATAAATTACTCAGCGTTTGCTGCACCTCAGAACCCGATTCAACTTGATGCAAAGCCCGTTCTAGTTGACCTTGCAAAATTGCCAGCGGAGTCTTTAATTCGTGGGCAGCATCTCCACTAAAACGAGAAGCTTGTTTAAAACTTCGCTCTAGACGTTCTAACATCTGATTGAACACAAAAATTAATTCTATAAACTCTATATCCGTTGCTCCGTAAGGGACGCGCCGATCTAGCCCCTGTACGGTAACATTCCCGATCGCCATCGTGAGGCGCCCAATTGGATACAGAATACTCCGCGATATGACCCACGCTCCACTCGCAACCAGTAAAAGCACTACGGGAATAGAAATTAGAAAGATATTACGAATCAATTCCATTTCCCCATCGATAGCTTGCAAGTTAACGGCAATGGCTGCTTGACTATAAGGAGAATTAATCGCGCCGACACGCCAAATTGCGGTGCTAGTACGTTGGGTTGCTAGCTTAGCTTTGGGCAATTGAGGAGGATGAAGTGAATCGGATGGCGGCCGCTCGAATGGGGAGCGATCCTGTGGAGGTCGATCGAATGGCGGCAGATTGTGTGGGGGCAGATCTTGTCGAGGTCGATCGTGTGGCGGTCGATCAAATGGGGGTCTGCTTTCGGGCGGTGGAAATAAATTGAGGCGATCGGGAGGTGGTGGCTCTAATGGATTTTGTCGAGGGGGAGGTTCTAATTCAAAATCTATTATGCCAGGATCGGGAGCGGGTAGCGGCAACGATCGCCAGATGGAATTCGCATCAAGTCCATCTTGCCACTGACTCGATTTGTAGATTAAATTACCATCTCTTTGAGCCACGAGCAAAGCGACGGTGGTTTCCCCATTCATGCCCAAAAGTGATGGCAAAGAATCAGTATAAGCATCCCATTCGGGCGATCGCGGGCGGGTAGCGTGGATTAACTGAGTTTCTATTCCAGCATCAAGACGCTTGACTTTAGCATCGTAAATCAACCACCACGAAACAACACCAAAGCCAATCAGAGCAATACTTGCGAGCACAGAAGATGATAGAGCAATGCGAAACCGGAAAGATTGGAGTTTCATGATGGTGAATCTGGTTTGCGAAACCGATAGCCAACGCCGCGCACACTCTCAACCCATCCCATACCGCCGATCGGTTCAATTTTCTTGCGAATGCGTTGAATACATACATCTACTACATTGGTATTTGGGTTGAAATCATAGCCCCAGATATGTTCGAGGATTTGAGTGCGGGTGAGTACCCGGCCAGGCGATCGCATCAGATATTCCAATAGATTAAACTCCCGGGTTGTCAGTTCGACTGTATGGCGATCGCAGGTAACTTCTCGGAGAACGCGATCGAGCTTAACGGGGCCAACACTCAGAATATTTTGCCCACTGCCCGAAGCACGCCGCACTACAGCATAAATCCGAGCAACTAACTCCTCAACAAAAAACGGTTTAGCCAAATAGTCATCAGCACCCAGATGTAACCCTTCAATGCGATCGTCTAGTTCATTGCGAGCAGTTAATAAAATTACGGGTACGTTGCGTCCCCCCTTTCGCAGATGTTTGAGAATAGATAATCCATCTTTTCCCGGCAATACAATATCAAGCACGATCGCATCGTACTCATTATCCATCGCCCGCCCATAGCCATCATTGCCATTATCGCAATAATCCACAACAAAGCCTTGTTCTTTCAAGCCCATACAAACAAAATTGGCGATTTTTTCTTCATCTTCAACGTATAGAACATTCATAGATTTACCTATTCGGTTGCGATTATACGGCTATCAGGGATTTACTTAAATTACAAAACTGTAATCCATCCGCACTGTTGCAGGTAATGTTTGGGGAATTTGATGTATTTATAAACATTTTTAGGTCGGCGATCGTAACTCTCATGAAAATTACTTCATTACTCGCGTTACCTGCTACAGCCTTGCTGCTGGGACTTACCAGCTTGACTTTTCCCGATCGAACTACAGCTAATTCTAATACTGTACTAGCCCAGAGCCAGCCCGAACCCAGTCAAGAGCGCAGACATCGGCCCCGTATAGATTTTGCCGCTGCTGCCAAACAATTAGGAGTCAGCGAAGCCGAGCTAATCGAAGCTTTGGGCCTACCCGCCAAACCGCCGGAACCACCAAGTGAAAATAATCGCCCGCCGATCCCACCCCCCCGTCCTCGTTTAGATATTCCCGGTGCAGCGAAAAAGTTGGGAGTCACCGAAGCAGAGTTGATTAAAATTCTGGGCATTCCACCGCGTCCACCCGGTGATCGTAATCTACCTCAAAATTCAGAAAAACGCTAATTTCTTCACATTACAAAACTGTAATCCTAGGACAGGGATAAATGTCATATTCCACCAGCTTAATGATTGTAGCGACTAACTCAAAGGGCGATGGAGAATTCATTTCTTTAGCCTGACAACTGATTCAAACTTAGAAAAATAATCCGGGTAATTACATCATGCCACAACTATTTCCTAATTCAATCAATGCACCGGGCAATTCTTCTCTCCAAAATCAAGGCGCAGCGGGCAACCAACCTCCCCAAAATCAAGGCGCAGCGGGCAATTCTCCTCAAAATCAAGGAGTACCGGGCAATTCTCCTCAAAATCAAGGAGTACCGGGCAATCCTCCAGGGCAAAATCAAGGCGCACCGGGCAATCTTCCTCAAAACCAGGACGCACCGGGCAATTCTCCTCAAAGCCAGGGCGCACCGGGCAATTCTCCTCAAAACCAGGGCGGAATCGGCAATCCGAATCCTCAAAACCAAGGCGCAGCGGGAAATCCTCCTCCCCAAAATCAGGGCGCACAACTTACGAGTTCTGCTTTACCTCCCCAAAACCAAACTCCACCCCCTCCGCCAGCTAACAGTATTAGCACCACAGCAGGAAACGACAATATTACCGGAGATAGTTTAGATAACTTCATCCTCGGTAGTAGTGGCACTGATACCATAATTGGAGGAGCAGGCACAGATACAATTAGCTATCTTTCCCTCGGCAGCGCCATTACCATTAAGGCTAAGGGTATTGTAGATAAAGGCGCAGCCGGTACAGATACCATGCAAAATATAGAACAAATAATTGCTCCTTTGCGACAGACTAATACCATCGATGCTTCTACAGGTAGTGGCACAGCTTCTATGGATGTGGATTTGTCGCAGAATCGTATGGCGGTTAACAATCTACCCGGTATCGGCACTCTGAATTTTACTGTAGAGAATTTCGTTAATGTCACAGGTACTCCCAATGTAGATGTGCTTACCGGAAACATCCAAGACAATTATTTAGTAGGAGGAGATGGTAGCGATATACTCTCAGGTTTGCGCGGCAATGATACCCTGATTGGAGTAAATCCATTGAGTGCTACACCGGGAAGCAATGAAACGGATGTGCTGATTGGGGGTCGAGGTAGAGATGTTTTTGTTCTCGGTGATGCCACCAAGACATACTATAGTGGAACAGGATTTGCATCGATTCCATATTTTCAGCAGGAAATCGATCGCATTCAGTTACGTGGGAGTCTCTCTGACTACAATATTGTTGGTAACTCCATCAATTTGGCTGGTACGTCTGACCAAATTGCTGTAATTCAAGGCCCGTTTACGCCTGATAGTTTCATATTCGTGTAATATCAATTCCGGTTGCATCGGAATAGTCAAATCCAGTCAACAGTCAACAATCACGGGTGGTGCAACCGGAATTGATATAATTTATCTGCGTTTATCGGTGTTTATCTGCCCTCATCTGCGGTAAAAAAAAGAGAATTTCTCGAACCGCAGATGACAATGGATTGACGCTGATTCACGCAGAGGTCGAGAATAGAGATAGGAATAATTCCGAGGCTAAGAGATTTGATATAATATCAATTCCGGCTGCACTCCTCATGAAACCGAGGACAAGGCAGTGCCGTTTCCTAATTTCTTCTTCCTACTTCTTCCTTCGTGTTCTTAGCGTCTTCGCGGTTCAATCAAACCAATTATTCCTGCCCGCAATAAGTAAAAGCCCTAATTTTCTGCAAATGCCGATCGCTCTTTAATCCAATCGAGTAAAATAGGATTGACCAATTCCGGCGCTTCATCCTGGGGACAATGGCCCACTCCCTCCAAAGGAATAAACTTTTCAACAGCCGGAAACTTTGCCAATTCTCGCCCCAACGCGATCGGCTCCCAAGGATCGTCAGTACCCCACAAAATCAAAGCCGGACAGCTTAAACGCGGCAACAAATCCTCCGGTAGCGGGCCTTGAGAATAACTAATAAATGCTACAAATACTTCGACTGCGCCGCTGTCTTTGGCAGGTTCCAGCAGCATATTTACCAGTTCCTCGCTGACAGCTTCAGGACGGCGATATGCTTGCAAAAGCACTTTTTTTACTGTTTTTGGCGTTGCTAATTGTTTAAAAAATAATTGACTTATCCACTTGACATTTAAAACTTTTTGTGCGATTGGCGCTCCCAAACTGCGATACCAAGGCAATTCGGCGCGTTTGCGATCGTGCAGCAACCGCAGCGAACAATTGAGTAAAATTACGCCAGAAGCAATGTCGGGAAAATCCACTGCGGCTTGCATTATTGCCACGCAGCCGATCGAATTTCCCACCAAAAAAGCCGGCCCGCCCGCAACTTCCCGACAAAAATCAGCAATTAGCTGTCCCCAAGTTTCAAAAGTATAGTCAATCTCAAGCTTGGGCGCGGGTTTAGCAGAACCGCCAAAACCGATGAGGTCGATCGCATAACAGCGGCAATTAGCAGCCAGCGCCGGCAAATTTTTGCGCCAGTGACCCCAAGACGCACCGAAACCGTGGACGAACACCACCGCAGGCCCCTGGGAACCCGCAGCCTGGTAGCAAATCGGAAAGCCTTTCCACAGCCAAGTTTGAGGTGCAACAGCAGTTGACGAAGTGGGAGTAGAAGATGTCATGCGATTTTAGATTTTAGATTTTAGATGAATGCAAGGCTGCAAAGGACTCAAGTCATTACTACAAACCGTATCGCAATTCGAGGCAACCGCTAGGACATAAATCCCAAACCCTCTTTCCCTCCTCCCTCTGCGCCCTCTGCGCCCTCTGCGGTTAATACCTCTTCCCTCTTCCCTCTTCCTTCTTCCTTCTTCCTTCTGACTTTGCAGTTAGAGCCGATATTATGTCACGATTAAAGATGCTGACTTCTTTGCCTTATTGAAATTTCCCTTATGCCAACGATCATTTCCACTGCTGTCGTACCGTTTCTGGGGTCGGAAATTGTACCCGACTACGACACCGCCAAAGTAGTTATCTTACCAATTCCCTACGAAGCTACAACCACTTACCGCCGGGGGTGCGAAAACGGGCCGGCGAAACTTCTAGAAGCTTCTCATCAACTCGAGTGCTACGACGAAGAACTAGATTCCGAAGTTTGCTACGATGTCGGAATTTATACACAAGAGCCGATCGCCGATACCCGCAACAGGCAACCGGTTTCATCCTCAGAAATGCTGCGAGTCACCCAAGCCGCAGTCCACCAGCTAGTTACCGAAAATAAATTTGTCATCTCCCTCGGAGGCGAACACAGCATCACAGCCGGCGTTGTCGAAGGTTATCGCCAAGCATACCCGGATGAACCTTTCACAGTCGTGCAAATCGACGCCCACGGCGACTTGCGGCACGAGTACGAAGGCTCGATTCACAACCACGCCTGCGTGATGCGGCGTATTGTCGATATGGGCTTACCGACACTGCAAATAGGGATTCGCGCCATTTGCAAAGAAGAAGCAGACTTGATTAAAGCAAAACAGCTAAACGTGATTCGAGCTAGGGAAATCGCTACTCAACCGGATTGGGCCGATCGGGCAATTGCCAGCATCACAACCAAGCGGGTATTTTTGACGATCGACTTAGACGGCATCGATCCGACTTTAATTCCAGGGGTGGGAACACCAGAACCGGGCGGGTTAAATTGGTATTCCCTCACCGCATTTTTGCGCCGCATCTTCGAGTCCTACGAAGTAATCGGGTGTGACATTATGGAATTAGCACCTATTGTAGATTCTGTAGTCTCAGAATTTACCGCCGCCAAATTAGCATACAAACTTATTGGATACCAAGCCCTGGCTCAAGGTTGGCTAAAGCCAGACGAGGAATAAATCCCGAAGTACGAATCACAATAGGCTGTTGGCAAGGCTAGAATTAAGTTAAAGCCAAACAACAGCCAATTTTAGTCGTGCTGACAGTTTCATCTTTCATGCTGGCAAATACTGCTCTTCACCTCCTGAAAACATGAGTTTACTAATCGATACAACCGGTACTCCCATTAACGGCTACGCTCCCGATTTTGAACTGCCGGGAGTGGACGAAGAAGTTCACCATTTAGCTCGATATTTAGAAAAATTTCGGGCGATAGCGGTGATATTTATGTGCAATCATTGCCCTTACGTGCAATTGTATCTCAATCGCATGAAAGAACTTCAAGCAGATTTTCAAGATCGAGATGTTACTTTAATCGGGATTAATGCTAATGATGCAAACCAGCATCCCGACGACAGTTTTGAGAACATGAAAATTTTTGCAGCCAACAATCAACTCAACTTCCCGTACATCCGAGATGTTGCTCAAGATGTGGCTGAAAGTTTTGGGGCTTCTAAAACGCCGGAGGTTTTTTTGTTAGACCAAGACGGCAGATTGCGCTATAAAGGTTTAATTGACGACAACGCCGACGATCCGGGGGCGGTGCAGGTTTCTTATCTGCGGAGTGCGATCGACCAATTGCTCAACAGTCAACCCGTTGAGCCTTCAACTACAGAGGCGATAGGCTGTTCCGTCAAATGGCGAGCATAGGCAGATTTAAAATTAACGTTCCGGCAGTAATTATTAACTGGTTCCCTGGCTGTGCCTGGGAACCTATCTCCAGAGGCTCTGCCTCGTCAAAGAGTGGAGGCAAATTGGAGGTACAGCCTCCGAATCTGCTTTAGCAGGCAGAGCCTGGTAAGCAGTAAAAAGATTCAAAACAATTTTCTGTGAACTTAAAAAGTAGACGTATTCCCAACTTAATTATCGCAGTCGCCTTCATGCTAGCACTGCTGATTAGTTGGAACTTATTTAAGAACTTTTCCTCAGTCGATACGCCGCAGCGCACCTCCTTAAACGTATCCGCTGCTATCAGTCTATCGAAACCTTTAGAGGAAATCAAAGCTGTTTATCAAAGCAGTAATCCGAATTTTACTATTACTTATAATTTTGGTGGTTCCGGTGCTCTAGAACAGCAAATTCAGCAAGGCGCCCCGGTAGATGTATTTTTCAGCGCCGCCACCAACCCAATGGATGCTTTGCAGCAATCCAACCTGCTAATTAACGATACGCGCCGCAATTTGCTGACAAATCGCCTAGTTTTGATTGCTCCCAAAAACGGTGTTGCTTTGAGCGATTTCAAACAGTTGACAGATGCCAGAATCAAGAAAATTGCGATCGGCGAACCGAAAAGCGTACCTGTGGGCCAATACGCTCAGGAAATGTTAACTAAGCTTGGATTGTGGCAGCAACTCCAGCCAAAATTAGTGCTAGGAAATAACGTCCGCCAAGTGCTGACATTTGTCGAAAGCGGTAACGTTGATGCTGGCCTAGTTTATGCGACTGACGCCACAGCCTCCGACAAAGTAACTGCGCTGCTAACGGCTGCCGAAAATTTGCACTCGCCCATTGTTTATCCGCTGGCAGTTATTAAAAACAGCCGCAATCCCGCTGCGGCAAAAGGGTTTGTTGACTTTTTGGCGGGCGATCGCGCTAAAATAGTATTTCAGAAATACGGATTTGGCATAATTCGATAACTAATTA
This sequence comes from Microcoleus sp. FACHB-DQ6, assembly GCA_014695175.1. Classification (GTDB taxonomy): domain Bacteria; phylum Cyanobacteriota; class Cyanobacteriia; order Cyanobacteriales; family Microcoleaceae; genus Microcoleus. The sequence goes on along the minus strand of JACJNV010000135.1, from coordinate 36,736 downwards.
ATTAGGGATTTTTTACCGCTGATGAAAGCATATAAGCGCTGATTAACGCAAATGTATTTATAGATGGAATTTGATATTTCTCCGCTCTGGATATCTCTAAAATCCTCCGCTATTGCGACATTTATCACCTTTTTCCTGGGAATAGCGGCCGCCCGGTGGATGCTTTCAACTCGCATCAAAGGTAAAGCTTTGATTGAAGGCATTTTCATTTCTCCCTTAGTTTTGCCCCCGACAGTAGTGGGATTTTTGCTGCTGCTGCTGTTTGGGAGAAATGGGGCGATCGGGCAATTTTTGCTACAATTCGACTTAACTATAATTTTCACTTGGCAAGCCGCCGCTATTACTGCCACAGTTGTATCATTTCCCCTCATGTACAAAACTGCTTTGGGAGCTTTTGAGCAAATTGATGCCAATCTTCTCAATGCAGCCCGCACTTTGGGGGCCTCGGAGTGGCAAGTCTTTTGGCAAATTATGTTGCCGCTAGCATGGCCGGGAATTGTAGCAGGAACTATTCTCGCATTTGCTCGCGCTTTGGGTGAATTCGGCGCCACGCTGATGTTAGCGGGGAACATTCCCGGGCAAACTCAAACTATCCCGATGGCAATTTATTTTGCTGTGGAAGCAGGGGATATGAGGCAAGCTGCTATTTGGGTTTTGATTATTCTTAGTCTTTCTTTGAGCGTGCTAACTGCTGTTAATTTTTGGACTGATTTACAAAGGATATCGCGCCAACCAAATTCGAGCCAAAAACTGGAATCTAATTTTACCAAAGCTGCCTCTTCTTCTACCACAAATTCCCCAACAAAACAACTGGAAAGCGGACTTTGTTTAAACATCTTCAAACCTCTCTCCGGCTTTGCTTTGGATGTAGGCTTTGATATCAGCCCGGAAGTCCTGGGAATTTTGGGCGCATCGGGTTCTGGTAAAAGCATGACTCTGCGCTGCATCGCCGGTTTGGAAACTCCCAGCAGCGGTAAAATTGCAGTCAACGGCAAGGTTTTATTTGACTCAGCACAGGGCATTAATGTACCTTCTAAAGACCGCCGCATCGGTTTTTTGTTTCAAAACTATGCTTTATTTCCTCACCTAACAGTTGCTCAAAATGTTGCGTTTGGCTTGCAGCATTTATCTGAAAGCGAGCAAAAACTTCGGGTAAAAGAACAACTAATTGCGGTGCAAATGTCGGGACAGGAAAACAGCTACCCGCACGAACTTTCGGGGGGCCAACAGCAGCGGGTGGCTTTGGCGAGGGCGATCGCCCCTTCTCCCGATTTGCTGCTGTTAGACGAACCGTTTTCTGCTTTGGATACTCACTTACGCAGTCAACTTGAACGGGAGTTAATGCAGACTCTGGCTAATTATCGGGGAATTACTTTGTTTGTCAGCCACAATTTAGAGGAAGTTTACCGGGTGTGCAAAAATCTGTTGGTATTGGCTGAGGGAAGGCCGATCGCCTTTGATACCAAAGAGAACATTTTCGATCGCCCTAGCAACTTCACTGTCGCCCAGTTGACGGGCTGCAAGAATTTCTCAGCAGCTAAACCGATCTCCGTAACTCTCGTGGAGGCGATCGACTGGGGCTGTACTCTGACTGTAGTCGAACCAATTCCGAAATCTTTAGTTTCTGTGGGAATTCGGGCTCATCAACTGAGTTTTGTTAGCGGGTGCGATCGTGAAAATACTTTTGCTTGTTGGATCGCCTCGACTGTGGAAACTCCGCACCGGGTGACATTATATCTCAAATTGCACTCGCCTCCCAATGATTCCCAAGATTATCACTTGCAAGCCGAAGTTTTCAAGGAAAACTGGAGGGCTATTAAGGACAATCCTTTTCCCTGGTATGTTCATTTCGAGCCAATTAGGTTAATATTAATGGAAGCCTGAGTTAACTAGGAATATACAGTTAACCGTCAACACTCAACAGTTAACCGTCAACACTCAACAGCTAAATACATCTTAACCAAACATTAAATCATGCCTGAAAAAGTTAAAAAAACCGACGCAGAATGGCAACAAAAACTCACGCCAGAACAGTTTAAAGTCACCCGCAAAAAAGGAACCGAAAGAGCTTTTAGCGGCGAATATCACGACAACAAAAAACCAGGAACTTATAAGTGTATTTGCTGCGGCACTGAGCTATTTAAATCAGAAACAAAGTACGATTCCGGTACTGGTTGGCCGAGTTTCTACGCTCCCGTTAGCGAAGAAAATGTCAAGTGCGAGTCGGATAACACCTTGTTCATGCGCCGAACAGAGGTACTGTGCGCTGTTTGCGACGCTCATCTCGGTCACGTATTTAACGACGGGCCGAAACCTACCGGTCAGCGTTACTGCATGAATTCTGCTGCTCTTAATTTCGTTCCCAAGGATTAAATTTAGTCAACCGTTCTGAGTCAAGTGTTCTGGAACAGGCTTTTGGGTCTGTTCTGGGTAATTGATGTTCAAAATGCACCCGTACTGCTATCTTATGGTGAAGGCAAAAAGAGTAAAAAAATAGTGGCGACATGGGGATGGTTTATCAGCGAGTTTTGCTGAAGCTCAGCGGTGAAGCGCTGATGGGCAGCTTGGGCTACGGCATCGATCCGGTAGTCGTTCAGTCGATCGCCCAGGAAGTGGCGAAAGTCGTGTCCGAAGGCATTCAAATCGCGATTGTTGTCGGTGGCGGCAACATTTTTCGCGGGGTGAAAGCTGCTTCGGCAGGGATGGATCGGGCAACGGCTGATTATGTGGGCATGATTGCTACGGTGATGAATGCTATCACTTTGCAGGATGCTCTGGAACAAGCAGGAGTGCCAACGAGGGTACAATCGGCGATCGCCATGCAAGAAGTAGCTGAACCCTACATCCGGCGGCGGGCGATTCGACACCTAGAAAAAAAACGAGTAGTGATTTTTGGTGCCGGTTCTGGCAACCCTTTTTTTACTACTGATACTACAGCCGCTTTGCGGGCGGCTGAAATTGATGCAGAGGTGATTTTTAAAGCTACTAAGGTAGATGGGGTGTACGATTCCGACCCCCACCTCAACCCCAACGCGCGCAGGTATCAAACCCTCACCTATGCCCACGTCTTGAATCAAGATTTGCGGGTGATGGACAGTACGGCGATCGCCCTTTGCAAAGAAAATAATATTCCTATTATGGTATTTGACCTCTCGGTGTCGGGCAACATCTACCGAGCTGTAATGGGAGAATCTATTGGAACTCTTGTCGGAGGTTTTTGTGAAGTTAGCTGACGCAGAAGATCATATGCAAAAGGCAGTTGAGGCTACTCAACGGTCTTTTAATACTATTCGGACGGGACGGGCCAACGCCTCCCTCCTCGATCGAGTCATGGTAGACTACTACGGCTCTCCAACTCCGATCAAATCCCTTGCCAACATCGGCACCCCGGATGCGACTACGATCACCATTCAACCGTTCGATCGCACAGCGCTCAACTCGATCGAAAAAGCAATTTCCCTGTCGGATGTAGGACTCGTTCCCAACAACGACGGTTCAGTTATTCGCTTGAACATTCCGCCGCTGACGAGCGACAGACGCCAAGAATTTGTCAAAATGGCCGGGAAGTTTGCTGAAGAAGGTAAAGTTGCAATTCGCAATATCCGCCGCGATGCCGTTGACTCGATTCGCAAGCAGGAAAAAAGCAGCGATATCTCTAAAGATGAATCCCGGGACTTGCAAGATAAAATTCAAAAGCTGACGGACAAGTACATTGGCAGAATAGAAGAAGTTCTGGCAGCGAAAGAGAAAGATATCACGACTGTTTAGGGAATCGGAAATTGGGCAGGGGGAATAGGAATAGTTTTGAGATTGCCGAGATACGGCCGCGAACAACGAGCAGACGCTTAATGATTTGTGAGTTGTGAGTTAAAAACTCAAGATTTAACACTCATTAACTTACCAATTCCTCCTGCCCCATGACCAATCACCCATTACCAGTTACCCATTACCCAAAATGTTTGATTGCATTATTGTCGGTGCAGGCCCGGCCGGCAGCACAGCAGCTTATCACCTGGCAAAGCAGGGACGTTCTGTTTTGGTAGTAGAAAAAGCATCTTTGCCCCGTAATGAGCCTTGTGGCGGCGGCGTTTCTGGGGCGATCGCCCAATGGCTCGATTTTGACCTGACGCCAGCTATTTCGATGAAAGCTAACAAAATTACCTACACAGGGAAAATGGAATATCTGGTGCAGGTTCAGATAAATTCCCCAATGTGGATGGTACAGCGAGATGTATTTGACAACTTTTTAATTAAACAAGCTCAAAAAACTGGTGCGGAACTTAGACACTCTACAGAAGTTAAAGGAATTGAGTTTAAAAATTCTGTTTGGGAAGTTAAAATAAACTCAGAACCTGTTTCTGGCCGCTATTTGATTGCTGCTGATGGTGCCGGCGGGCCGATGACTAAGAGGCTGGGATTAAAAGAACCAACACTCTGTTTGAGCGCAAGTTTAGAAACTCGCTCAATCAAGGGCAATTCCGTCAATTTCGATTTTGGTACTATTAAAAAAGGTTTTATCTGGAGCTTTCCCAAAGCTGACGGTTACTCTTGGAGTATTGCTGCGATGCGTGGCGATAAGCCAAAAGATATCAAAAAAATGTTGGCCGACTACGCACCTAAGTGCGGGGCGGATGTTAGTGTCCGCAACGTGCGGGAACACCCCAGGAGTTTGTGGGAGGGCGATCGCAAATTGCACTCTCCAAATTCCCTGCTCGCAGGAGACGCAGCCAGTCTCGCCGACCCCCTGTCCGGTGAGGGAATTCGTCCTGCCATTTTTAGTTGCCTTAAGGCCGCTAAAGCGAGCGATCGAGCTCTTGGAGATGCCGACGACGCTAAGGAGCCGTACACTGAATCGATCGCCCAAGAATGGGGCCCTGATATGGTTTGGATCGGCCGCTTAGCCAGGGCCTTCTATCAGTTTACAGGAGCTGTTTATAGAGCCGACCTCCAATTTCCGAGGACTACTAAGTTGATGAGCAAAATTTTGTGTGGCGAACTGCTTTATGCCGATATCGCTAACCGCGCTTTTCAAAAGCTGATGCCGTTTTATAATGAAGGAAGAGGGAATAATCAATATTCTTAAATCCCCATTGCTTATTCTTGATTTCAAATTCTTACTCGTTAATTGAAAAATAGGAATTACGCACTATTCCTCAGAAAGCCTGTTGATTCCTAGATTTTGCGTTTCCCAGCCCGACTTTTTCCAAGAAACTGGGTTCAAAAGCGTAAATGCTATTTTAAATAAAGTCGATGCGAGGATTTTTTAATACAAGCCCCGCGCTGCTTATAGAATAAACCTCAAATACCCCGGGAGGTAAAAAAAGTGGTTTGACACGTTACTCTAAGGCGGTAAGGCGCTTCAGGGACACCCTGAATAATTACATTCTACCTAAATCTTGTAAAATATATAATTTCAAATCTAATGATAATTTATTTTTATAAAGTAGAGGAGCCTTACGGCTGCTTTTCTAATTTTTCACCACACGACATTTGTATGCACGGTCAATATTGGTTGACTGTGGAACATTACTATCAAGCCCAAAAATTTGTCAGCACTGATAAAAGATTAGTGGCGGCGATTCAAGCCGTAGCAACTCCTCAAGAAGCCGCTAAATTAGGTCGCGATCCCAACCACCGGATTCGCGCTGATTGGGAAGCCGTGAAAATTCCTATTATGCGCGAAGCAGTTTTAACTAAGTTTCTCGCTCATACAGACATTCAAGCGATTCTACTCGCCACAGGGGATCGAGTGATTGTCGAGGATTCGCCAACGGATTATTACTGGGGCTGTGGCTGCGACCGAACCGGTCAAAATCATTTGGGTAAAATTCTGATGAGCGTGCGCCAAGAAATTAGTCAGCGCCTTGCGGGCTGATAGAAACTCAAATTCTTTCGTTAATTATCATTATATGAAGTTATACAACAAATGTCAAGTTATCCTAACAATGAATAATTCTCATAGTGAGAGTTTAAGATTGCGAGAAATTTATAAGAGCATTAAAATAATAATAATTATTTCCTTAAGTCGCTCTGCCTGTTGAAGGCAAGGATTAAACTGGCGCGATCTCAGATTTTACTTACCCCAGCCCACCCGAGGCGATACACCGTCGTCTCTGACAAGTGCGCGACCGATTAATTGTACAGATCGGTTTAGTCAAAAATTCCAGGTAATATATTTGAGTTTGAATGTTCCAACAGCACATCAAAACTTCTTATTATTGTATAAGTACAAAAGGAGATTTATGCAAGTCACAGAAAATACGCAAGAATTACATTATAAACTAGACAGAGAAGTTTTGATACGGCGGATAACTGAACGTATCCGCCAATCTCTAGAATTAGAAGATATTTTAACCAGTACGGTAGCAGAAGTGCGGTCTTTTTTGAAAACAGATCGCATTATGATTTACAGGTTTAGTGCCGACGGAAGTGGAGAAGTTGTGGCTGAGTCAATTAATAACAACTGTCTCCCTTCCTTGAAAGGATTGCACTTTCCAGCAGACGACATTCCCGCGAGCGCCAGGGAGATGTATGTCGCTTTGCGCCAGCGGACAATAATAGATGTTAACTCAGGGACGATCGTCCTGAGTCCCCTCGATGCAGCAGACACCGGTCAACCTTTAGTAAAGGAGGAGATGCACTACCGAGCGCTCGATCCTTGCCACACCGCTTACCTGATGGCAATGGGAGTGCAATTTTCCTTAGTCGTACCGATTTTGCACCGCAGGATCGCGTCGCCAAACAGCAAAACAGATATCTGCGAGGCGGCCACGTGTCTGACTCGATACGAGCCAGGAAATAATCAAAAAATTCACATCGAACTGTGGGGACTTTTAGTGTCTCACCACTCTGCGCCCCTCAATATTTCACCAGCAGATTTAGAAGTAGTTCAGCTCGTATCAGATCAATTGTCTAGCGCTATAGCCCACGCGCTTCTCCTCCAGCAAACCCGCTCTCAAGCCGCCCGCGAAGCTACCGTGAGCCGCATAGCAGCCCTGTTGTACGGTCACGTCAACATTCAACTGCAACAGGGTTTAGAAGCCACCGTCACCGCTTTGGGCGGCAGCGGTGGCAGACTCTATCTCAACCAGCCGAAAATCAACGGTGAAAAGTTATCCAGTCCCAAGATTGAAGGAGAATTGGCAATTGCCCCGGCCCACAGTGATGCTACCTTTGAACTGTTCACCACAGGAGAACAACCGACACTTCCCAACTGGGAAAAAGTTAAGGCGCTCGAAGCTCATCCCCTCTGGCAGGAATGGCTAACCACAGGATTTAAAAATACCGAAGAACTTCCTAAGTTTTCAATTTTTACTAATTCTCAATTCCCAGTTTTGATAATTACCGACTTATACAAAGAACCTCTATTTAGAGTTTTAGTTCCCGGTTTCCAATCTACTAAAATTCGGGGTTTGCTGGTAATTCCTCTCCACTACAAACAACAAGTAGTCGGCTGTTTGACCATTTTTCGCAATGCAATAGATACCGAAAAAATGTGGGCGGGGCGCTTTGACAGCAACGCTGCACAAACCCTTCCCAGACAATCCTTTGAACTCTGGCGAGAAATAAAAAAAGGTCAGTCGCCCGAGTGGAAGTACGAGGAAATCGAGCAAGCTTTAGCTATAGGCAGCCAATTTTGTTCGGCAATTGGGCAGTACGTTCTTTATAAAGAAGTGCAAACCCTGAATGCCAACTTGGAGCGCCAAGTTCAAGAACGCACCGCCCAATTGCAAAAATCCTTGGACTTTGCCAAAGTATTGACGCGAGTTAGAGACCAGATTCGCAGCACCTTAGATTTAAAAATCATACTGCAAACTATTGTGCGAGAAGTCAGAGTTTTGTTGGATACCGATCGCACGGTAATCTACCAATTTGCAGCAGACAAACAGGGCGAGGTAGTTGTCGAAGCTGTTTGCGGCCAGTGGCCGTCAATTTTAGGTATCACATCTCCACAAGAATGCTTTCCCGAAGGCTCAGACTGCTTTTATCGAACCGGACGGGTGCGAGCAATTAATGATATTTATACTGAGGATTTAACACCCTGTCACCGCGAATTTTTGGAAGAGTTGCAGGTGAGAGGAAGTTTAATTGTGCCGATGAGAGGCAAAGATTCCCAATTGTGGGGGTTGCTGATTGCCCATGAGTGTTCGGGGCCGAGAGTTTGGCAAACAGCAGAACAGGAATTGGTGCAACATTTAGCGGCTCAAGCTGCCATCGCCATTCACCAAGCAGAACTTTATCAAGAAAGTCTCAATGCAGCAACTGCCGAGCGATTAAAAGCCGAACAGCTAGCTAAAACAGTCACAGAACTGCACAATACCCAAGCCCAACTGATTCAAACCGAAAAAATGTCCAGTCTCGGACAACTCCTGGCCGGAGTCGCCCACGAAATCAATAACCCCGTTAACTTTATCTACGGCAATCTGTCCCACGCCAGCGAATACACCAAAGATTTGCTCTGCTTGGTGGAACTCTACCGCCAGCACTACCCCAATCCCAACCCAGAAATTAGCGAGTGCTCCGAAGCAATCGACATCGAGTTTCTTGCCGAAGATTTGCCAAAAATTTTGGGTTCCATGACAGTCGGAGTTGATCGCATCCGCCAGTTAGTTGTATCTTTGCGTAATTTTTCCAGGAGCGATCAAGCCGAGAAAAAAGCCGTTGACATTCACGAGGGTATCGACAGTACCCTGTTGATTTTGCAGCACCGGATCAAAGCCAATTCCGATCGCAACACCGTAGAAATCATTAAAGAATACGGCAATTTGCCCTTAGTAGAATGCTATGCCAGCTCGCTCAATCAGGTATTTATGAATCTGATCGGTAATGCCCTTGACGCCCTAGAAATGGGAAAAAAAGAGCGAGTTATGAATCTTCCCTTGAAAGCGGCAAGTGCAGCGGCGACACATTTAAGCTCCCAAATACTGCCTATCGAGTCAGGAGATATAAATGCCACCACCGAGTGTTTGATTCCTGATTTCCCATCTCCTTGCATTCGGATTCGCACTGAATTAATCGATGAAAAAACGGTAGGAATTTGCATTGCCGACAATGGTCACGGCATCCCCAAAGAGTTAATCTCTCACATATTTAATCCGTTTTTTACTACTAAACCCGTAGGTCGGGGCACGGGTTTAGGACTGTCTATCAGTTACCAAATTGTAGTTGAGAAACACCAAGGCGTACTTAAGTGTGTTTCTGTACCCGGTCATGGTACAGAGTTCTGGATCGAGATTCCGCTGAATTAGGTAGAACAACCTAAAAAATTGAATACCCAGATCCCCGACTTCTTTAAGAAGTGGGGGTTCTAACATCGGACATCAAGAAATTATTTTCTCTTCATCGCAGAGAGAGATAATTCGATTCACAAAAGCTTTTAGCTCTGGACAAGCTTTAATCGAAATCATCAGATCGTTGTTTTTCAAAATAGCCATTCCATCAATCACTTTGTTATAGTCTTTTCCGCGTTTTCCAGAGCTAAAAATCTCCTTAATCCAATAGTAAGGTGGCTTTTGATGATTCACTGTTTCAGGCGAACCGCTAGGAGCAGAAAGGTTGTGTTTCGCTAGCTTCTGGATAGTTGTCCAGTAGGGAAGAAGCCATGCTTCAAAATCATGTGATGCTGTGTGAGGATAGAATTTTGGGTTTTTACCTACCCATGTCCTCATTTTCTCTTTAGCATCATTGGCATCTTTAAAGTCCGGCTTTCCGGTATAAACGTCTGTAAGTGCAATTACAGCATCATAGCCATCATTATCGAGGAGAGTTTCAACTATTTTCTTGAGTTTCCCTTCCTTGGGAATTCCACCATGTTGTGGTTTAAAGTCTAGTCTGGGCATTTTTTGCTCTAAACGACTTTGCAGAAACTCATGAAGCTTCTTTCTAAATGCCATTTCAGTAGCACCTTCAACCAAAATAGCAATTCTCATGGACGGCCACCCATCACATTCATTTCCCAAACCTGGTCAAGACTGTAATCTTCTAACCATTTATCCAGGTTAAAAGTGTCACCCCACCTCATTTTTGCCTCCCCTTCTTCCAAATCGCAGACCAAAATCTCGCTGGGATCGAGAAATCTGATGAGTCTATCTGAGTGTGTGGCAACTATCAGTTGAGTGTGTTTTGAAGCTTCTCTCATTAGATAAACTAAGTGTCTTAAGAGTTCCGGGTGTAGGCTAACTTCTGGTTCATCTAGCAACGTAATAGTTGTTAAAGTTTGACTTTGCAGGAGTGCAACTAGCCAGAGAAAGCGCAGCGTTCCTTCTGATAGCTCATGGACATAGAAAGGCTGAGGAAAATTCCTATCTGTCCAAGTCATAGACATAGTTCCTGCGGCAACCGGAGGAAAGTTTAATCGCTCGAAATCTGGAAAGGCAGCAGAAATGATATTTTCAACCATTTCAAAACTGTCTCGATCGGTTTCCCGAAGGTCATAAAGACAGGAAACCAGGTTTTCACCGCTTGCTCCAGGCAACTTTGCAGGGCGCATTGCTTGAGGTAGACGAATTGGACTTTTCTCTGAAACATCGAGTGCTCCATAATATGTGCAAGAAGCAAGGCTCTTTCTCAGGTTCTCTGGTTCGCGATACATTTTAGGAACTTGAGAAAGGGATGTTTCAAGAGGATTGTGATCCCAACTCGGTCTCACAAATCCTCTGCTTTCTTCTTGAGAATATTTAATATCTAAACCTTGTGATTCAATATACTTGAATGGTTCAGCTCTGTGGGGAATTCTCTGCTGTGTTAAAGATTCGTCTCTAACTTCATAAGATAAACCTTTAGGTGACAATGTTAAGCTGTACTTCAAAGGTTGTTCCTTTGGCACTTGCATTGAAATTTCAATTTCAAGTTCTTGTACTTTACCTCTTGTCAAAATTTCATTCAAGCCGCCTTTAAGTTGCAATAAATTCTGTAAATTTCCACTTGCTGAAGCGGCTAGTATTGAAAGAACATCTAAAAAAGAAGTTTTTCCTGCTCCGTTTGCACCAATCATGACGATGAGATTTCTCATCTCAAGCTCAATATTTTGAAGACGCCGAAAACCCCTTACTGATATATTTTCAAATCTATTCATATTCTGTCCTTAAATAGTGAAACTAGCCTAGACACATATATTGAAACTAGGCTAAGTATATCTGCCTTAGATACTTTAGAGGTTTAGTAAAGCCAGATGGGTGTATGAAACGGTCTGCATCCCTTGGGTTGGCGCAGCATGAAAAGTCGTTGGACCAGACCGATGTCGTTCACAAGTCTTTAAGGCAAGATTAGCTTCACCAGCACAGAACCGATCGAGCCCAGAAGACTCATAAAGTTGCCACCGCCGCCCGTGCGGGGTTCCGTAGGCTTTTGACGTGCAACAATGGCTTCGGCTAACTGCTTTGACAAATCCTGACCTTGGGGATTTCCTTGAGCTGCAAAGAGTTGGTTTGCTCGATCGGCGTCTTGAGTCGCGCCGGCAAAGTCTCCCAAGTCAGCGCGAGACATACTGCGCGCAAAATAAACGGCTGCTAAATCCGATTTCAGATTCAGCGCTTGATTGTAATAATCAATGGCGTTTCTGTAGTTTCCTGCTTGAGCTTCCAGCACTCCCAACCGGTAGAAGTCTTCAGCGGTGCCGATATTGGTTGGCATTCCTCTAACTCCGAGCAGTTGCGCGTTAGTTAAATTGGCGTTGAGCAAATTGGCGTCCGTGAGATAGGCACTTCTCAAGTCAGCACCGCTGAGGTTGGCACCGGTGAGGTTCGCCCCTGTCAGGTTGACGCCAAACAGGCTGGTGCCGCTGAGGTTGGCACCGCTGAGGTCAGCCCCGGTGAGGTTGGCTCGACTGAGGTTAGCCAACCTCAAGTCAGCACCTTTGAGATTGGCTCCTGTTAAATTGGCTAAAACCAAGCCCGCACTGCTGAGGTCGCAGTTGGGGCACTGTCGGGTGGCTAGTAATTGTTGCGTGTGTTGGATGTTCTCGGCGGGTACAGGAGCGATCGGGGCGATCGCGCTCAGCAACGTTACAGCAGCGAGGATTCTGAGTTTCATTTTAACCGTCCAAAATTCAAAATATTAAATCTAAAATAGCTTTTATCGAAGCAATTGAAAATCACCATAACACAAGTTCACCCAACAAATCTTTTGACTTGCCGTATGTAGGAGTTCTGGGCGCCATCAGCACCCTAAATTGAAGTTATCCGCCTTACCTTAGTGTCAAATAAAGATTTCGCTGCCAATAAATTAGGGTAATGAATTACTCATTACCCTTTAGCCGCTGTTCTCGGCAACCATAAAAATTAACAAATAAATTAGTCGTGAATCGTGCCGTCGGGCATCGTTGTACCCTTAAGATATACTCCGCTCAGGTTAACTTTTGTAAGGTTTGCTCCCAACAGGTTTGCTCCGCTTAAGTCTGACGCACTTAAAATCGCTTCAGTCAAGTCTGCCCTAATTAGACTCGCCCCCATTAAGTCGGCTCCGCTAAGGTCTACTTTGCTCAAGTTTGCGCCAATTAAATCGCATTCTGTGAGCACCGCCCTACGCAAGTTTACTCCGTAAAGATTTACTCCGTGCAAGTCTGCACGGCTGAGTGTGGCCCGAGATATGTTGGCTCCAATTAAAGTTGCTTGGATCAGGGAAGCTCCGCTCAAGTCTGCTTTGCTGAGGTTCGCTCCCATCAACTCAGCTCGATTCAGGTTAGCTTCAACTAAAAGTGCTTCTGTGAGGTCGGCTCCACCTAAGTCTGCTCTTCTCAAATTAATCTTGCACAAATTGGCTTTGCCAAAGTTGACTCTGTTGAGTTTGGCTTTGCTGAGATTGGCCCCAATCAGGTCGGCTTCATACAGATTGGCTCCAATCAATTCTGCTTCGTAGAGGTAGACCTCGTGCAGGTAGACCCCGCTAAAATTTCTTTCTCCTATTGCGTATAGCTTGAGCAGTTCGTCAACGTTCATTGTGGCTTCTCTACACCTTTTAAATGAAGAATACTGTCAGCAAGCTGGTTGCACCGGATGTTCTGCTATTTTAGATTCTGAAATATTCACACCCAGCCTGAAACTTCCCTCAATCTGCAAGGTTTGAGCATAAATTAGAGGGTTTGGTGAGGGTGAAGGACAAAGCTGCATTCTCTTTTCCCTTTGGTTAAAAATTAATATTTAAAAATTTTAACAACAAGTTTGCTCGCACTTCGTAACTAAATCCCAAAGATTCTACGTGGAAACTCCGATCGAACCCATAACTTTTTGTGCCTAGTTGAGCTTACTGAGCAAGACTGTGACCAAGATCACAAAGCACTGTTAGTAGTATCACATAGAAACCCCCCTTTCGATCACAGTCGGCGGGCAAAAATAGCCGATACTTATACTGTAATGCTGGAAAATTGACAATGCCACCCTCGCCGTGTTTTACTCAATTGGCAATAAAGTCAGTAGTTTCACAGATACTGGCCCGCGGCAAGAAAGTCGGTGGCAACGTCACTCGGCGCTACCCGCTCTGACCGATGAGAGTGCTGATATTTAAGGATTTTTCGCACAGCGAAAGCCAAAAATGCACTTCGGGGACTAGGAAAATGTCTGTATAAAAATACGATCGCTGGTGTACATTCGCCTGTTTGCTAGCACCTAATGACTAAAAATCGCCCGTACGTTCGCAAAAAATACCAATACCAGGAAAACCATGATAGATGTTTAACAATAAGAGAATAAATGGTATTCCTTAAGGGTCACCTATTGCCGCTAATGTTACAGTCGAGCGGTTAACGGCTATCAGTATTAGCAATGACGCTTGTCCATCAAATACAAAACTGACCCAGAAACCGGGTTTTTACAAAAAAAAATCGTTGCAACCTTGCTCCAGGTTAAAATAATCCGGTTTCTGAGCGTCTGAGTGCCTCCAGGAAGGAAAAAGTTTAACGAGAACGAACGCTTTTGTATTGCTTCAGGGCAAACAAAAGGTCAGCATTTAGGATATGAGCAGCTTTTGCTCCATTGTCAAACAAAGGTATTGTAGAACGCCAATTGTGAGGTAATTGATATGGCTGGAGTATGTAAAATTAGCATCACAGAGACAACTGAAGAACTAAAAAACCTGTTAACGGAACAAAAAACAGCAAGCGGCTTTCAAAAAATTCAAGCACTTTACCTGTTCAAAATTTGTCACGTTAAGACAGTTAAAGAATTGGCAATGACGATCGGGGTCAACCGAATTACAGTGCAGCGGTGGCTGAGAAAGTACCGCTCTGACGGACTCGAAGGACTCCTCGAAACAAAGCACAGCGGCGGCCGCAAGCCGGCCATTCCTCCTTTGGCCCGCGCTAGTTTGGCAATGCGCCTCAGCAACCCCCAGGAAGGCTTTAAAAGCTATGGAGAGATTCAAGAGTGGTTGCAGCAGGAATACAGCATTGAAGCTTCCTATAAAGCGGTTTACGCAACAGTCAGATACCACCTAAAAGCCAAGCTGACGAAAGTCTAGACATTTCATACCATGTGGGATTAATCACTGGTCATCTAATGGTTTGCAGTCAGCTTTTGAAGCTTTTGAGGAGTTCCTGGGTCACGAAAAACCTGATTAATTCTTTTTTAACAAAACTCGCTCTCATAAATTGCGAAGCATATATAGCCAGCCTAAATCATTTGTGAATTTCTTACTCCCTCCCCTTGATAAGGGGAGGGTTGGGGTGGGGTCAAAAATTTACGACTCCTGCAAGGATTGCTATACAGCGTATCCCTGGTTTATGAAGCAGCTTTAGACACGGCCGTGCCCCGTGTCTCTACGGGGATTAATTGATAGGCGGGTCTACTTCATAAACCTGCACTCTGCTGTAAATTAGATGTTGCGGCGATTGGGGTGAGGGCGAGAAGATTTGACGCTTTTCCCCTGTTTGTGAAAGATGCTTAAAAAAGGAGCCAGAAATCATAACTTGCAAGTTTTCTCTAATTTGCAGGTTTTGTTATATGGATTTGAAATACTCTCAAGCCGTCAATGCGTGGAGATTCTAATTCATGCTTCATCGAAGTCCACTTGCTATCTCAGGGTGCCTCGTCACGAGTAGAGGGGGTCTTCTCCCCATGTTTTCCCTGTTTCGAGGCGGACTCCTCTTGCCCAGAGGTACTGTTTTGCTGCTCCAATCGGTTCAGCAGTTTCTTCGTTAAAAAAATATTTGGACATGATATTAGACATTAAGCACAAATCATTGTTTGCGATCCCTCTCATCTGTTGGGTAAAAAAATGCACAACTATTGCATCATTTTTTAGCAAACTTTTTGTGCTAGATATAGAAACTCAAGCAGAGACCAATCTTACTGTTATTAAAAGCGCTCAAAGGTAGGTCAATTATTTGACCTGATTTTAAGTCTTCTCCGCTGTACCCAATAAGCGTCAAACACGAATCCAAGGGAGATTGTTTGTTCGGCTAGAAGCAGCCAATGACCCTGAATACCCATAAGACCGGCGCAAGTAATATTCCCTAGCATCAGCCAGAAATATCCATGAGGCTTGTCTTTGGAAAGCAGATAAGTTCCCATTAGGAATCCAGAAGCCATTCCTAGTTCCAGCACCTGACTGAGACTTGTGAGGCCTCCGAAGTCATACAAGCTCAATCCCAGACCGATTGCTAAGGCTAGTTTGGCAAAATGGTCAAGCCATAGGGGTGCCTGCCCTTGACCCCTCCGCGCGTTAATCAGCCCAACAAGCATAGCCGGAGCGCCCCCAGTTTCGATAGCTGCGGCTATCCAGTTGCGTCCCGATACCAGGACTATGACCCATGCTGGTACACCAATGAGATAGAATGCCCAGGCCCAAAAACGCGATTTTTGCTTGCCTTGACTGTTTTTACTGCGTTCCGCCCTTGAGAAAAAAACTTTGTTGAGAAGATAAAATAATCCTCCCCATACTTGAAGAAGTAAGTCGATCACAGGTTACACTTTGAGAGAAGATAGTCGATAAAATATTCCCAACAACATTAGGCTTAAAACTTAATGTCCTTTGGAAAAGGAACAGCTCGTTATACCAATTATAACTCGTAGCTTTCTAAACACTTAAAACCCTCCACAAAGTATTGGTAGTGCTACACAAGTAATGAGGCATTGTAGTGATGAATGAAATACCAGATAGCACCAATGTGATTCTCCAACGATTTTAAAAAGGACAAGGTTTTTCGGACTAGCCGAGACACCCGTTGCCTCAATGTATTGTTGAATCGCTCTTCGGTAGCTGGTTTTGCTGTCGTTTGCGGGCGTAGAACGGCTCCATACGCCGCCCAGAAATTGGCGATAGACCGGAGGCAACGATTCCCACAATTTGCGGGCTGCTGCTTCATCCCGTGCGCCAATGTAAACGCCAACCATCTCACTCTTTGTCTGCATCAAGCGCCAACGGAGCCCACTGCTTGTTGTCTTTGTTTTCTACCAATGACCATAACTCATCGTATTGAAACGCTCACGCCTTCCCTCAACCCAAATTTTCGGTAAAAATTGGCAGCGGCTAAGGCAAAAACCGATCCAAAGCCGCTTTCAACTCTTCTATTTCCGTATCAATATTGCCTTCTTTAGCCGCTCGGGCAATGCACTCAGTTAAGTGTTCGTCAAGAATGATTCTCGCCACGCGATCGAGCGCGCCTCGAACCGCAGCAACTTGCACGAGAACTTCGGGACAGGGACGGTTTTCTTGCACCATTGTTTTAATGCCGCGGACGTGCCCTTCAATCCGAGACAAGCGATTTACCAGCCGCCGCATCGATTCTTCATCGTGATGGTGAGGGTGGACTGATTTATCGTCGTGATGGTGGTGGGAATTTGAGGGCAAGGATTTGTCAGTAGAAGTATCAGATAGAATCATTGGGGTTACGAGGGAATTTTTAAAAGTTAGAATTCTGAATATGTTGAGTTGGTGCGGGCTCCTGACTCATGTATTGTAACTGTCAAAATATATTTAGGATCTTCATAGCGGCAGATTATTGAGTCCGCACGATCGCACACGTTTACCAGACTAACCCAGACTAACAAAGATTGACGCTATGCGACTATTTAAGTTTTTTCGCCCCACACCTCGAATCGGTGCTCGTTGGTTCGCCCTAATTTTAGCAATGACGATCGCCCTGAGTGCCCTGGGTATCAATGCTGCACCCGCTGCCGCCGCTGATGGCACAAATCCGCCCAACTTACAGTTCCAGAGTTCCCCCGCAACCCCCCCGAATCCGCAACTGTTAGCGCTGCGAAGCCCGCAACTCCCGGGGGATACCGGCAGTTTTGTGACGGCGGCTGTCGATCGAGTCGGGCCGGCAGTTGTCCGCATTGATACCGAGCGCACTGTCAGTCGCAACCTCGACCCCTTAATGGAAGACCCATTCTTCCGCAGATTTTTGGGAGAAGATTTGCGGAGCCTCACCCCCAGACAAGAACGCTTACGCGGTCAAGGTTCCGGCTTCATCATTGACAAAAGCGGGATTGTTTTAACCAACGCTCACGTAGTTGACAAAGCCGATCGAGTGACTGTCACCTTAAACGACGGCAGGACATTTCCAGGAGAAGTGCAAGGTACTGACGAAGTAACAGATTTGGCTGTTGTCAGAATTAATACCAAGCAATTAAACCTGCCGACGGCCACCTTGGGAGATTCCGACGCGGTGAAAGTGGGAGATTGGGCGATCGCCGTGGGGAACCCCCTGGGATTTGACAACACCGTCACCTTGGGCATTATCAGCACCCTCAAACGCTCCAGTGCAGCCGTCGGCATTCCCGACAAGCGGCTCGATTTCATTCAAACCGACGCCGCCATCAATCCCGGCAATTCCGGCGGCCCCCTGTTAAACAGCAGAGGAGAAGTGATTGGCATCAACACGGCGATTCGAGCCGATGCAATGGGTATTGGCTTTGCGATTCCGATCGACAAAGCCAAGGCCATCTACGCGCAGTTAGCCAAGGGAGAACAAGTCAGCCATCCGTTTTTGGGGATTCAGATGATTGCTTTGACTCCTGAAATGGCCAGAGAGAATAATTCTGACCCCAATGCTCCTTTGATTGTGCCGGAAGTGCAAGGGGTGTTAGTGATGCGAGTTGTGCCAAATACGCCTGCTGAGGAAGCAGGGGTTCGCAAGGGGGATGTCATCGTTCAAATTGACGGCGAGGCAGTGACTGAACCCGAACAGTTGCAAAATTTGGTGGAAAACAGCAAAATCGGTCAAATTCTGCAACTGAAGGTGCGCCGCGGTGCCCAGATTAAAGAAGTTCCGGTTCAAACTGCTCAACTGAGGGATTTTTAACTAGAAGGGGAAGGGGGGAAATCGTTAAAACCCCCTCCTCGACTCGATCGCGTGCTGGGCACAAAAATTGTTCACAAATGAAATAGGATTGCTATCATAGATGATTTAACTTCACTCAACTATGACCGAATATTGCGTCTACTTTTAACTCAAATCCTGATGCAAAAGGATCTCGCCCTTCAGTCTATATCGCAGGATAACCGCTTCAGCTCAAATCCGCGCTTCATCGGAATTAAAAGTTGAGTCAAGTGGCCATCATATGTATCTTCGATATATCAGCGCAATTTTGAGTTTATCGACTCACAGTCAACTTTCCAATGTCAACAATAAAAACTCTTGCGTGACTTAAATACGGATGGCTTTCTAACTATTTAATTTACCCACTAAAACGCCCAACCATTGCGATAACGCTGGCAACTATGCAGAGTTATAGTATCATTTGTAACAGTTGCGTAATTCATCAGGAATTAAAATAAGTGGGTTCAAATAAACATTACAGGGTAGCGCGGGTGTTGCACTCATTACATCTCTCTTAGTATATATCCTAGGCTAAACCAGCCGCTACAAAAGCTTACAAAATATTATTGTTTTTTTGTGATTATCTACTTATAGTGGCCATAATTAATAGACATAAAATAAAAAAATTTGGGAGAATTTAGTATGACCTCTGTGGAGTTTGAAAAAAAAGCCATGACTGAAGAAGAGGAGGCAAAGTTATGGGAAGTGTTCAAAGTATTGGACGCGGACGGGAGCGGTGCTATTTCATCTGAAGAACTCGGTCAAGTGATGCGATCGCTAGGACAGAGTGCTAACGAAACCGAGCTGCGCGACATGATCGAGGAAGTGGACATAGACAAGTCTGGCAGTATCGATTTTGAGGAATTCAAAATGCTGATGGTGTCCCAGCAAGGCGATCGCCAGAGTCGTCTCAAAATGTCATTTAGTGTATTTGATGAAAACGGTACCGGTCAAATCAGTAAAAACGAGATGCAGGATGTGATGAGCCCGTTTGGGCTAACAGAGTCAGAGCTCGATGAGATCATCAAAGAGGCAGACCATGACGGCAATGCCTTAATTGACTTGGAGGAATTCTGCACACTGGTACCCGATGAGTCAGAGCTCGCAACACGAGATCAAGACTTGCCGGTTCCGGTTGTCAGTGCACAGACAACCGAGATTTCAGATAGTACAGTGGCTGCGCTCGAAAGTATAACCACTGCTGTCAACGAGGCAGCTTCTGCCACTATTGAACCTAATCTAGAAGATCTACAAGAACCACCCACCGGTTGCAATCGAGAAATAGCGCGGCTAAAAGAACTACTCGCCCAACACCCACAAGCCCAGAAGAAGCGCGGTACGTCCCGCTTGGAGATGCAGATTGGTTTGTTTCGTCTGATCCAGGGAGCAGCCTACCGCAGCTTCCGCGAGAGTTTCTGTGCCAACCACGAGACTCACCTGTGCGTGAGAGACTTGCCATACAAAATTGCTGATTTTGTGCGATTTGTCAGGAGTACGATCGCGCTTTATAAAGGATTGGGTGTAGTAGAGTCGGCGTGCAACCCTCTACTGGATGCTGTAGTTAAATCGGTCGAAGATGAATATGCCCGACTAGAGCATCGCATCAAGAACTGGAAAACCATAGAAAAAACTCCTGAAATGTTGGCCCAAGAACAAGCCATGTTGCAGGCGCGGGATAAGTCTGCCACCGCCAAGGAGAAGTTTGGGGCGGCAGTCGAGTTGGCAATGACGATCAAAAAGGATAGTCTCAACTTGCGTGACATTGCCGAGGGTGTGCTTGCCATCAACGAACTCAACCGACTGCGAAACCTGGAGCTGAGTGAGAGCATGGCAGCGCCACCAGCCAAATCCGAGGGAGATCCCAAGGAGTACCTGAAGAAGTGGAACCGCGTCATCCTGTCGGAGGCATTAGAGCAAATAGATGGTGCGATGATGCCACTAGCATATTGGTATGAAGACTTTATGCCGAAGTTGCTGGCTGCCTTCAGCGTCATTACCGAAGCAGACATTCCCTTCAACACGGTGCCTGATGAAGCAGCTTTAAACGAGTGGTACGAAGCGACTAAAACGTCAGGGGAATTTGGGCGCTATGGGGCGGATGTTGCAGAAGGCTTTCCCAAATGCGCTCCAAAACAGAAGCTGATGCTTCAACAGGCATGGCGCTTGACGCACCACTACCTCAATGGGATACAGAAACGGCGCGAACGCTTAGAGTCTGGGCGCGAGTCTGGGGAACTCTCGCAATATGTGGCGTTCATCGATGTGTATATCGATCGCACTGAAGTAAAGAATTCACAAATGCGGGTCAGCTTCCCTTACTATATCGGCCCTGCGGTGTGGCGTTTCTTGCACACTACGGCTGAGATAGTCTCTACCAAGACCCCAGAACAGCAAAAAACTCTGGTGGCCATCTTCAAGCACTTCTTCAACCTGTTTGCCAGTATGTATCCCTGCCCCTACTGCCGCCACCACCTCAACGCCTACGTCGTGCAGAATAAGGAGGTGGAAATTTACCCTGTGGAGTACCTCGTGCTTGGGCGCGACCCGCGTCTGAATAGCTTTGAGGTATCAATGGAGGCAAAGCTGTCCACCGTAGTAGATGGCCCTTCTCTGCGCTTATTCTTCTGGAAGTTGCACAACACTGTCTCCTCATCAATTGCGCGATCCGAGGAGTGGTATCAAAAGGACGAGGAAGCATTCTACACCACCCGTTATTGGCCCAGCATTGAGTCTGAGCTAGCACAAGCCAAAGCCCTCAAACAAATCAGCATTGCCACCGATCGGCTGTACCGCCTCTACGGTATCCTCAAGCCCGCAGCACGACTGACAGGGGTGAGAGCAATATTGCATAAGCTGTTGGATAAGAGGGATGAGGAAGGCATCAAGGAGGTATGCTTAATTGCTCAAGATTACATCCAGGAGTTGGATGAGGCGATCGTCACGGGACAATTCCTACAAGAGATATACTACTTTGACCCTGACCTTGTGGATGAAGCTCCTGTCTTCACTCCTGAAGAAGAGGAGTTTGCTCGAAGCGGTTTGTTCGTCGAGGCTACTTGAATATCAGTTAAAAAGTTAAGTTTTTAAGCTTAACTTTTTAGCCCTTCACATATATAGCAATACTCCAGGAGTTCGGTACGAGAAAAACCGCGATCGTTTTATGGCAAACGCTTTCGTCGGTTATGGGGTAAACTGAGAATAGTCTTTTTTGTGGCGGAGCGATCCTCTTCGAGGGCTTCGCTAACGCACGACTTATGCTTCTTGCCTATCCCAAAATTCCAGATAGTAAAAATTGCCCTTACGAACAATGTGTAGCTTTTGAGAAGTACGATGGCACTAATTTGCATTGGGTTTGGGAAGTTGAACTTGGTTGGTATGCTTTTGGTACGCGCCGCAGTAGATTTGATTTGGATGAGATGGGAATTGCAGAATTTAATGCTGCACATCCAGGTTTAGAAGAAGCACCGGAAATATTTAAAAGAGACTTTGCTAGTCCCTTAGAGTCTATATTTCGAGAGAACGAACTGTATCACGGCCCTGAAATTACTGTGTTTACAGAGTTTTTTGGTGCTAACTCGTTTGCGGGAAAGCACAAAAAGGACGATCGCAAACAACTGGTTCTTTTTGATGTGGAAACTGAGGGCGGTATGGTTGTTCCCGATCAGTTTATTCAGGATTTTGGTAAATTAAATATTGCGCGAGTGATTTATCGCGGCAAACTGACGGGCAAGTTTATGGACGATCTTCGCAAGGGGAAATATGGTGTGGATGAAGGTGTTGTGTGCAAGGGAGGCCGCAATGCTAATAATCTGTGGATGGTGAAGATTAAGACTGATGCGTATATGCAGAGATTGCAGCAAGCTTTTAAGGATGATTGGGAAAAATACTGGGAGTAATATCAAATCTGAAGGCTAACTTTTTTCATGAATCGATCGAGTAGTGCGATCGTTGAAACCCTCTTTTGCTCGCCCTTTACCAGAAGAGTTGACAAACAACCTATCTTGTGATGAGAGGGCTGTGCTGAACTTGCGGAGCTATCGCGTGAATGTCCGGGTGGCGGCTGAGGTGTACATAGTTGAGGAGTTTCTACAACGGTATCCTGGGTATTTGGAATACTTGAATGTCGAACCTGCTACAGCAACGGGAGTCCGGGTTGATGCTTCTTTTGTAATTGTGTCAAGCTCAATAGTCGATAAGAAACCTATTCGGATTCAAGGGTTTGTTCCTATAGTAGGTTAGTTTTTGTTAGCAGAATTTCAAAAACTCTCAGAAGCAGATAGATTCAAGAAATTCCTGTAAATCATAGAAATCTATAGAATCTAAATCTTCGACGTAAATCATTACGGTTAATTTTTTAGTAATGAAGGTTCGCTTTGTTTCAACGATAAAAGAGGTAATAATTAACTTAGCTAACTCAGTTCTAGATAAGCCAACACGAGCAAGGTCAGAGCCAATGATAGGTATAGCTACACCTGTACCTTGGCACTTTTGACGAACTTCTTTCCAGAGCTTACTCAGCGAAGTCATAATATAGTCGGTATTTGATTGAATATTCAAGTTATTGTTCATGTATCCATAAGCTGTCAAGAAATAGCATTTATTATGTGAACTGAGTGTAATTACTGTACCGATGGGGTATCGCCAAGTTTTTCCTCGACTTTTATCAGAATCTTCCTGGCGTTCGGTGTGATACGGTTGGAGGGCTACTTCAATATCTGCATCCAATCTGCTGCGATCGCCTCTATAAACCTGTGTAAGAAACTGTCCTTGAATACTGGAGTCTCGAATAATATCTCCTATTTCTGTATCAAAAGTATCGTTACAACCAATGACTAAATGCCCGTTTTCATCAAAGAGATCGCCTATTTTGATTTCAATATTTGAATCAGGAGAAATAAGTTTTTTAGATATAGCCATTCGAGGTCGGCATTGAATGATAGCAAAAATGAACGACAAAACTGCAAGTCCAAAGTAACCAAGCCAACCTATGTTGAGCTTCTCTGGGAAGACCAGCGTAGCAGGTTCAATAAATAGCCACAGTAAACCAAATGTACTCACGAATGAATTTACAAATCGTGGAAAGCTAATTTTAGTAATTAGCTTTAGGTAGAGACTAATTTTCACAGATTTATTTGACATTATGTGTTACTTTCAAACTTTGATTGTACTGGATTATTCCTAACTGGACTGCCTGTTACAATATTTATGCGTTACCAAGATCGCGGTAGCTCGTTATTCTTTTCCCAGATTTTGCTAGTTGAATAAGTTTGCTAACATTTTTATGAGGACTTGCTCGCCAAAAGTCCGAACGGCTTTGGCTAGCTATAGTGTCATACTTCTGTGCTGTTCGCTCTAAGTCAGCTTCTGTATTGAAAATAGTTAAGATTGCTGATCCATATCTACCTTGTTGCAGTATTGCATCTTGAATTGACTTAATGATAAATCTATTCGTTTCCCAACGCCAAGTAAATGAGCCGAAATAAGGGTATTCTTCTAGATGAACCGATTTTAGAGAAAGCAAAAATTCAAAAAAATCGAACCAATTTAAATATTGAACTTCTTCTTCATGAGGATAGAGCTTACTTTTGATTAGCGGAGCAAGATGGTCGCTAACGGGAGTGTTTCTTTGTTCAAATCCTGGTTCTATAAGTTTCCCTAGACGGTCAGAGAATACATATCTCGGATCTAATTTGTTTATTAAGTTAAATTCACGATCGTAGTCAAGTGAATAGATTTGACGCTCTAAAGCTTCTCGCAAAAATTTAGTTTTCGTTGAACGAAGTGCAGAAATTCCTACAGTGTAGAGTAGAAGTAAACCAGGATAAATCTTAATATTATTTGCCCATTGGTATCCACTTTCAACCTTTCTGGTACTGAGACGCTCTATCCAGTCACCAACAATATCTAGCCAATCGACTGAGGAATCGTTTCCATATTTGCAAATCGTGGCAATTGCATAGATAGAAGGTGTAGTAGCTGTTTCTAAAATTTGAGCAATTGCTGAAATGGTTTCTACTGTTGGTTGCTGACTAAGAAGAGCAGCGAGATCAGGAGAGCTAAGAACAGATTGAACCTTGGCGATTTCTTTTTCCTTTACCTCTTCCATGTCTGGAACACCGAAGCGAGACTCAAGTAGTTTTTTAACAGAGGTTTGAGCCTCTGTTAGGGTTTCAAACGAAATTTCAAAATTGGGAGAAGTTAGAACTGGTGGCGTTTGCAGTCTGAGCGCCTGTTCGGTTACTTTTGCTTCCTGCTGTGCTGCTCGTCGCTCTGTATCCTCCCTAGCGATTCGTAAAACTGATGCAGCAATATGTCGGGAAACTTTCTCTCTGAACTTTTCAATAGTTTTATAGGTATCAGTCAATCCTTTCTTGTTTAACTCATCTTTGTATTTTTGAAGGCGTTTGTACTGTTTTAGATCGGTTGCTGAAAGGGATACTTCTTTATCCGAAAAGTAGACTATGCAGCGTTTTCCTTCATTATGTACTCTCTCAATCTCTTCTACAGTACCTGATTCCGCTTGAGGAGTGGGTGTCCCAAGTCGAGTCCAGAAGACACCTATCAGGAGATCGCAAATGTCAACCAGTTGACGATTGATAATAGCTTGTCCGCGTTCCTCAAGATCAGGGGTTGCATCTGTTTCCCATCCCAAAGGCATGAGAATCATTTTCATATCTGAAGTGTGAATTGCATTCCACCTGGCAATTTCTTCTCGAATAATTTCCCGCTCTTGAGGAACGTCTCCAGGGCTAGCAATTAGAACACGATAAAGCTTGGTATCAACGGGCATATTGTTGGGGTAATATTCTACTACAAGATTAACGATAATTACCTGGATCATCACCCTGAGTGATTTCTGAGTTTAAGTTTTCCTCTATGCCTCCAAAATTATCTTCAATGAATATAGGAGTAATTTCCGATCGCCCCCTACACAAAATTAGCCGGATCTTGATCTCGCCGATGCTTCAGCAGAATCGGAGAACCTTGGCCATCACCCACCAAAGCCGCCGTTTCCTCCAACGCTTCCCTGAATCGCTTGGCCGCGTAGATGGACATATCGCGGGGCACATTCACCCGATCGCGCAAATACCGCAAAGCCGCATCAGAACCAGCCGGCGGCGTACAAACTTCGCCAGTCATCATCAAAGTTAAAGCACAACGCAAAGCCTCATCAAATAAGTTGTCATCAGCAGGATTGACTCGAACGATGTTGCGCCAGTGCTTAATGACGCGGTGAAGTGCTTCAGCGCGGGAGGTTTCCGGTTCTGGATACATCACATCCGGCAGTCCAGCCCAAGGCCCATTATCCACGCGGGCTTTGTTGAGTAGCATCTGAGGTTCGCCGTTTTCATAACACCCCCCCATCTGAGGCGGTAAATCGTGGACGTGGGTGTGAAAGTCGCTCTGAGTGCCACGATAGGTAGGGCGGGTTTCCATCGCCGCAAACCAGTCAGCAAAGCGCGGGTTTTCTTCCCGCATCGAGTAGCCTTTGTAGTAGTAAAGACTGGCATTCATGCGTTCGACGTAGGGCGTAAAGATGACATCCGCAGTGCCAAATTCATCGAGGAAATAAGGCCCGGGGGTGCTAGCCAGAGCTTTTTCTACTTGGGTGACGACGCTGATAAATTGGTTGCGGTTGTGCTGTTCTACTTTGGCTGAACTTGCTGGGTAGCACAGCCAAGAGCACCAGGCTCTAAATAGCAGTCGCTCTAACCGCCGCATGGGTATTACTGCGGGGTGTTCCATGCCCAAACCCAAGGGGCCATAGACTCGTTCCAGCGCGATTAAGATATCATCGCTTTCGGTGATGATGCGGCCGTCTAGTTCGATCGCCGGTAGCATTCCCGATGGCACTTTGCGCTTGTACCAGCTTTCCTTTTCCCCATAGCAGAACATGGTAACTTTGTCAATACGGTAGGGGATTTGTTTTTCTTCCAGCCACAGCCAGATTTTTTGGCAGTAGGGACACCAAGCATGGTTATCGCGGTACAGGGTGACTCGCACATCGGATTCGGTTTTACCAAAGAGGCGCAAGCAGGCTTGAGCGTTGGTTGGCCCGTTGACGCGATCGACTTCAAAGTCTGTGAGGGCTTCTAATTCTGTCCAGCTTAGGGGGGTCATGCGATTTTAGATTTTAGATTTTAGATTTTAGATTGGAGAATTGAAGACAGCGACTGCTGCGTGGCAATAATAGAACTTACGCACCAACTCTATCTGTAGGGTGCGCTGTACGCGCACCTTACCCCTACCCATAGCGTATTCAACTATTTTTTGGTCTTAGTCTTGAATAAGATAGTTGGTTCTCAGTTAAAAAAGGCTTTGAGGACTCAAGTCCTCACTACAAACTTAACTACAATTAAGGCGACAGTTGGGGAGGGGGTGGGGCGTCTTGAATTTTAGCCAGTGCTGCTTTCATTTCAGGAGTGGCTAGCAACTTTTGGGTATCTGCGATTAAACGATCGCCCCAGAGGTTTTCTTTGAGATATTCTACGGTAGCATAGCGTTTGTCGAGTTTCAGAGCTGCTTCTCCCATCGCTAAGCCTTTTTCTTTGTCACCTTTGGTGTACAATGCTACTGCTAAAGCTAGCATTGCTTCTGCTGCTTTGTTGTCGATCGCGATCGCCTGTTCCCAGCGTTTGATGGCGCTATCAACATCTCCCATTTCGTATTTGACTAATCCGATATTGTTAATAGCCGGCCATAGGTTTTTTTCTAAAGCAAAGGCTTTTTCGTATTGGGCGATCGCCTGATCGAACCGCTTCAGCTTATAAAAAGCATTGCCTAAATCGAATAATGCACCTGGAGTGTCGGGTTTTAACTTTAACCCTGCTTGCAAATATTCGGCTGCTTTCTCGTAGTTCGCTTTCCGAAAGTGAGCTTCTCCCAAGACAAATTTAATTGAGGGATTTTCTGGCGACAGAGATTGAGCTTGCCCCAAAGCTTCAATACCTTTGTCAAACTGCTCGACTTGAAGGTACAAGCTACCTAACAAAGTCCAAGTTTGAGCATTTTTGGGGGCTAACTGTGTGGCGAGTTCGGCTCTAGGTAAGGCGAGTTGGTACTGCTGGAGTCTGGCTAGCTGGACGGCTTCTTCTGCAAGGCTCAAGGCCGTTTGTTCGAGTTGGGCAGAGTCGATTTGCAGGGTGTAAGGCAGGAGTGCCTGACAGGCAGCAGGCTC
Organism: Microcoleus sp. FACHB-DQ6; assembly: GCA_014695175.1. Classification (GTDB taxonomy): domain Bacteria; phylum Cyanobacteriota; class Cyanobacteriia; order Cyanobacteriales; family Microcoleaceae; genus Microcoleus. The sequence continues at coordinate 9,302 of JACJNV010000135.1, read as the reverse complement.
GGGCATTGCCCCCAAACCGAGTGCGAGTAGCAGAGATATTAAAGGAATGCGATTAGGCACTGTACAGCCCCAGAAAAAAATATAAGGGTTTCTCGATCGCCTATAATAACTCATATTTTTGAGTTTTGATATTGCTTCTTGACTCGCAACGATTCGCCGTTTTCAGTTGAATATTTCCAAAATTATGTTGGCACTCAGGAATAAGAGTTTTTCTTCACTGCTTTAGAGAGGAGTGAATTCCTCACTACAAACCTGGTAAATTCTTCATTTTCACGAACTTGAGTGACTTAATAAAGTCTGTTGAATTTTGTCTAACAATTGTGCTGCCGATAAGGAAGAAGGCAAAATTTTGGCAGATACTTCTTGCAGTAGAAAGTCGATCGCCTCGGATTCCGAATTTACAGCAGACCGATAATCCCAGACTAAAATTGGCAGTTTTACTGCCATTTGACGCAGGTTCGATAGCGCCTGCAACATAGCGGGGGATTCTGAGGGGGCATCTCGCAAACACAGCAAAACTAAGTCAACGCTTTGATATTGCAACTGCTGCAAAACTTCTGTCCAGCAGGGAGCGATCGACCCTCGAAATCCTGCGGTGTGGATGTACTGAATCAAAGCTTGAAAATTGGGAGTAGAAAACTGGGAATTGGGGAGGGGAATCTCAGCATTTGTCGATCGATCGCAATGTTCCAATTCTTCCGTCGGGTTCCCCCCAGAAGAGGAGTGCAAATCGGGTAAAGTCGAAATGTCGGCAAATAAAATGCTGGGCTTCCAACTCATGCCAGCAGCAACTTGAATCACTTGCCACAAAGCACTTGGTACCAACCCGGTAGGTGAAGTTTCACTGTCGTCGGGACTGCTAGTGGCTAAACAGGGAAATACCGACAATCCTTTGACTTGATTTGCCAGTTGCGTAGTTGGATGGTCTAAAGTCACCAAGGGGAGAGAACCCAAATTTCGAGACCGGCTTAACTGTTCGATAAAAGCTAATGGGTTTTGCAGTTGACTTGTACCATCCAAGACGATCGCGTCTGGCCGCCAAATTCTGGCCACGAGTTCTGCTTGGCCGAGGTCGTCTGCTTCTAAAACCCGGCAGTAGTTGGGGTTGAGCAGTAAAGCGGAACCTTGAGACGAACTGTTTTGCGGGCTGAGCCACAACACGGTTAAAGAACTCCTTACTTTGGGGCTACTAGCATTACTGTGACCGATCAAGTCTGTCAGCAGCCGCCGCAAAGCGGGTTCTTCCACCGGCAAGCTCAAAAAGCCTTCGGCTCTGTTGACACTGGCTCGTTCTTTTTCCCCTCTGGTGGCCGTGACGATCGCCGGAATCGATCGGGTATCCGGGTCACTCTTGAGCAGCGTCAGCACGTCCCAACCCGACAGCAGCGGCAGCAGCGGGTTGAGGAAAATCGCTTCGGGACTGAACCTGCGAGCTTTTTCCAGCGCTTCGGTGCCGGAACGGGCGACTATTACTTGGTAGCCCAAACCTGAGATGACGTTGGTTAAATCTTCGATATATTTGGGAACTGCTTCGACTATTAATACTAAACGAGAGCGAGAATTGGCGATCGGAGTCGGATATTGGGGTTTTAATAATTCTTCCTCGGCGGCTCCCGGTGCGGAGACTTCTTCACTGCTGTTTCCCGGAGGAGTTGGTGGCAGCAGCAGGGTAAATTGAGAGCCTTGGTTTTCTGAGGAAATAAACGAAACGTCTCCGCCGTGGAGCCGAGCTAGGCGTTGAGTCAGTACCAGTCCCAGTCCGGTTCCTTGAAAGCGCCTGGTGAGGGGGCTTTCTAGCTGTTGGAATTTCTGAAAGATCAGGTGCTGTTTGTCAGCGGGGATGCCGATGCCAGTGTCCCAAACTGTGAATGCGATCCAGCCTTCCCAAACATTTACTTTCAATCCGATTTTGCCGCCGAGTTCGGTGAATTTTAGGGCATTGGAAAGGAGGTTAACCAGCATTTGCCGCAGCCGCAGTTCGTCGGCAATTAAGTGGCTCAGTTCCGGTTCTATTTCCAGTGTAAATTCTATTTGGGCCGAGGGTTCTGCGTTTGCTGTACCGTCCGTTTTGCTCGGGTCGGGAGGGTTTTTTTCTTCTTGCTGTTGCAGTTGTTTTGCTTGTTCAAACGCTCTTTGGCAGGTTGATGCTATTTCGACCGGTTCGGGAATTAGTTCTAGCTGCCCGGTTTCCATCCGGGTCAAGTCTAAAATGTCGTTAACTATTGTCATCAAATGCCGCCCGCTTTTATGGATTAGTTTGGCGTACCGTGTTTGGCGGTCGTTGAGTTCTCCGATCAATTTATCTTTGAGGAGGCTGGACAAACCGAGGACGGCGGTGAGCGGGGTTTTTAGTTCGTGGCTGATGCAGGATAAAAATTCGTCTTTTAGTCGGTTGAGGTGGATTAAATCTGCGTTTTTCGCTGCTAATTCTTTGGCGACTAAATGTTCTTCGGTGACATCTTGTCCCATTACTAAAATTAGCTTGTCTGAGAGCGGCTGTTTGACAAATTGCCAGATCCGTTCTTGACCTTTTTGTACGGGGCACTCGCAAATGTAGGTGTCTGGTTTGCCGGTCATGGGACACCAAGCTGGACCGGTTAACGTTGAGGGGGAGGCTGCAGCGTACAGGGGCAGCGGGCAACTGGTGGCTGCGGTTGAATCACGCGCGGCGAAGCTATCCCGCAGGGAATCGTCCGATCTACTTGCTCCTACTAGGCTCCTGCACTCTTTGGTGATGGCCTCTAACTGCACGCTCTTGTATTCGCTTGTTAAATGGCTTGGTTTGCGGGGCGAGTGTTTGCCCAAATTTGCTGTTGGTTCTGGAACTGGTTCGGGGCCTGCTCCCAGCAAAATCCGCCACGCTGCGTTTTGACTGACTATTTGTGCGGTAGGGGTTTGCAATCTCAGGGGCAGGGGCAGTTTTTCCAACAGTTGGACTAGGGAGTTCAGGTTTTCCGAAGGTTTCAATCCTGCTTCTAGAAAGCGCACTTGAGCATCTAGGGCCGTGGCGATGGCTTCGGAAACCGGCCTTAATTCGATTTCTTTGACGGCTGTTGCCTGCTCTGTGAGGCTGGAGAGCGAGCTGCTGTTAAGTGCGGCGAATTGCAGCAGGCTCAGGCTGTCTAGCATTCCTAAAAATTGACCGCTGGCATCTGTGAGGGCGATCGGGTTGTTTGATGAAATGCCGGCGGTTTCGCGGTTTGGCAGGGCTGGGGTGTTCTGTTCCTCTGTTTGCAGGTACTGCCAGAATTCGCTGACGCTCATAGCGGCGGGTAATGCCCTGACTGGTTCGATCGCGATCGAGCTTTCTGACAAAGGTTGCTGCCCGTCGTTTGTGCGATCGGCCGCGCGGGACCAAAGGCTGCGGAGGTACACTAATCCCAGCGGCTGTAGCTGTTCGTTGACTACTGCGACTCGATCGCAGTTGCAGGAGCTGAAAATTGACTGCAGCGATTCTAGCGCAGCCGTTTGGACGCACAGCGGCACTGGCTCGATAAAATTTTTGATACTGGGGGTGGTGAGTGGCATAACAAACCTGAGAGTCTGCTCGCGAGAGCAGTAATATTTTTGATGCTCAATGTAGCTGCGAATTTCTGTATCTTATTTGTTTTATATCAGTTCCCTATCAGGCTCGGTATCTGCACCGAGACCGGGGAGTTCGATGCCTACGCCTGATTTGAGGCGACTAGCAATTATTTTAAGGCTTAAGCTTAATTGCAGAAATCACGCTCAGGGTGCTTGACACAAAAACCACCGAGTACAGTTTGATTCTTCTTCTGGTAGAAGCGCATCACTTATTTTGCGGTTAAGATTGGTTAAAATAAATATTGAGATGATTATTAAAATGTTAAGTTTTTTGTAAAGGAGATATCAACTCTGAGCGATCCAGCACTTTCAGGCAACTTAGGTGGTGCACCTACAGCTTTGCTTCCTCAACTTTCTATCGCTATTTTTGTCCGCTCTGAGGAAATCGCAGCCTCTGCGATCGAGCTTTTGAGAGGTGAACGCTATGCTTTAACGCACATTAAGTCGGCAGGGGAGTTTTTGGGGTTCCTTAAGCACAATTATCACCTTGATTGTTTGGTTTTGGAGGTGGATGGGGATCTGCGCTCGCTTCTGGACAAGCTGCAAGAACGATTGCTCTTTTTGCCTGCTGTGATTTTTTCGCCTCACGCGCAGGTAGATGGCAGGCCCGAAGCACCATATTCAGATGGTTTTGAGGCCGCAGCCTGTACCGCCAACAAGAGTCAAGACGAAAGCTGTGCTTTTTTTTATCACCCTGCTGAGGTGCAACTGGCAATCGCTCGATCGAGCGAAATAGCTGCCGGTATCGATCAGGCGATCGCACAATTTCTGAAACTTTCAACTCCGGTTCCTGTCAATTACCAATCCGTAACGGTCGATGCGACAGCCCAATTGACTGCTCAAAGTTTGCTCAGCCGGCAGCAGCGGCGGCTGGCGGAAAAATTACGGGAGCGATTAGGATACTTAGGTGTGTATTATAAAAGAAATTCCCAGATTTTTTTGAGAAATCTGTCGGGTTCTGAGAAACAAAAGTTTTTGGAGCAACTCAAGTCGAGTTATCGCGACATCCTTTTGAATTATTTTTCTCAAGATACTGCGGTCAACAATCAAATAGATGAATTTGTGAATTTGGCTTTTTTTGCTGACGTTCCCGTGACTCAAATTGTAGAAATTCACATGGAATTGATAGACGAGTTTGCTAAACAGCTAAAAATAGAAGGGCGCAGCGAGGAAATATTGCTCGATTACCGCTTGACTCTGATTGACGCGATCGCTCATATGTGCGAGATGTATCGGCGATCGATTCCGAAAGAGACCTCTCAAGGTAGAATGTAGAAGGGATTCGGCATAATTTAAGAAAGAAAAGGTAGAAGGTAGAATCTAACAAAAAAGAAAGGAGCCGACAAACGGCCGCGCGAGCGCGAGGCGGAAATTATTATAAAATAACAAAGAACAGCGGATTTAAGACAAATAACAACTACAACTAACATCTGGCAACTAATACTCAACATTTAAAAAAGTTCATGAGTCCTCTAAAGAAAACCTACGTTCTGAAGCTGTACGTTGCGGGGAATACTCCCAACTCCGTGAGAGCTTTGAAAACCCTAAAGGACATCCTAGAACAAGAATTTCAAGGAGTCTACGCGCTGAAAGTCATAGATGTTCTCAAAAATCCTCAGCTAGCAGAAGAGGACAAAATATTGGCAACCCCAACGCTGGCCAAAATCCTGCCGCCGCCGGTGCGAAAAATTATTGGCGATTTGTCCGATCGCGAGAAAGTTCTGATAGGATTAGATTTGCTCTATGAAGAACTTCGCGAAGAAGACCTGAATTCATAAGATAATCAGGTGAGAGTCAGTCGATTTTAGATTTGAGACTTCGGTTTGGCGTGAAACGTTCGGCGAGCGCTCAGTCGAAGCGTCGAGTCGCGCTCAGTCGAACGATTTTATATTTTAGATTTACTCAACAGATGAATCTGGGAGGTTGAACAAAAGTCTAAAATTTTTATCTTTCCACGACAGGAGTACGTGGCACGGTATCGGTTTTTGGGCGGGGGTCATTAGTCAGCAGTCAGCAGTCATTAGTTATTGAGCAAGAGCCAAAACTAAAAGCTGGGTACAAAGACTCATGATCGGCGGTTAATGAGTGACAACTAAAGAATACTGAGAGTTGACAAAAATCGACATGAATGAAATTAGTCAAACGGTTCAACGAGAAGGATTGGGAACGGCAGGAGTTGAAAAAATTCGCACGATGATTGAGGGTTTCGATGACATCAGTCACGGCGGAATGCCGCTCGGCAGAACCACCCTAGTCAGCGGCACGTCAGGAACGGGAAAAACTTTATTTGCCGTACAATTTCTCTATAACGGAATTACCCATTTTGACGAAGCTGGAGTTTTCGTAACTTTTGAAGAATCTCCAGCAGATATTATTAAAAATGCTTGCAGTTTCGGTTGGGATCTGGCACAGTTAATCGAGGAAGGCAAGCTATTTATTTTGGACGCTTCCCCGGACCCGGAAGGTCAAGATATCGTAGGGAATTTTGATTTATCTGCCTTAATCGAGCGAATCCAGTACGCCATTCGCAAGTACAAAGCCAAGCGGGTTTCTATAGATTCAGTGACCGCCGTATTTCAGCAGTACGATGCTGCATCGGTGGTGCGCCGAGAAATTTTTCGCTTAGTTGCGCGCCTCAAACAAGTCGGAGCAACTACAGTTATGACTACGGAACGGGTGGAAGAATACGGCCCCGTCGCTCGGTTTGGAGTGGAAGAGTTTGTGTCGGATAATGTGGTGATTGTTCGCAACGTTTTGGAAGGGGAACGCCGCCGCCGCACCATGGAAATTTTGAAGTTGCGGGGTACAACTCACATGAAGGGCGAATATCCTTTTACTATGACTAATGACGGAATTAATATTTTCCCGTTGGGGGCGATGCGATTAACTCAAAAGTCTTCAAACGTGCGGGTTTCTTCCGGAGATAAAACTCTCGACGAGATGTGCGGTGGCGGTTTCTTCAAAGACTCGATTATTTTAGCTACGGGTGCAACGGGAACCGGCAAAACGCTGTTGGTGAGCAAGTTCTTGCAGAATGCTTGTATGAACGGCAATCGGGCGCTGCTGTTTGCCTATGAAGAGTCGCGTGCTCAGTTGTTCCGCAATGCTTATTCTTGGGGCATTGATTTTGAGGAAATGGAAGAGAAAGGAATGCTGAAGCTGCTGTGTACTTACCCGGAATCTGCCGGTTTGGAAGACCACTTGCAGACTATTAAATCAGAAATTGCTGAGTTCAAACCTTCTCGAATTGCTATAGACTCGCTGTCGGCCTTAGCTAGGGGTGTCAGCAATAATGCTTTCAGGCAATTTGTGATCGGAGTGACAGGTTTTGCGAAGCAGGAAGAAATAACCGGGTTTTTCACAAATACAAGCGACCAGTTTATGGGTGCTCATTCGATTACGGACTCCCATATTTCTACGATTACTGACACGATTATCATGCTGCAGTATGTAGAGATTCGAGGAGAAATGTCGCGGGCAATTAATGTGTTTAAGATGCGCGGTTCCTGGCACGATAAAGGAATCCGGGAATACACGATTACTGAAAGAGGGCCGCAAATTAAAGATTCGTTCCGTGGTTACGAACGGATTATCAGCGGTTCTCCGAGTCGGATTACGATTAATGAAAAGAGTGAGCTATCGCGGATTCTGCAGGGTGTGCAAGGCCAAGACGATGAGGATATTTGAGATTTAACAGTCATTCTTTATTAAAAGAAGGTTGGGTTGAGCTAGGAAACCCAACTTTTTTAATTTGAGGAGTTTGTGAAAATTTATAGCAACCGCGACAATATTTTAGAGGTTCTTAATTGCTGGAATAGGAGGTTTTATTGCCTTCTGCATCAGCGCCTTCTGCTATAGCAATCCCACTAAATAGGTTTTGGTAAAAATCTAAGGGTAAGCTGTTGTCCCTCTAAATTGTATATTTCAATGAGATCTCAAAAATCATAAAATCCTCTCTCTATCCGATTCTCGAACCTAACAGAAAATCTTTCTGGCCTAGCAGCTTAGTCCCGCATCGTGCCTATCCCTACTACCCCTAGATTAGGGGAACTAGGGGGGATTACTTCTACAAAAATATTAATAATAATTTTCTTTTCAAAAATCATTATTTACACCTCATCAGCAGTATTGGCGTCTCCCTAGATCCACAAGATGAAATGAAGTTCGATAGCTTGCTAAAAAATGCAGATATTTCCCTATATTACGTTAAGGAATCGGGCTCAATACCTATAGTTTTTACACAGCCACAATACCTTGGGCCAAATCCAATACCCTGGCGATCGCAAATCTCTTGAATTGTGCTTGGAAAGCCAATACTTGCTGTACGATAAACCTCAGCTCGATTGGCAAACAGGTAGCCTTGCTGGTGTTAAAGTTATAGTAGGAGGATATTCTCCTGAACTAGGTTGGATTCATCGCCATCGATGTATTCCCATCGCCGAAAAAACTGGATTGATTTTACCCGAAGAGCAAATGGATTTTAGAGCAAGCTTGCTGGAATATCAGCAGTGGCTAGCAGCCAAACTAATTCTTCCTAATATCGCGGTGAATCTGTCGGCACGTCAACTCAGCCAACCGACTTTAATCGCTAAGAGCGATCGCATTGTTGAGCGAACCGATATGAAGCCAAAATATCCATAGCTAAAGATTACGGGAACGGCAATAATGCTTAATGTTGACATTACCTACAATTTTTTGAGCCAACGATCGGAGCCTAATATTGCGATTTATGTCGATGATTTTGCGACTGGCTATGCTGCTTTCAACAACCTGAAAAATTTTCTGGTGAAGTCGCTCAAAATTGATCGCTCCTTTGTCCGCGATTTAGCCAACGCTCCGATCGCTCGCAGAATTGCCCAACCCATAGTTGTAATCCCACATGGCTTAAATGTGAGCACAATTGCCGAAGGAATTGAAACCCCAGCGCAATTGCAATAGTTACAAGCGATCGATCGCGTGTGAAATTGGGCAGGGTTATATGTTTAGCCAGCCTGTCAGTGCTGAGGTTGCCACTCAATTAATCCGACATCCTGAATTGTGGTCTACCACTCTTTGGGATGAGCAATCCTCATAAAGGCGCGCAAAAGTCTTATAATCAATTTAATCCTCGTGTCGATCAAATGACTCAAAAAATTTTACGGCGGAATAATATAAAAGTGTTTGGACAAGGCACCCAGACTATGATGTTTGCTCATGGATTTGGGTGCGATCAAAATATGTGGCGTTTCGTAACACCGGCCTTCGAGAAGGACTACAAAATCCTCCTATTTGATTATGTAGGTTCTGGACAGTCTGATATTAGTGCCTACAGTTACGAACGGTACAGCGACCTCAATGGCTATGTTCAGGATGTCCTCGATATCTGTGAAGAATTGGCGTTGAGGGATGTGATTTTTGTCGGTCATTCGGTCAGCAGTATGATCGGCCTTCTGTCCTCAATTCAAGCTCCTAATTACTTTTATCGCCTGATTTTCGTAGCACCTTCACCCTGCTACATCAATGACTTACCAAATTATTACGGAGGGTTTGAGCGCAAAGATATTGAGGATCTCCTCGATATCATGGATAAAAATTACATTGGTTGGGCAAGCTTTCTGGCGCCAATGGTGATGCAGAATCAGGATCGTCCTGAGTTAAGTGAGGAACTTGAGGCAAGTTTTTGCTCCACAGATCCGGTGGTTGGAAGTCGCTTTGCCGAGGTGACTTTTTACTCTGAC
>JACJNV010000134.1 GCA_014695175.1 Microcoleus sp. FACHB-DQ6 | reverse complement strand
GGGTGATGCAAGGCTTTTGTACTATTTTACCTGTTTATCTTGCACACTTTCCTTGATCGGACGATCGCATAACCAAGCCGTGTAACCTTTCTGCACTTATCCAGCAAGCCCTAATTTTTCGACCGTCCGCGGCTAAACCAACCTAAAATATTCCAATCTCCCTGCATTTTCTGCAATTCCTGCTGATGCTGCTTGGCTGTAGCGTAATACCACTGGCAGTGAAGTTCTAGTTCTTGACGGTACTTAATTTCCTCGTAAAACTCGCGGACAATTTGGTGTCTCTGAAAAATTTCGGCCGCGGGAGTCGGTTCTGGGGCAATGTTTTGCAACTCGTGGGGCAGCATGATTGTTTGGGGGCGACTGTGGCTAATATTTGCTGTAATGACTTTAAGCTAGCACACAGAATCAATTTTGGATTTGGCAAGTGACTTCACGGTTGAGACTACTTAAATTCTTCCATCCAAAATCCCAAATCTAAAATTTTGTAATTCTGTTAAAGCCATCCCCGCAGCCGATAAACAATTAAGCCGATGTATTCTTTCAAAGCTTTAGTTGACTGGTTTAACTGATAGGTGTCCGGCAATAAATCCAGTGCGGCTGCTTGCCAATTGCTTTCTGATGCTGCGATATCCTGCTGCGTTATCTGAAAGTCTGTTGGTGCTGGAATGGCTGCTATGCCTTGCCGCTTGAAAATTAAGAGCGATCGAGTCATGTGCATCGCCGATGTCACTAGCAAAACCGGCCCTTTTATAGCTTTAGCATCTAAAATTTTCCGCACGTTGACGGCATTTTGATAAGTGTTGTGTGAATCGGGGTCTTGCACAATTGCTGATGCCGGTACACCCATTGTTTGGGCAATTTCTGCCATGTCTGCCGATTCGGGAGCCCCGCCGCCTTTCCAATCTACTCTACCGCCGCTGAGAATTAGCAGAGAAGCTTTGCCTTGCCGGTAAAGTCGGGAACCGTAGATTATGCGATCGCCCGCTTCCGCTAATTCTACCCAAGGACGGGGAGGTAAAGCTGCTTTGACACCGCCGCCCAAGACGATAATCGCTTCAGCTTGGGGGAGTTCGGCGGTTGGTAAGTTTTGCCATTCGAGTGATCGAACTAATGATTTTGAAACCCAACCGCTACTTCCGAGCAGTAAAATAATTAGAGCCGCAGCAATTGGCGCCGCCGCCCATTTCGGACGCTTCCAAAGTGTGATTAAAGCCGCCATCATTAACAGGCAACTCAACCCCAAAGGATAAATAAACAGCGGCAGGAGTTTCGACAGAAATACAAACATTCAATTGGGAATTGGGCATTGGGAATTGGGCATTGGGAATTGGGCATTAGTGACTGTTAACTGTTAACTAATGACTAATGACTAATGACTAATGACTAATGACTAATGCTAGCGACGATCCTCTGGCCCGGACAACCAGTCTAACAATGTAGGAGCTTCACGCCTAGAGGTTTTGCTATATAGTTTGCTCTCCGTTTCCACTACTTCTTTATTGAGGATAGCATCCGAGGTTTTATCCTTGGAACGCATATTCGGGTTGAGTAGTAGTTCGTTGTGCCACCAAGCGACAATTAAACCTGCTGCCACGCCACCGATGACACCAAGACCGAGACTCACGCGCAGGTGACATCCTACTAAGCTAAACCCAACGGTAAACAACACAAACCATATCAGCGCGGGGTTAAACCCCTTGGAGTCTCCGGTAAATTTTGGCATGAGCTGCAAGTTGTGTTTGTAATAACACAGAAAGATATTGACAATATTAGCAGACAATCAAATTCGCAAGGGCGATCGCTCTGCAACTACTCTCCACAAATCACGTTTAATTGTACCTCTAAGTCTTGCGCGGTATCTACAATCTTTACAGAAATTTGCTCTAATTCTGTAAAAGGTTCAAAAGCTGCTTGCTGCGAACTCAATAGTTCGGCTGTCGCGTCGGCAATATCGCCCCTGCGCTGTTGCAGTCGTTCTCGCAATACTTCAATTGGTGCGGTGCAGTAAATAATTTGCAGGGGCAAGCCGTGGGATTGAGCCCGATCAATCGCATCGGTTCTCAAGTTTTGGCGATCGAACTTGGCATCTAAAATCACATCCCAACCTCGGTCAGCCAGAATTATCCCCAATTCTAACAATCTAGCGTAAGTCTGAGCCGTCATTTCATCCGAGTACAAATCTTGCCCCCCGCGTTCATTTAAAGGAATTCCGCCTAAATGTTTGCGAACAGCATCCGAACGAATGTGAATGGCCCCAGTGCGGCGAGCCAAATATCGAGCCGCTGTACTCTTGCCAGAACCCGACAAACCAGACATCAAAGTTAACTTTCCCCGGCGCGGTTTTGTGTATTGCCAAGCCAATTTATAGTAATGAGCGGCAGTCTGTGAAATCTCGGCTTTTTGGGCAGTTGAAATAGCGGGATCGTCCAACATTAACGAAGTTACTTTTGCTCTAACATAAGCTTGACGGCTCAAATACAGAGGCAACAGTTGCAGTCCTTCCCAATCCCCTGTTTGTTCGATGTAAGTATTGAGAAAAGCATTGCCTAAGTCTTTGCGCCCTCGCGATTCCAAATCCATTACTGTAAAAGCGACATCGTACATGACATCAACAAAGCGAAAAGGCTCGTTAAATTCAATGCAGTCGAACAGTAATATTTTCTCTTGCCAGAATGCTAGATTCCGTAAATGCAAATCTCCGTGGCATTCGCGAATTTTATTTTTGGCAATCCGTAGGTTAAATAACTCTTGATTTTTAGCAAAAAACGCATCAGTATAATCTTTAGTTTCTTGATATTGTGTCTGAGTCTGCGACCCGCCGATATATTTTTCCGAAATCCGGTAATTGTTGTTTATTGCTGTGCGGATCTGACTGACTTCGCCAAATCGGCGAATGTAGCTATTACTAATTGCCGTGCTGTGAAAGCTGGCAACTTTCCGCCCTAAGTCTCCCATAAGTTGCTCGGTCAACAGTCCGCGTTCCAACAAACTGAGCAACAGGGAATCTTGAGGAAACTCGCGCATTTTAAGCACGTATTCTACAGCAATTTCGGCAGAAATTAGCTCAGGTACATTGCTGCCAAATTGAAAGGAATGGCCAGTTTGAATAATTGGCAAAACTTCTAGATAAATTTCCGGTGCAGTGCGCTGGTTCATCAGCAATTCTTGGGTGCAGAAATGCTGCCGTTTTGCCAAGGTTGAATAGTCCAAAAAGCCAAAATTGACAGGTTTCTTAATTTTGTAAGTATAATCTCCTGTCAGCAAAACAAAGGAAGCGTGAGTCTGAATTAGCTGCACTGGTTCTGTCACCCCGTGCGGGTAAAACCCGGGCTGCAACATTTGCTGAATCAGAGGTGGGAGACAAGTATCAGTCATATCGATTTTAGATTTTAGATTTGGGATTTTAGATTTTGGATTTTGGATTAGAGCGATTTGGGCTTGGGGATTTAGATAAAGATAACTTAAAGAAAATAGATGTTGAGTTGAAGTCGATTTATTATAAAGTTGATAATTAGTGTAAACCAAAAATTACTGATGACAGAAAACAATCAAGATTCCCGTTCGGTGGATGTGTTTGGCGTGGGAAATGCCCTGGTAGACATCCTAGCATTGGTAGAAGATGAATTTGTACTCGCTCACGGGCTGGATCGTGGGGGGATGACGCTGATGAATTCGGAAACGCAGGGGGGGATTTTGCACGATTTAGAGCACAATTCGCTGCAAATGCGATCGGGGGGTTCGGCGGCAAATACGATGATTGGTTTGGCTCAGAGCGGCGGTAAAGCGTATTATTCGGGGAAGGTTGCTAAGGATACTAACGGCGAATTTTATCGGCAAGATTTGCTGGCGGCGGGGATTGATTTTAACGTGCATCCTGCTGAGTCGTCGAAGGAACCCACTGGTACTTGTGTTGTGCTGACTACGCCGGATGCGGAACGCACGATGTGTACTAATCTGGGGGTTTCTACTACTCTGGCTGCGACTGATATTGATGTCGATCGCCTTAGTCACTGCAAGTACAGTTATGTTGAGGGTTATCTTTGGGATGCTCCCGATCCGAGAAAGGCTAGCATTGAGACGATGGAACAGTCTAAGCGTCTGGGTGTGAAGGTTGCTTTTACTTTTTCGGATGGCTTTTTAGTCGATCGATTTGCTGATGATTTTCACAAGGTGGTTTCGGAATATTGCGATGTAATTTTTTGCAATGCTGATGAAGTTCGGAGCTTTTTTAAGGAGGAATCTTTAGAAGAGTGCGCTCGGAAAATGAGCGAGATTTCGGATTTGGCTTTTATCACTAATGGGGATAAAGGCTGCATGGTGGTGGAGAACAAACAGATTGTGGATGTGGCTGGCTTTCCGGTAAAGGCGATCGATACAGTGGGTGCTGGGGATGCTTTTGCGGGGGGTGTTTTGTTTGGAATTACTAACGGTTTGAGTTCTGTACAAGCGGCTCGTTGGGGCAATTATTTGGCTTCTAGGGTGGTGCAGATTCATGGGCCGCGTCTGGAGGGTTCTCAGGCTCATCTGTTGAATGAGGTGATTTCTGGTTAGGAATTGAAAGGGGCGATCGCTCTTTTTGTGTTAAGGGCGATCGCACTTTTTTGCACCGCAGATGAAGGCGGATGAACGGGGATGAGCGCAGATGGGAGAAGGGTAATTTATATGTATCAAAAAAAATGATAAAGTTTTTCTCAGAAAGATGAGGTACAATAACAGCAGTGAGTAAACCAATTCCAGATATTTTCTGATGTAACTTCATTAAAGGCCAACTTGCTCGCTTTTCCTAACTCTTGATAATTAGTCGTCTTGATAGAACGGAGAATATTTGAAAGTTTTGACCATAAATTTTCACGCTTGTGAGAAATCGGGCGAATAGGGTCAAAAGTATATTAATTTTGCCCCTTTCTTTTGGATGTATTTTTCTATTTCTTCTCGGGTATGGATAGTACAATTATCCATCACTACACAAGCACCTTTCCATTGCTATATTACGCTCGCCACCTCAAATCGTATCAGTTGCATCCGCTAGTTGGAGAAAAGGGCGAGTACCTGCTAAGTCAACATCCCGAAAATCTCCGTACCGCCCACAGCCAAGCCTATCACTATTATATCAGCATTCCCCTCAAACCGGAATAGGAATGGCAAGAAATCGAGGATATTAAGCCCCTAATCAGAGCGCACTATCATGCTTATCAAGCAGGAGATTTAGATGTGGCAAATGCGATTATTTCTAAAGTTTGTGAGTATTGACGCCAGTGGAATTGTGCAGAGTTGGTGTGTGGAAATATAGAGTTGCCATTGTTAACAGAGGTTAAAAACATTAGCCTTTCAGGGGCGGGCAAGATGCCCACCCCACAAGAAACTTGATGCGCTGTGGAACGGGCATCTTGCCCGTTTTCTTATTAGTTTGGGCGGGAAAGATGCCCACCCCACAATAAATTTGATGTGCTGTGGAACGGGCATTTTGCCCGTTTTCTTATTATTAGTCAGGGCGGGCAAGATGCCCAACCCCTACTCCCCACAATCAACTTGATGTATAGACTTCAACTACTCGAATAAATTCCTCTTTCTTGCAGTTGCTGCATAAAAAACTCTTCCAAAGTAGGCTTAGCCAAATTCATCCCAATTAGCTGCCCTCCCGTACCGCTCAGACTAGAAAGAAACTCCTTCGGATCGCCCTGCAAATGACCGTACCACAAATCATTATCAACTTCCATATCCGGTATCCATTTTTGCAGGATATTCAAGTGGCCGCCCCTACCTTCAACCCGGTAAGTTTCAGTATTACCTAGGATTTCGTCGATCGCACCAATGCAGATTAACTCACCCTTCGCCAAAATAGCCACTCGATCGCAAATCTTCTCCACATCTGACAATATATGCGAATTAAAAAAAATTGTTTTTCCTTGATTTTTCAGCGATAAAATTATCTCCCGCATCTGATAGCGTCCCATCGGATCTAAACCCGACATCGGCTCATCCAAAAATACCACATCTGGATTGTTAATCAAAGCTTGAGCCATGCCGATCCGTTGGAGCATTCCCTTAGAATACTGGCGCAACTGTTTTTTAATTGCCGCCGATTTAGATAGCCCAACTAAGTCTAGCAAATTCGGAATTCGCTGTCGCTGAATAGAGGGGGGAATTTCAAACAAGCCCGCCGCAAATTGCAAGAATTCCCAGCCGGTGAGATAATCGTAAAAATAGGGATTTTCTGGCAAATAGCCGACTCGCTGCTTCACGGTGCGATCGCCCAAAGGCCTCCCCAACAGCAGCGCCCTGCCAGAAGTCGGCCGTACTATACCCAGCAAAGTTTTCAGCAGCGTAGTTTTCCCCGCTCCATTTTGCCCTAATAACCCGAAAGTTTCCCCCTCAGAGACAGTCAGAGTGCAATTTTTGAGCGATTCAATTTTTTCATTCATCCAGAAGCCGGTACGGTAGAACTTCCCCAGATTAAATGTTTCCACCACTGGGGTAGCTCCGGGCATCTCGGTGAAAGTTGGCGCATCTATAAGAGGTTCCATTTTTGTCAGAGAAATAACTAGCACCTGATTATATTCTATTGCATAACTTCAGTAATAATTGCTGTTTTTAATGTTAAACTAATATTAGCTGTACTTAAAATTGGCATAATATGGATCGTTCAAAAATTATTGCTATTATCACTGGGGTGATTTCTATAATTTTAGCAGTTGCCTACCTGCTGCTCGTCACCCTCCTCGACTTCCGAGGCGAAATGGTGCCCGCACCTCAAAGTCAGTTGCCAGTCTCCATGCCAATTCAGCAATTAGGCACTGCCAACCCGACTTTGCGAGTACATTAGTTATTGGTTATTGGTTATTGGTTATTAATCATTGCAATAGCAACTAAGAACTAACAACCAACAACTGCCAACTAACTAATACACATGAATGGCTTTCATCATGTGATATGCAACTAGCAACTGCGTCAAAGCTAGCGGGTAACTTTGCAAAACTTCACCCGTGGTGCCGATCAGTTTGCCAATTTCCGGGTTGCCTTGGGCGGTGCAAAATCCCCGCAGGTGTGGCAACTCGCTGCACAAGAGCATTTCCAGTTCGTTTACTTGATCGCTGGTAGCGTGGGAGTCTACTTCCAAAACGTCAACAGGTTTGCCCATATCCCGATCGAGTCCCAAGCGAATTGCAGGTTGAAAACTCTCGCTGCCTCGACCTAAAATTTCAGTAAAATCAGGGTGAGGAATTGTCGGTCTGAGCACTAAACGGACGCTCAAATCGGATTGATTGTCCGCTTCTGCCGGGTAAAAACTAACTACAACGTCGGCCGATTTGCGCTGAGGGCGAATGAAGTCTTCAGAGTCCGGTTCCCGTTTTTTTATTTCTGCAAGCACCTGTTCTTCAGTATAGCCGCGCTTCATAATATCGCGCTTAACTTTCCACTGAGTTCGCAACTCTTCGGGAGGAGCAAGATACACTTTTACGTCGTAAGAATCGCGGATTGTTCGAGTTGCGTAACCCAGCAAACCTTCAACTATGACAAATTTGCTCGGCTTGATGTATTCCGGTGGGTCGAATGTACCTGTCGTGTGGTTGTAGATGGGTTTGAGAATTGCTTGTCCGGTACGAAGCAGGCTGAGGTGCTGCTGCATGATGTCGAGGTAATTGCAGTCGGGATGCAATGCTGTGATTCCGATTTCGGCCCGCTGCTTTCTGTCGTAGCGGTGATAGTCGTCAGTGCAAATCACCGTGACATTTTCTGGCCCCAATACTTGGGCAATTCCCCGCGTGAGGGTGGTTTTGCCCGCTGCGCTATCTCCGACAATACCGAGAATAATTGGTCGATCGCTCATTGTTTTTACCCGGACGCACAATAGCAAATTTTGTTGTGAATCTTCAATTTTATCAAAATTGTGTTCCATCCGATCGCTCGGTTTGACTTGATCCCCCCCGGAGTCTCTCCCATGTGTAAAATTTTTGTAAAACTTCTTAATAAAATTCAACAAAGCATACTCAGGGAACATCTCATTGAACGATCGTAATTACCCAATTCTCAATTCCCTGTTTGCCCAATTCCCTGTTTGGCCCATTACCACTCATCCTTTCGTTTGTTGCTGTGGGTTTCCCAATCGTCGTCTTGCGGCCGCTGATACAATGCTTCTGGTTCTATTTCTGATTCCAATTCGGCTGACATTTCTAATTCGGGTTCCGATTCCTGCTGATAAATGTTCAGAGGTTCGACAACGCGGGCGATCGCATCTTTGACAAATGCTTTGACAAACTCGTCTTTCCTATTTAACTGAAACTGCCTTTGCACGACTTCGGCGATGCCGCCATCGCCCCAATCTTGGTCATGGCGGAAATATTCAATAAAACTTTTACCGGCAATTCTGGTTAAATAAGCGGCGCTGACGGCTTGAATTGCTTTGCCCAGTACAAACCCGGCTACGCTTAACTGCAGCGCCCTTGACACTACTTGAATTACGCCTTCAACTATTCCCAAACTGGCTAGGGTTTTTGCTAGAGACAATGCCAATTCTTTCGCGCGATCGATATTTAATTCGCAGCCGTAAATCTTGGCAATTTCTACTACCATTTGAGCGTTAACTGCGGCTGTCGCTAACAAATCCACAACTGGCAAAGGCGTGACAGCAATTACTCCGGCTCCGATCCACTGAAATCGCTCTACTGCCTTATCAGCTTGCCGCCTTCTTTGAGCATCAATTAACTTGCGCGCTTGGTCTCCCAAGTGCTGAGATTGCAGCAAAATATTGTCCGCAATTAAGTCTTCGCCTTCAGCTCGCAAAATCGCAGCGACGCGCCGAATTAATGGCATAATATCCGGGTCGGGCTGAAAAATTGTGCCGTCTTCTAGTACAACTTTTTGCGGATTGGCGCTAATGGCTACTACATCCATTGCTGATACAAAACCTTTGACTCGCTGCCGCAGTCGATCGAGAATTTCATCTCTGTCGGTGTCGGGATAAAGGTCAACTTTATTAAAAACCACGATCGACCTTTTGCCAATTTCCGCCAAAGTCCGCAGCGGTTCGTACTCAGATTTTCGCAAATCGCCGTCCAAAACAAATAAGATCAAATCTGCCCTCGCCGCCAACTGCCTCGCCAATTCCTCTCTGTAAGTCCCCGCAACTCCCGCTTCCAAGATACCTGGGGTATCAGTAATTGCTAATTCTCGATCGATTCCTTTCAATTTCAGAGTGTAAGTTTCCCCAACTTCCGTAGTTCCCATAGGCGCGCCCACCTGTCCCGCCATCCGCCCCACCAGCGCATTCACAGCGGAAGTTTTGCCCGCAGAACCGGTGCCGAAAACAACTACTCGAACGCTGCCGCGAGCCATGCTAGCTTCAATTTCGCGGGCTCTCAACAGCAAAGCTTGCCGCGCTACTTCATCTTGAATGCGATCGACTTGTTGCCTGATTGCTTTGAGATTTTCCGAAGCTGCTTCACTTTTGACAACAGGAATCTTCGGAGTAATCGGCCGTTGTCCCTTAATTTTCTGAGGCCGTTGCAGCAGCCTAAAATAGTAAACCAGCGCAAAAATTAGGGTTCCCAAAAGTACAATTATCAGGAAAATCAGCAAATTAGCCAGCAGCGGAGAAGCAGACCACGCAACTTGACTGTAAAGCCCTGTTAAGGAACTCACCAGCCCAATAATCAGCCCCAGGGCGAGGCAGAAAGCAGCAATTAAGGTTAACAGGCGCGGCAAAGGCATGAGGGGAGTGGCAAATAAAAGAGTTATGCTTTGATTTTTACATTACCCCGATAGTCATCAGTCATTGCAAATCTAAAATCTAAAATCTAAAATCTAAAATCTAAAATGGCGAAGCGCCCGTTAGCGTTAGCGAAGCGATCCGAAGGAAAGCCCTCGAAGAGGATCGTACTGCGCGAACCCGCAAATCCCGATTCTGTCGCACTGCGGGCGCGATTTGCGGGGTTTTAGTGGTAGCGGGTGCAGATGGAGTGCGATCGCGCCGGAGTCTGCAATTGTAGCTTGCACGAGAACTAAGTCAGTCGGTGGGAAAATTCGCCACCAGTATGTAACAAAAGATTAAGTAGGGTGATTCGAGTTAAATTTAATAGATTGTGTAAGGTTGTGTACAGTTTTTTCTTTACCTTCTATTCCATGAATTAGCGCAGAAGCAAGCTCTAATTCGGAGTCAAATATTTATCCTGCTAGTTCATCTTTTTTGATCTGTTGCCGCTCCCATGCAAAGCAAATTTATTCCTTCTCATTCTCCATAACGATGCCACCGGACTTGATAGAAAAACTCATGCTAATTGCAGACAATCGGCAGAGTGAGATGTACCGTTGTTTCCTTTTGATAGATACTGGTAATTGAGAACTCTCCTCCTGCCAGTTCGACAATTTTCTGGACAATTTTTAAGCCTATACCGGTGCCCTGTTGCTCATACTTCTTGCGCTCAAACTGCATGAAGGCACCAATTTTAGCAATTTGCTCTTCTGTCATGCCCTGGCCCGAGTCTTGTACAGATAAATGCAGCATCTCCCCTACGACTTCACTACTAACTTTAATGGTTGTCTCTGGTGAGGAGAATTTCAGTGCATTATCAATTAATTCATG
>JACJNV010000133.1 GCA_014695175.1 Microcoleus sp. FACHB-DQ6 | reverse complement strand
AAATGCAAGTTTCTTGCCAACAGCTTCGCTACCTCCAGCAAGTACGCCGGCAATCTTTGTCTCTCAACCACCGCATTGGCTCCGAAGAAAGTTCGGAACTTTTGGATGTTCTCGAAGATAACGCGACGCAATCTCCCGAAGCTCAGATGAATGAGATGATGATGCGCCAAGATATTTTGGAGGTGTTGGACAGTATTTTAACTGAGCGCGAAAAAGAGATTGTTGCTATGCGTTACGGTTTGCTGACCGGCGAACCTTACACTTTAGAAGAGGTCAGCAGTTTGTTCAATTTGTCCCGCGAACGAGTCCGTCAAATTCAAAATAAGGCAATGCGAAAGCTGCGCCGCCCTCAAGTGACGGAACGATTGAAGGGCTGGTTGAAATAAACTAAAAAACATTGAGTTGGCATTTTGAAAAATCTTAAAATTATTGTGGGGACACTCCGACTCCGCCGTATATAGCAATCTTTGCATCATTTGTGAATTTATTACTCCCTCCCCGCTGGTTCGGGAGGGTGGGGGTGGGGTAAAAAATTTACGACTCCTGCAAGGATTGCTATATATGCTTATTCAATGGGGAAAAACTTAATTAAAAATTACAAATTAAAAAGGTCTTGATGTGGTATTTTTAATTCTTGATTGTCGCGTACTACTTACTTATTTATGTCTTCTGAGGTAATTTTGCGTCCAGCTACCCGCGCCGACGTGCCGGTGCTGTTTGATTTGATTAAAGCTTTAGCTGAGTACGAAAAATTATCTCATGCCGTTACGGGCAATGCGGTTGATTTGGAGCATCATTTGTTTGGCGATCGACCTTTTGCTGAAGCGGTTTTAGCCGAGTGCGAAGGTCAAGTTGTGGGCTGGGCGCTGTTTTTTTACAATTATTCTACTTTTTTGACTCAGCCGGGAATTTATTTGGAAGATTTGTTTGTGATCCCTGAGTTTCGAGGGCGGGGAATTGGCAAGTCTTTGATAGTTTATTTAGCGCAGTTGGCGGTTGAAAGGGGCTGCGGGCGTTTGGAATGGAGTGTTTTGGATTGGAATGAATTGGCGATCGGATTTTACAAGGGTATTGGTGCTGATGTGATGCCCGACTGGCGGATTTGCCGGGTTGCGGGCGAGTCTTTGGCAACTTTGGCATCGAAGTAATTCAGGGCGGGCTAGAAGCCCACCCCACAAAAAATTCATCTGTTGTGGAACAGGCATCTTGGCTGTGTGTGGAACAGGCATCTTGCCTGTTAGTTAGTGGAACAGGCATCTTGGCTGTGTGTGGAACAGGCATCTTGCCTGTGTGTGGAACAGGCATCTTGCCTGTTAAGCTAAAATGCCGCACTCCGGTTAATTAATACCGACCTACTTAATTGGCAAAAATATAGGAAAATTTAAGTAACTGTAGATTTTGATTGAGAGAGTCGATCGTGATTATTTGGGTAAACGAGCAAATCGATCCGTCGGGCATTCTTTATTCTTGCATTGCTTGTTGCGATGAGACTCAAGCGAAGGATTGCCACGAATCTTTTGAGCAGAATTTGACGGCGGAGCAAAAACAGCAGGGCTGGGTTGCTACCTTGCGGACTGTTAATTCTTGGGATGAGGTGCCTGTTAATGCTTTGAAATTGAATTAATGAGTGCAAGTCATCAGCAGCTTTAGTCTCCCCCTGTTTCCGTTCCCTCGAAGCGGCCGGAAAACGGGGGACATCTGTTTGGAAAAGGCAAGATAGCTCGATCGCACATTGGTCAAATTAACAGAAATTTTGTGAATCTGAAGGCAAAAAGCTGCAAGCATTTGGGGCGGCGAGTCTGAGGATTGTGCCCGGGAAGGTGCGGGAATTTGGGCGGAAATTTTTGGGCCTGGAGTGCTGCGAACACGCTAGGACG
Organism: Microcoleus sp. FACHB-DQ6; assembly: GCA_014695175.1. GTDB lineage: Bacteria > Cyanobacteriota > Cyanobacteriia > Cyanobacteriales > Microcoleaceae > Microcoleus. The sequence goes on along the minus strand of JACJNV010000133.1, from coordinate 3,170 downwards.
AAAAAGCGTGCAAGTACGATCGTCTTCGAGGGCTCCGCTAACGACAATTCGCATTTATTAAACGGGCTTTAGCATTACTATTAATACATAAAGGCATTTCAAATTGTCAAGTTAAATTTTTATGCTTGAAACCTTATTTCACGCTTATACCCCTCTAGTTATCTGGACTGGCTTGGGACTGCTGTTGTTTCAGTACATCCCAGTGAATTTTCCCAAGGTGCTGAGCCACTTTCTTTTCTGGATTGGGATACCGCTGCAAATTCTAGTTTTAGCCCGTCAAAGCGATTTTTCGGGTGCTGTGGGATTCACGCCGGCGATCGCCCTATTCGTGTTATTTCTGAGTACGAGTTTTGCTTGGCTGACTTGGGTATTATTACGCAGGCTGAGTGCGGCCCACATCAAAAAGCCCTATTTTCAGGGCAAAAATTCTCTAGTAAATTTATTTTTATTAAATTTTAATTCCCTGAAGCGATCGAGCCAAGGCAGTTTTCTCCTAGCTTCGATGTTAGGGAATACGGGCTTTGTTGGATTAGCAATCACCCCGTCTATCATCAGCACCGATAACAGCAACTGGGCTGTCTTGTACAGCGTCACTAACAACGTTATTGGAACTTATTGTTTCGGTGTATTTATTGCTAGCTATTTCGGGAACTCCGAGCAAAAAAATCACTGGTGGACTCAGATCCGGGACGTGCTGACAGTTCCCGCTCTCTGGGCATTTTTAATTGGTTTTTATACTAGAAACATTCCCCTGCCCGAGACAGTGGAATCAGGATTGCAGACTGCTGTTTGGGTGGTAATTGCCAGTGCTTTGCTGCTGGTTGGCATCCGGCTGAGGTCTATTAAGACATGGGAAAGTTTTGAACTGGCGTTAATCCCGTCGCTGTTAAAAGTGGTAATTGTGCCGGTGCTGATCGGATTGGGTGCTAGTTATTTCGGGTTGAGCGGCGATCCGAGGTTCGTGTTGGTGTTGATGTCGGGAACGCCCACAGCTCTTTCCGTGCTGATTTTAGCAGAAGTCTACGAGCTCGATCGCGATTTGTTAGCTAGCAGCATCGCCATCACTTCTGTCGGGTTGCTGTTGATGCTTCCGCTGTGGTTAGCTGGGTTTAGTTAATATTAGCTAAAGTTTCAAATCAGATTGCTCTAAAATTTCGCAGTACAATCAACCATAACTGCACGGAAAAGAGGATGAACGAGACAATAACTGCTACTGGTCTGCCTCCTGCATTCCCCGATCGTACCCAATTGCCAGACGAAGAAGGTACATTTGTAAAAAATTTTCATGAGCATCCCCAGAGCCTCATTCTGACAGATTCGATCTGGCCGGTTGTAGAACGGCTGCATCCAGACGGACAATATGCGATCGGGCAAGATTGCGGCATTTACTGGCGAGAAACTGACCCGCCAGAGCGAGGTGCAGAAGCACCGGATTGGTTTTACGTGCCGAATGTACCGGCAACACTTGACGGTTTTCGCCGTTCTTATGTACTTTGGCGGGAACACATGGCTCCGTTCATTGCTTTAGAATTTGATCGGGGTAATAGAGAGGAAGAGCGCGATCGTACTCCCTTGACTGTGGCCGCTGATGGTACCACCACTAAACCGGGTAAGTTTTGGGTGTACGAGAGAATTATCCGCATTCCTTACTACGGGATTTATGAAATGAGAACGGGCAATTTAGAGGTCTATCACCTAATAGATTTTGTGTATCAAAGGATGCAGCCAAACGAACGCGGTCACTATCCCATTCCTGTACTAGATGTAGAATTGGGACTCTGGCAGGGAAGCTATCAAAATCAAGAACTTCTTTGGCTGCGGTGGTGGGATTCGCAGGGGAATTTGCTGTTAACTGGCTCCGAACAAGTTGAAATTGAGCGGGCCCTAGTCGAACAAGAACGGGAAAGAGCCGAACAAGAACGGGAAAGAACTCAACAAGAACGGGAAAGAGCCGAACAAGCAGAGCGAAAAGTCACCCAGTTAGCGGAGCGACTGCGAGCAATGGGAATCGATCCCGATGCTGAGGATTGATATCAAAGTTCCAAAACTCTCTCTGTAGCGCTAGCACTTCGCACCTTATTTTTTTTAATCACACAAAACCAAGCTTATGGAAACTAAACCACCTCTACCGCCCTTTACGTTGGAAACGGCTAAAGCCAAAGTTCAAGCTGCTGAAGATGCCTGGAATACCCGCGATCCAGAACGAGTAGCCTTAGCTTATACGGAAGATTCTCAGTGGCGAAATCGTGCCGAATTCTTCAGCGGACGGGAAGAAATCAAGGCTTTTTTAAGACGAAAATGGGCAAAGGAATTAGATTACCGTTTAAAGAAAGAACTGTGGAGTTTTACAGACAATCGGATTTCTGTTCGATTTGAGTATGAGTGGCACGATGATTCTGGCTACTGGTATCGCGCCTATGGTAACGAACAGTGGGAATTTGCACAAAATGGGTTAATGCGAAGACGTGAAGCTAGTATTAATGATGTTCCCATTCAAGAGTCTGAACGGAAGTTTCGATAGGAGTTATCTGTGAGTTGCTTAATGCAACTTAGACATTTTTTCACCTTTTTAGGGGCTGAAAACCTCTCCCTCGCAAAAGAAAGAGGTCTATGGCATAAAAATGCCTGAAACCATTGTAAATATTAGATTTATGCCCTTTCGAGGTAAAAGTCTTTCTCTATCTAGGGCTTGCTGAATAAAACTCTAAGCTAGTCATCACAAGGGTTTTGAGCCTTTTTTGACCAATTGGGTGCAAGGTTATCGCATCTAGAGGCTCAAAACCCTTGCACTTTCTCTGGGAGAAAGCTGGATAAATTTAGAAATTGAGCTACCCAACAACCGTTTATCGAGCTGTATAGACTCACTTATGCACTCTGGAAACTTATTCAGCAAGCCCTATCTAGGTTTTAAGCCATTTTGGCTTCAGTTTTTGTCTCAGCCCGTTAGCGTAACTTTCGGAATTACTGCTGATTTCTCCCCTACAACTGAAAACCGCTATATGATGAATTGGGCCCACTCAGTTTCCTAGACCATAGATACCGGGAAATTGGTTGCTGTACAGATAGTAGGCATCTCAATAATAAACTGCGTTCCCTGCTCTGGCGTAGAAATACAATCCAATTGAGCGCAGTGTTTTTCTAGCAGAATTTTTTTGCTGATTGACAATCCC
>JACJNV010000132.1 GCA_014695175.1 Microcoleus sp. FACHB-DQ6 | reverse complement strand
GCCGTTCGTTCAGTTGTTAATACTGGCAAGCGTCAGGGTTTAACTGCTTATCAATCCCTTCAACAAGCTCTCTCTACTAATGGCTCCCTTTTTTCCCCTAGTTGAGCAATTACTAATTATTTATTTATTAGCAGTGGCTGTATTCTTGACTACACTGTTTATTTAAAGAGCTCACCTGCTGCGTTAGCTTCTGCCCTGTCTGCATTGCATTGATTCATCCTCACTCAATTATAGATTTATTGAATTATTAGTCGATTTTTTACTGTTGGCTTTTTGCGTCGTAAAAAAAACCGATTTCTGCGCCAGCCCTCAACTCATTCGCGGCGCACAAAAACTCAAAAAACCGGGTTTTCAAACCGGGGTCGAGGCTGTAACGAGGTTTTGCGTAAAAAAACGCGGTTTCTGCCCCTGTCCTCCACTGAAAACTCAAAACTCAAAACTCCCTCACCACCCCCAAGTTCCTGGCCCTCCCTTAAACGGGCCCACAATATCTTTGGTAATCCAGCCGCCGTAAAAATCCCCTGGTTGAGATTGCACTAATTCCCCGTCCACATAACAGGCATCCATCTTGCTGGGATAAAAAGCCACATAATCTTTAATAGCTGCAAAAACCTGATTGGGATTGGGATAAAACCAAGCCGCATTTACTACTTCTTTCGACTCTACCGTTACAGTGTAATAACCGGCTTGTCCCTTCCACTCGCACCAAGAACCCCGTAAAGTTTTGTGCAAATATTCCATTTTGATGTCCTCGGGGCAGATATAGTAGGCAGGAGGGTGACTTGTCTCCAATACCCGCTGAGGACGGCGCGTGTCGGCGATCGTCACTCCATTAAAAATTATCTGTACGTGTTTGGTCGATTCCTCAAGCCGAGGGGGACGCGGGTAATCCCAAACAGACTCTTCACCAGGGCCGGGCTCTATTCGATCGAAGTTCATTTGCACTATCTCCCCTGCAAAAAAAACACTTAGCGACTTAGCATTACAATTTAATGTACCCTTAATCGAGTCGCTGCTTCAGACCAAACCAGCTTTTCCCAACTCTTCGTAATATGAGTATTCGCGGTATAGACGTTTCCGACTACCAGCCCAATGTCAATTGGCAAGCAGTTGCCCGGGATGGTATTACCTTCAGTTTTGTTAAATCGACCGAGGGTGCAACGTTCGTTGCCCAAAGTTTCGCCCGCAATTGGGCGGCCATGAAAGCGGCGGGGATTCAACGCGGTGCTTACCACTTTTTTCGACCTGCAAGCAGCATTCAAGGACAAATAGATTTGTTCTTGAAAACTGTAAAACTCGAAGCGGGGGATTTGCCGCCAGTCTTGGATGTGGAAACTACAGGCGGTTTGAGTGTGGATCAATTGTGCGATCGAGCAGCAATTTGGTTAGAAGCAGTCGAAAAAGCCACCTTGATGCGGCCGATTATCTACACCTACCCCGGTTTCTGGGACAACTTGGGGACAAAACGGTTGGCCGATTACCCACTGTGGATTGCTCACTATACCACTGCTGAGGAACCTTGGGTTCCCGGTGGCTGGAAAACTTGGACTTTTTGGCAGTACAGCGACAGCGGCACCGTGTCAGGCGTCTCGGGCAATGTAGACACCAATATTTATGAAAGCGTCCGAGAAGGCGCCCTAAGTTATAAAGTTGCAGACATCCAGAGGGAATTAAGAATTAAAGGTTTTTATCAAGGCGCGATGGACGGTAAATTTGGAGCTACCACCACAGCGGCGCTCATCTCGTTTCAGAAATCTCAAGGTTTAAATCCAGATGGCATTGCAACCCTCAAAACCTGGGCCGCTTTGATGCGAAAATCTCCCAAAATAGTTGTCCCCCCTCCAGCGCCGACACCCGCCCCGCAGCCGACTCCCACTCCGACTCCCACTCCCATATCAGACGTGCGGCTGACTCAGATATTTTCGTCTTATCAAGCTAAGGCTAGCCAAGATACTGCCTTAATTTGGTTGCAAAGTCAGGTTCCTCCCTCTGTTTTAGGGGCATTTGCTCAAAAATGGCGGGCAACTGCCTTACCTCAAGACAGTAATTTGCGATTGATAGATGTGGGCAAATTTTATCGCGGTTTAGCACAACAAGACCAAGCTTTAGATTGGCTGCAAAAACAAATTTCTCCGGCTATTATTACCGAGTTTGCACAAAAATGGCGCTCTCAATCTATTGTCACTAATTCTCCGATTCGGCTGATAGATGCGTGCAAATTTTATCGGGCCGCACCAAACCAAAACCAGGCTTTAGATTGGCTGGAAGGGCGAATTTCACCGGCCATTCTATCGGAGTTTTTTCGCAGGTGGCAGAATGCCACTCGATTATAGATTTTAGATTATAGATTTTAGATTGACTCTACAGATGAATCTGGCGATTTGACGAATTTTGATGGGAACTCTACTCTAAAGATGAGTCTGAGGGCGATGGATTAGAGATGTGAGCTTTTTAATTGGAGATTGACTCCACAGATGAATCTTGGGTTGAAAGGCTCTATAATGGAAAAGCTGGCAAATCTTGCTATTTGAGATTTGAGATTGACTCCCCATAAAAATTAGTCAAATCCTCTTCCTCTGTGCCCGCATCCCCATCGGACTCTCGAACATAACAGACAATCTCTCGCTTAGCTACAGCTTACTGCCATCTTTGACTCCAAGAGAATTATCTGATAAAGTTAGAGCCAATATCAAGGTTTTTTAATCTTATTAGCAAAAATCCAGGGCCGTGCCGAGTTGGTAAGCTGCGCCGAAAATAGCGCCTGCACTCCAATTACCCGCGATCGAACATTTAAAACTAAGCGGGCAGCCTGTAACAATTATATCTATGGAAATCCCCTTTAACATCACCCAGTTGATGGTCATGACCGTCATCTGTGGCATCAGCGCTCAAGTTCTCGCCGCTTATCTGAAAGTTCCGGCGATCGTCTTTTTGCTGTTGTTTGGCATTTTAGCCGGCCCAGACTGCTTGGGAGTGCTGCACCCCAATCTGCTGGGCAGCGGTTTGGAAGTTATGGTATCCCTTTGCGTAGCTTTAATTCTGTTTGAAGGCGGCTTGAATTTGGAATTGCGAGATTTGGGCAAACTTTCCGGCAGCATCCGCAATTTAGTTACGGTAGGCACTTTAATTACGCTAATTGGCGGCGGAATGGCCGCACACTGGTTGGGGGAATTTCCCTGGCCGATCGCATTTTTGTATGCTTCTCTAGTAGTCGTCACCGGCCCGACGGTAATCGGCCCTTTGCTCAAACAAGTATCCGTTGACAAACAAGTTGCCGCCTTGCTAGAAGCAGAAGGCGTTTTAATCGATCCTGTCGGGGCAATTCTGGCAGTATTGGTGCTGAATATTATTTTGAACGGCAATCCTGATTTGCTGGTTTTGTTCCGAGATTTAATCGTGCGGCTTTTCGTTGGCGCAGTCGTCGGAGTTGCGGGAGGTTGGCTGCTGGGATTCATTCTCAAGCGATCGCAATTTCTCTCAGAAGACCTCAAAAACTTAGTAGTTTTAGCCGGTTTGTGGGGATTTTTCGGCTTAGCAGAAGAAATCCGCAGCGAATCGGGACTGATGGCAACAGTCCTATCCGGCATCGTCCTCAGAGCCGCTGCTGTGCCGGAAGAAAGGCTGCTGAGGAGGTTTAAAGGTCAACTCACAGTCCTGGCTATTTCCATGCTGTTCGTGCTGCTGGCAGCCGATTTATCGCTGGCTAGTGTGGTCGCCCTCGGTTGGGGAAGTTTGTTTACAGTTTTAGCTTTAATGTGGGTAGTGCGGCCGATCAACGTTTGGGTGTGTACTTGGAACAGCGGACTGAATTGGCGGCAGAAATTATTTGTTTGTTGGGTGGCGCCGAGGGGAATTGTCTCAGCGTCGATCGCATCTTTATTTGCAATTTTGCTCACCCAGCGGGGAATCAACGGCGGCGACTCGATTAAAGCCTTAGTCTTCCTAACAATTATTATGACAGTTTTCGTCCAGGGACTAACGGCCGGAGGGATCGCTCAACTGTTGGGCATCACCTCAAAATCCGCAACCGGTGCTGCAATTGTGGGGTCAAATCCTTTAAGCAGATTAATTGCTCGCTTGTTTCAAGAACGCGGAGAATCTGTGGCAATTATCGACACGGACCCGGAAGCTTGCGCCCAAGCAGAACGAGAGGGTTTGCGGGTGTTTTTGAGCAGTGCTCTAGACCACAGCGTGTTAGAAGAAGCCGGACTGGAGTCGATGGGAACTTTTTTGGCAATGACTAACAACGGCGAGGTAAACTTAGTGTTAGCTCAGCGAGCGGCAGAAGAGTTTGCGCCGCCGAGGGTTTTGGCAATATTCCCCAAAGATCCGCAAGCAAATATGCCTGCAAATCAGGCTAAAATCAATCAAGCTTTTGTGTCGGATTTGTCGCTGAAGGATTGGAACGAATATTTGAGCGACGGCGAAGTGAAATTGGGGGAAACTGAGTTAAAAAGTGAGGGATTGCAGTTTCAGATTGCTCACTTGCAAGCTTTGGTTCAAGCCGGGGAGTTGGCGCCGCTGCTGCTGGAAAGGCAAGGGTACTTGCAAGTGGTGTCGGCGACTCAGATTTGGCAAGCGGGCGATCGAATTATTTATTTGCTGTACGATCCGACACCGAAATTGTTGAAAAGATTGTCTGGTTCGTCGCAGTCTCGCTTGACTTTGGAAAAGCATCAGGTAGTTGAAGAAGTGCCGATTCCTTCTCCGGTTTTAGAGCAGGTTTTGGAGGAAACGGAAATAGCAAAGGATGCTAAAGTTTTGCAGCCGCCTGTTTCGCGATAGGAGCAGTATCCCCGATCGTACTCTGTAATCGGCTTGTCGCGATCGTCCTTACTCTGCCTCCCCAATTAAAGTAAATGCCGCCCAATTTCGCGGCCCAGGATGAGTTTTCATCGTGGTTAGCATTGCTTGCCGCAATGCCTGCGCTTTGTCGGGATTATTTTGCAAATTTTGATAAAACGACTGCATCAATTCGGATGTCGGCGCATCGGGAACCGCCCATAAAGAAACAATTACACTCGGCACTCCTGCCGAAATCAAAGCGCGCGACAAACCAATCACCCCATCCCCGGTAATTCTGCCTTCTCCAGTGTTGCAAGCACTCAAAACGACTAAATTTGCTTGCAGTTTCATGTCGAAAATCTCTTCTGCGGTCAATAAGCCGTCATCGCTACCAGAAGGAGCCAGGGCGATCGCACTTCCCAATCCGCGCACATCATCGAGCAATCCATGCGTTGCCAAGTGAATAGTCGATGCCAGGGGCATTTTTTGGACGATCTGGGCTTTTGTCCCTTGTGCGCCTGTGATGGCTTGGGTTTTGAGCAGAGGCGCGATCGCGATCGCTTCGGCTTCGGCTCCAGGTAGAGCAGACAATTGCTGTTTGGGTTCTCCCGGATAGGCAGACACACTAGGCATGGTGGGATTGCCCAATACTAGAGCGCTGCCACTGTTAGCTGGCTTCTGTGCTAGCTTCTGTTGTTGTTGTCGAGTCAAATCCAACACTTGAATCGAGGGGGCGGTGAGAATGGTGTGTTTTTGGATTAAGTAAGTGCCGTTGGCATCTTGGAGGGCGGGGAAGGGTACCTGGAACAGGGAACCTTGGGGAATGAAGATGACGTGGGCATTAGGGTCTTTGGGTAGGAGGGTGGCAATCGGCTCGATCAGTAGTTGATGCAGGGTTGGTAAGTCTGGTTGGGGTTGGGTGGAGCCAAGACTGCTGCGACTGCGGACAGCTAGGAATTCTTGATTGCCAATGATTAAGTTGGCTAGGGAGGCGTTGTGTTTTTGCCAAAGGGGTTTGAGGTCAACTTGCCGGAAGGTAATTTCACCCGTAGGTTGAATTACCCAAATGTAGAGCGCGGATTCTCGCCCTTCGCTTTTTCCCTGAATCTGAAAGTCGTTGTAGATGATGGAATACTGCACCAAAGTGGCATTCTGTGCTTTCGCGATTTGGCGGATTTGCTCGCCGTTGGGAGCCGAGGCGATGACCGGATTGGGATCACCAGTTGATAAGCGCTCTGTCAGGAGATCGACAAAGGCACGAGCACGTCCCCGTTCGGCAATTTCTAAAGCGGCGATCGGGTTATTCTGAGCCACCCGGACTTGTTGTAAAGCCCGATAAGTGCCAGTTTGTCCTTCAAAGATGGAGACTTTATTCGCGTCGTTGGAGCCGAGCATTTGACGCATTGATTCCCAAACTTGAATTCCATTGATGAGCATTTTTTCAGCTTCTGTTGGGTTGCCAGCCCTTAAGAACGCCACTCCAAGGTTGTTGAGCGCCGTACCTTCCCGGTGGAGGTCTTTAATGGAGCGGGCGATGGCTAACTGTTGCTGTGCATACTCAATGGCTTTAGCATAGTTGCCCAGATCGTGGTAAATGGCTCCCAAATTGCTCAGTGCTGCACCCTCTATCTGGCGGTCTTTAATGTCGCGGGCGAGCGCTAAAGTCTGCTGTGCATACTCAATGGCTTTGGCCGAGTTGCCCAGAGAGTGGTAAGTAACTCCTAAATTGCCCAATGCCCTACCCTCACTGGGACGGTCTTTAATTTCGCGGGCGATGGCTAAATTTTGCTGCAAATACTCAATGGCTTGGGCATAGTTGCCCAGAGAGTGGTAAGTGAGTCCCAAATTGCCCAGTGACGCCCCCTCCCCCTGGCGGTTTTGAATTTCGCGGGCGATCGCTAAACTCTGCTGTGAATACTCAATGGCTTTGGCCGAGTTGCTCAGAGAGTAGTAAGCACCTCCCAAATTGCCCAATGCCTCACCCTCACTTAGACGGTCTTTAATTTCGCGGGCGATGGCTAACTTTTGCTGTGTATACTCAATGGCTTGGGCCCAGTTGCCCAGAGAGTGGTAAGTGAGTCCCAAATTGCCCAGTGACGCACCTTCCCCCTGGCGGTTTTGAATTTCGCGGGCGATGGTTAAACTCTGCTGTGAATACTCAATGGCTTTGGCCGAGTCGCCCAGAGAGTAGTAAGCACCTCCCAAATTGCCCAATGCCTCACCCTCACTTAGACGGTCTTTAATTTCGCGGGCGATGGCTAAACTCTGCTGTGAATACTCAATGGCTTTGGCCGAGTCGCCCAGAAAGCGGTAAACGGCTCCCAAATTGCCCAGTGACATAGCCTCCCCCTGGGGGTATTGAATTTCGCGGGCGAGCGCTAAACTCTGCTGTGAATACTCAATGGCTTTGGCCGAGTTGCCCACATAGCGGTAAACGATTCCCAAACTGCCCAGTGACGCAGCCTCCCCTTGGCGGTCTTGAATTTCGCGGGCGATGGCTAAACTCTGCTGTGAATACTCAATGGCTTTGGCCGAGTTGCCCACATAGCGGTAAGCATCTCCCAACTCGCGCAGTGCCAAACCTTCACTTTGGCGGTCTTTAATTGCGCGTGCGATGGCTAAACTCTGCTGTGAATACTCAATGGCTTTGGCCGAGTTGCCCACATAAAGGTAAACGATTCCCAAACTGCCCAGTGACGCAGCCTCCCCTTGGCGGTCTTGAATTTCGCGTGCGATGGCTAAACTTTGCTGTGAATACTCAATGGCTTTGGCCGAGTTGCCCACATAGCCGTAAATGGCTCCCAAAAGGTTTAGTGCGCTACCCTCCCTTTTGCGGTCTTTAATTTCGCGGGCGATGACTAAATATTGCTGTAAATACTCAATGGCTTTGGCCGAGTTGCCTAGAGAGCGGTAAGCGAGTCCCAAAACGCCTAGTGCCCTACCTTCCCCTTGGCGGTCTTGAATTTCGCGGGCGATGGCTAACCGCTGCTGTGAATACTCAATGGCTTTGGCCGAGTTGCCCAGAGAGTGGTAAGTGGCTCCCAAAACGCCTAGTGCCAGACTCTCCCCCTGGCGGTCTTTAATTTCGCGGGCGATGGCTAACCACTGCTGTGAATACTCAATGGCTTTGGCCGAGTTGCCCAGAGAGCGGTAAGCGACTCCCAAACCGCTTAGTGCCAGACTTTCCCCCTGGCGGTTTTTGAGGGCGCGATAAATTTGGAGTGCCTGTTGCCAGGAATTCAGCGCTTCTGGGAATTGGCCAGTCTGATACTGTTGCTTGCCCTGCTGCAAGAGCCGATCGGCCTCTACTTGACGAGCATCGGTAGTTTGAGCGATCGCTGGGAAGAGAGAGTCAGGAGTAGTTAATAGGGGGATAGTGGCAAGCAGGAACAGGGAAATGGAACTTAGGAAAACATTAGTGAGCCTTGAGTGGGTTGATTTGAGTCGCTTAAATGGGGAATACAGCATAGGATTCTAGAGTTGGAATTTAGAGAATTAGCCCGATCGCTCTTTCTGCCCTCGTCGTGCGATCGCCTCAATCTGCCACAGGCGATCGTCCTTCATAGAAGCTTACTCTGTCTCCCCGAGCTCGCCGCAGGGATGGGGACTCTAATCTGAATTAGACGACTATTTTAGCGATCGCGCGATCGGTTTGAATCAAACCATTACCCACTGGAATAGTCAAGTCCAAAATCAAAACCTGGCGTGTTTAGATCGTCCCTATCCAGAGCCGTCTGCTCTAATGCTCGATTAATGTCCGCAGGACTTAAGTCGGGATTTGCAATGCTATCCTATCAACCCATTCCGATTAGCTGTTGTCGTCAAAATATACTCAACTTGAGCTGGAGTTAAAGTCGGATTAGCATTCAAAACTAAAGCCGCTACACCCGCTACCTGTGGCGTTGCCATAGATGTGCCAGTTAGGGTGTCATAGGTGCTATAGGGAGTTGTAGAATAGATGTCTACTCCCGGAGCAACTAAGTAATCTAAAGGTGTGGAACCCGCACGGTTCGAGGTGTCAGCCATCCTGCCGTTTATATCAATGCTGCCCACTGCAATTCCCAAGCTATCGGCATTACGAGCTGGATAAACTGGTTGGATGTCGCCCGAATTTCCGGCTGCCATAAACACAACAGAGCCTTTGTTATTTGCATACTGAATTGCGTTATTTACTACGTTGGAAGGGACAACCTCATCTCCAACAATACTGAGGTTAATTACATTTGCTCCATTATCGGCAGCATAGCGGATTCCAGCAGCAATATTATTCCACGAGCCACCACCAACGGCGGGCAACACTCTGACAGGCATAATCTTAGCATTGGGCGCAACTCCTGTGATGCCAAAATCATTTCGTTCCGCCGCGAGCGCACCTGCTATGTGAGTGCCGTGACCGTCGAAATGCAGATCCATTGGGTTGTTGTCGCTAGCCACAAAATCCCAACCCCGAATATCATCAATAAATCCGTTGCGATCGTCATCGATACCATTTCCCGCAATTTCATCAGTATTCTGCCAAATATTGCCATCCAAATCGGGATGGGTGTAGTCAACACCAGTATCCACGACAGCTACAACAATGCCCTTTCCTGTAATGTTTTGATTCCAAACTTCCGGTGCATTTATGACATCTAGCGGCAAATTAGTCCCGCCCATATCGGGAAGAGCAGGGAAAAGACTTGAGCGGTTTAAGGTATGAGAAACTGCTGCATTTGCATTCACCAAACCGTAGCCGTAATTACTATTAAAAGGGCCGCTAGGTGTTGTAATATCTGGCACTACAGGAACAGAGGTTGCAGAAAGACTCAGGTTGTAATTGGTAGAGCCTGAGTAGCTAGAGACTCGGACATAGTATGTTGCAGGAACCAGATTGGGTACATCAATCACATCGGGGGTGATGCCACTCTCTTGAGAGTAATCAACATATTCACCCAAATCAATTACACCGTTGCGGTTTTTATCTTGAATTAGGTCTACGTCAGCATCCGCACTCAAACCGTCTAGACGCAGGCTAAAATTGCTCTTAGTGTTGATATCGAATCGATAGAAATCGTCCGAATCGCCTGTGCCGACAAAATCACTTAAGCTGATGCTACCGTTCTCAACACCAACAACATTACGAGCTGTCGAAAGAGAGTTACCTGGATCGGCTAAATTCAACTGGGAAGCAGAGATAGTTCCTGTTAGCGGATCTGCATTTGCGATCGCCGATTGTGACTGCGGTTTGATTTGAGAATCGGCGACATCGCCAGTAACTCGATCGCTCGCAGAGTAACTGAGGCCCTCGCCTGCATTAGCTACAATAAAATCTGCTATCTGTTTGTGTTGGTCGATGCTGGATGCTGTGAGATTAGTCAAGCTAGATTCAGGAATGTAACCAGAAGCATTCAGTGGAGCGCTCGCTGGGTTTAGCAAGTCGTTGTTAGCCGGAAATATTGATGTGGCGAGATCGTTTTGCTGTTGATTGAACAAAAGGCGATCGTTAGGATTGGTTTTGATGTCTAACATAATTTAAAAACCCCGATATTTCGATTCATTATTTAGTTAAATCTTAAGCAGCCCCAATGGAAAAATCATTCGTTCTACCCACAGACTTGATGAAGTACCTGGTGCAAAATAGATTGCGGGAAAGTGCAAAGTATGTGAATATGTAGAGTAGATGGTTCACTTCCATCAGTTTTGAGATTGAGACGCGAACGCGAACAAAGATTCATTCCACAGTCCGCCAGGGAATGAATTCCCTGTCTCATAGCGCAAGTCCTCTAAAAGAGGACTGAAGAATATAATTCATTAGTCCTCTTTCAGATATAAATGAATTCCACTATCAAATAGAAATACCGATCTTCCTGAAAGCGAGCTAACAGTTCTGGTATGCGATCGTGCTTGCCCAATTTTCACAATACTCGCGCTTCCCGCTCGAACAACTTGGTTGTTTCGATCGACTGACTTTTCCAACGTTTGACTGCACATAAAGGGCGATCGGGCACATCTTCATCTTCCGCAAGATAAGTATCGCTAAACTCGGTACTTACCAAATGTTCGGTAATTCGGTAACGCATTCGCAGTTTTCTGTCCAGCCTCGGATCTGGCGGTACGGGGGGTTGACTTTTTTGTACAGATTCCGACTGCACGCTTTGCTGTGCCACTCTCATCGCGGACTCCCACAAATTTTTGTTGCGGACTCTTTCGTCCGGGTCGATAATTCCTGCATCTTTCAATACCTCTGTCAGCAATTTCCACAAATGATAAGCAACGTATCGCGCTAAGTAGCATATTTGATAGTTCCGCGCGATCGCATAATTATTCTTGATTTCTTGGTATGTCAAACCATCTAACACTCCTTGAATAATTGCTCGCTGTAAGCGGTTCAAGGGTTCGCCTCTCTTTTCCTGTACCAGGTTATCTAGAATGTTTGTAGCTAATTCTGCATTCATAAAGTTACGCAGTAAGTTGACAGTTGACCGTTGACCTGTGGTAGGGGCGGTGCCAAGAGAACCCGCCCTCTTAGTTGATAGTTGACAGTTGACAGTTGATATAGCAATCCTAAATGAGTCGTAAAGTTTTTACCCCGAGCGACAAAGTAACAAATTCGGATGTATTGTCGCCAATTAATCGTCGAGATTCTGACGGATCGGGTTGTAAAGCCATAAAAAAATCCTCTTAACACTTGACTTAAATCTTAAGCAACCGAGATGGGAAAATCATTCGTTCTACCCACAGACTTGATGAAGTACCGGGTGCAAAATAGATTGCGGGAAAGTGCAAAGTATGTGAATATGTAGAGTAGATGGTTCACTGCCATCAGTTTTGAGATTGAGACGCACAGATAACTCGGCGGTTGAAACCGCGTCTACACATACAAAGTCGGCCGGCGCCGACTAAAGAATAAAGATCGTTTCCGATTGCATCGGAATTATTAGTATCCGAAAAGGAGACGGCAGAGCCGTTTCCCTACAATGTTATTTTGGGTAGGGAAACGGCTCTGCCGTCTGCTCTATCATTCCGGTACAACCGGAATTGATATAATTTAGGATAAAATTTAGGAGAAAAACATTGAGCCAATTCGCTATTAATAAAAACTTACTCGGCCTCCCCAATTAACGTGAACGCTGCCCAATTTCGCGGCCCTAGATGAGTTTTCATCGTGGTTAACATTGCCTGCCGCAATGCCTGTGCTTTGTCGGGATTATTTTGCAAGTTTTGGTAAAACGACTGCATCAATTCGGATGTCGGCGCATCGGGCACTGCCCATAAAGAAACAATTACACTCGGCACTCCAGCCGAAATCAACGATCGCGACAAGCCAATCACCCCATCCCCGGTAATTCTTCCTTCTCCAGTGTTGCAAGCACTCAAAACGACTAAATTTGCTTGCAGTTTCATATCGAAAATCTCTTCTGCGGTCAATAAGCCGTCATCGCTACCAGAAGGAGCCAGGGCGATCGCACTTCCCAATCCGCGCACATCATCCAGCAATCCATGCGTTGCCAGGTGAATAATTGATGCTTGCGGCATTTTTTGGACGATCTGGGCTTTTGTCCCTTGTGCGCCTGTGATGGCTTGGGTGTTGAGCAGAGGCGCGATCGCTCTGGCTTCGGCTTCAGCCCCAGGTAGAGGAGACAATTGCTGTTTGGGTTCTCCCGGAGACAGAGACACGATCGGCATCGTGGGATTGCCCAAGACTAGAGCCCTGCTGCTGTTGACTGGCTTCTGTGCTAACTTCTGTTGTCGAGTCAATGCCAGAACTTGAATCGAGGGGGCGGTGAGAATGGTGTGTTTTTCGATTAAGTAAGTGCCGCTGGCATCAAGGAGGGCCGGGAAGGGCACTTGGAACAGGGAATCTTGGGGAATGAAGATGACATGGGCATTGGGGTCTTTGGGTAGGAGGCTGGCAATGGGATCGATCAGCAGTTGATGCAGTGTCGGCAAGTCGGGTTGGGGTTGGGTGGAGCCAAGACTGCTCCGACTGCGGACGGCGAGGAATTCTTGATTGCCAACGATCAAGCTGGCTAGAGAGGCTTTGTGCTGCTGCCAGAGGGGTTTGAGGTCAACTTGGCGGAAGGTAATTTCGCCTGTCGGTTGAATTACCCAGATGTAGAGCGCGGATTCTCGCGGTTCGCTTTTTCCCTGAATCTGAAACTCGTCGTAGACGATCGAATACTGCACCAAAGTGGCGTTCTGTGCTTTGGCGATTTGTCGGATTTGCTCGCCGTTGGGAGCAGAGGCGATGACCGGATTGGCATCACTTGACGATAGTCGCTGTGTTAGGAGATCGACAAAGGCACGAGCACGTCCCCGTTCGGCAATTTCTAAAGCGGCGATCGGATTATTCTGAGCCACCCGGACTTGTTGTAAAGTCCGATAGCTGTTAGCTTGTCCTTCAAAGATGGAGACTTTATTCGCGTCGTTGGAGCCGAGCATTTGCCGTATCGATTCCCAAACTTGAATCCCATTGATGAGCATTTTTTCAGCTTCTGTTAGGTTGCCAGCCTTTAAGAACGCCGCTCCGAGGTTGTTGAGCGCCAAACCCTCCCCCTGGCGGTCTTGAATTTCGCGGGCGATGGCTAACTGTTGCTGTGAATACTCAATGGCTTTGGCATAGTCGCCCAGAGAGGCGCTTAGGACTCCCAAATTGCCCAGTGTCTTACCTTCCCCGTCGCGGTCTTTAAGTTCGCGGGCGATGGCTAAACTGAGCTGTGTATACTCAATCGCTTTGGCATAGTCGCCCAGAAACCGGTAAGTGGCTCCCAAATTGCCCAGTGCTCCACCTTCCCCGTCGCGGTCTTTAAGTTCGCGGGCGATGGCTAAACTGAGCTGTAAATACTCAATCGCTTTGGCATCGTTGCCCAGCTCGATGTAAGCGGTACCCAAACTGCCCAGTGCATTCCCTTCACGTTGGCGGTTTTTAAGTTCGCGGGCGATCGCTAAACTCTGCTGTATATACTCAATGGCTTTGGCCGAGTCGCCCAGAGAGCGGTAAGTGGCTCCCAAAGCGCCCAGTGCTACACCTTCCCCTTGGCGGTCTTTAAGTTCGCGGGCGATGGCTAAACTCTGCTGTGAATACTCAATGGCTTTGGCATAGTCGCCCAGCTTGAGGTAAACTCTTCCCAAATTGTCCAGTGCCGTACCTTCCCATTGGCGGTCTTTAAGGTCGCGGGCGATGGCTAAACTCTGCTGTATATACTCAATGGCTTTGGCCGAGTTGCCCAGAGAGAGGTAAACTCTTCCCAAATTGCCCAGTGCCCTACCTTCCCGGTCGCGGTCTTTAAGGTCGCGGGCGATGGCTAAACTCTGCTGTAAATACTCAAGGGCTTTAGCATAGTTGCCTAAATTTAGGTAAGCGACTCCCAAACGCCCCAATGCTACACCTTCCCCTTGGCGGTCTTTAAGTTCGCGGGCGATGGCTAACTGTTGCTGTGAATACTCAATGGCTTTGGCCCAGTCGCCCAGAGAGCGGTAAGCATCTCCCAAAGTGCCCAGTGCCTCACCTTCAATTTGGCGGTTTTTAAGTTCGCGGGCGATCGCTAAGCTCTGTTGTGAATACTCAATGGCTTTGGCCGAGTCGCCCAGAGAGAGGTAAGCGTTTCCCAAAGCGCGTAGTGCCAAACCCTCCCTTCGGCGGTTTTTAAGTTCGCGAGCGATGGCTAAATATTGCTGTGTATACTCAATAACTTTGGCAAAGTCGCCCAGAGATCTGTAAGCGAATCCCAAATTCGCCAGTGCCACACTTTCAATTTCGCGGTCTTGAATTTCGCGGGCGATAGCTAAACTGAGCTGTGAATACTCAATGGCTTTAGCCGAGTTGCCCAGAAAGAGGTAAGCACCTCCCAAAATGCTCAGTGCCTCACCTTCAATTTGGCGGTTTTTAAGTTCGCGAGCGATGGCTAAACTCTGCTGTGAATACTCAATGGCTTTGGCCGAGTTGCCCAGAGAGCGGTAAGCGGCTCCTAACTTCGCCAGTGCCTCACCTTCAATTTGTCGGTTTTTAATTTCGCGAGCGATAGCTAACAGTTGCTCTGTATACTCAATGGCTTTGCCATAGTTGTCCAGAGAGTTGTAAATTGTTCCCAAAATGTCTAGTGCTACAGCTTCCCCACGGCGGTTTTTGAGAACACGATAAATTTGCAGTGCCTGTTGCCAGGAATTCAGCGCTGCTGGGAATTGGCCAATGCCATACTGTTGAAGCCCCTGCTGCATTAGCCGATCGCCCTCTGCTTGACGAGCATCCGTAGTTTGAGCAACAACCGGGAGTTGAGAGTGCCGAGGAATGTAAAAGGCAACAGACAACAGGCAAAAGGCGAGGGGAAAGAGAAAGCCCGATCGCACTTTAGAATTACTGGATTTAAGCAGTTTTAACAAGAAATGTTTCATAGGATTTAGTCTTTGGATTGCGAGGGTTAGCGCTGTCCTTGGCGCTGTTGTTCGATCGCCCTAATTTGCCGCAATCGATCGCTCCAATCTTTCAAAGGTTCGGCTTCCGAACTAGCAAGAGAATCTAGCAATTCCAGCACAGCCGCTTGGTTTTGAGAAGTCTCAGAGGCTTTGCGCGCTTCGGCGATCGCGTCATACCACAGCCCAGACTCCGCATACAGGTCGATCCGCTGTTGGGGAGTTTGCGCCGCTGCAAGTTGAGTCTGCAACGACGCCGCAGGCCCAACGACTTGGATTTCTGCAGCCGCCACCACATTGCCCGGAGGATCATCCGGATCGCAGACCAACACCACTTGCCACTGATAGGATTGCCCGATCAACAGTTGGGGCAGATTTGAGGGCAAAGCAACCGACATGATTCCTGGCTGACTCTGCATCTCGGTTCTGTAGAGCAGTTGTCCAGTGCGAGTAAACAGCCGGAATTGCAGCGGACGAGGAGGGCTATCGGGTACAAACCAGGTAAAGGTCGGATGCCCAGAAACCGTCTCTCCCACATGGCTAAACGGCACTAAGGCAGTCAATCTCGCCGATGAATTAGCTTCGCAACTGCCGCCGCCGCGAGTGGTATTCGTCCCCGTGTCTTTCGGTTTAGAAGGGTTTTGAGGAGGAGTGTATTTTGCCAGCGCTACAGGAGCGATCCAGAACAAAACACTCAGCATTAAACTCGCAATGCCCGCAGAGTAAACGGTTCGACGCTTCAACTCGTGAGTCATCATCGCAATCCCCTCTGTAACTATTTCTACAGTAATCAACAATACACAAACACAATAGAGGACTGCCCGCAAGCGTCGTTTGCGGGAAGGTGCAAAGATATTGGGAATCGGGCATGGGGAATCGGGCATGGGGCATTGGGAATAGTCCTGGACTATTGGTGACAACTTAAGCCTGAAACCCTATGTATCTCTCGCTGGTAGCCGAGTCTCGATCGCCCTAAATCCCCCGCCCGAGGGGGACTTTGACCAAGTTCTTGTCCCTCCCTTAGTAGGGGCGGTGCCCCCGTGCCCGCCCTTGGCTAGGAGCGATCGAACCCTAACCGTCAAGACGGTTGATATAACAAGCGTGAACCCAACCAATTACCAGAACCACCGCCGTTTTGCTGACCAGGTTAACTCGCACACCATCCCCTTCGGTTGATTCGGGTAGCGCCGAAATGCTCCGCCTAACTGTTTGGCTAAGTTCTTTGCAAGCTGGGTTCCTAATCCTGAAGGTTGAAGTTTAGGGTTTGGCTCTTCGGTTATTTCCCTGTCTCGATCCATTTCAGCCAAGCTAAGCGTTTCTGACTGAGACGGTTTCCCCCTACCATTATCCGCCACCCGAATCACTTGCCGATCGCCTTCTTGAGTGCAAATTACGGTCAAGCGAGTGGCTTCGATCGCGTGTTTCCCCACATTGCAGAGCGCTTCTTCCAGAAAGCGGCAGAGTGCTCGCTTGTGTTCCAACCGCAAATGCGAGGTGTTCAAGGGATCGAACTGCACAATTTTGAATTTGATCGTTTTGAGGTAAGGCAGTTCTTGTTCTAGCGTGTTGGAATAGACTTTGTAGAGCAATTCATGCAATGGAGCCTGCAGGGCCAATTCGATCGCACTTCCCATGCGGAGATGCGGTTCATCTGCGATCGCGTCTCGTTGCACAGAGCCGTAAACTGCCCGCAATTCTTGATTCAAGCGTTGCAACTCCGGTAGAAATAACGGCGGTGTGGCTTGTTCTTGAGCAGTTCTCAAAATCCCAACCAATGTTTGTAACGGGCCGCTATGAATTGCATTAAAAGTCTGCTCGATCGCAAACTGACGTTCCTCCAACCGTAGTCGGAGTTCCTGTTCGTGGCGATAAAATAATGCTGCCGTCAACCCAGCCCCATTCAACACGAGTACGAGCAACACAGGCACGATCGGCACCCACCATCCCAAAAGAATCAGCCAGTAACAGAGCGCGATCGGGCTAATGCTGGCGACTAAGAGCCCGAGCAAAATTTTCCAGGGCGATCGCAGAAATTGTCCCAAACTCATCCCCAAGAGTCCCCAGACCGCAATCCAGAGCGTTTCCCAGCCCTCCCCCCAAACCTGAAGCAACGGCCGCCGATCGATCACCGCGCTAATCATCTGGCTGGTTTCGTGGGCTTGCATTTCGACTCCGTAAATCCGTCCGGGATTGATACCTGCGATCGCGCCCGAACTTGCCAGATCCTTCGCGCTAAAAGACATCATCCCAATCAGCACAATTTTGCCTCGAATCCAGTTCGGATCTACTTGTCCCGCCTTAATTTGCTCCAGGGAAAGCACGCGAAATGGCATTGTCCCGCTGCGAACATTCAGTAAAATTTGGTTGCCGCCTGCATCCGCCCCCACATATCCGCCAGAGTTTGGCTGCACTCTGGTAAATTCAATGCTGCCAAAGCGCATCGCCTCCCGATCGCGAATTCCATTACCTAGCTTAATTCCTCGGGTTGCTAAATAGAGTTCTGCCAGCCGGATCGCAAAGGAAAAACGGTATTCCTGTCGATCGTTGTTAGTGCCCAATAAACTGCGGCGCTGGTAGCCATCCGCATCGAGTACGAAATCTGCAAAGCCAACCTGTTCGGGTGGTAGCGCGGGCGGAGGTTTGACGATAAAGCCACTGCGATCGGGCAAAGCAATCTCCACTCCGATCGCATTCTTGCTGCTGCGAAACACCGATGTTAGTTCAGCATGACCTGGTTCCACCGGAATATCGCGGACAATATCCAGCCCGATCGCGATCGGTCGATACGTTTGCAACCGTTTGAGTAAATCGGCAATATCGCGATCGGGAATCGGATAAGTTCTAGCGCGTTGAATATCTTCCTCAGTGATGCCGACAATTACAATCCGTTCATCCATTGGCTCAGGAGGACGCAAACGCAGAAATTGATCGAACGCAACCAACTCCCAAAACTGAAGCGCACCGCTCAATCTAGCCATCATCACAGCGACAATCACCATCAACCCTGGAAGCGATCCTCGCTGCCAAGTCGTGACCTCCGCTTTCACTGCTTGCCATCGATCGCGCTTCACTAATCAATCAATCCTTGTTCCCTAGCTCGCACTTCCGTTTGAATCCGCAGATTTTTGTCATCTTCGGTATGCACATCTAGCACATCTCGAATCTTCGTCCAGTAACACTGCACGGTGCGTTCAGAAACATTCATTCGTTTGGCGATCGCAGTATCCTGCAAGCTCTCTTGAAAAGCAAATTGCAACACCTGCATCCAGGCGGGTTTGAGTTGCAGCCCGTTGCGGATCTCTCTGGGTGTATAAATCCGCTCGTGCAGCGCCCAATCAACCATTGCCAGCAAGTCTTTCATGGGCTGGCTCTTATCGACAACTGTGAAGCCGCCCATGTGATTGTCGATCGACGGTTTCAGCCAAACTAAAGTCCGAACATGGGCACTCTGCACCACAATATTCAGACTCGGATACTGCTCCATCAACGTTTTGAGGAGTTGAAGCCCTGAATTCGCTTGAGCTATTTCGCCGGTCGTCTCTGGCATCACCAGATCCACAATCACCAAATCCGGGGTCGTCTGCGCTATTTGCTCAAGGGCTGCCTGAGCCGTCGGAGCCGTCAGAATGTCTGCCTCTGGATATTCTTGCTTCAGAATGTTAAGCGTGCCACCTAACACCATCGCATGGTCATCCACAACTAAAAATGTTCGTTTCTCCGGTCGAGGTAAAGTCTGGGGCATAGTTGATTCGTTGCCAAACAACATCGTCTGTTTAGGTAATCCGTCAACCCATTTTAGATGGGGATTTACGATTTTCGATTTGTGACCTAGTTGAAACTAGGGGCTTTAAACCGCTGAAATTCTCATTCAAAATCCCAAATCCCCAATCTAAAATCGTCTCGGTCATCTTCTTACAATACAGGAATTACCTGGCTCCCGTCCTGCATCTGTCCGCCAACTGGGGTTGTGGATGTCCGCAACGAGAATTGCGCTAAAGCGCAGTTCTATTATAATTCAGATGTCCAAGCAAGAATAAAGATGATTTTATGGCAACAGAAGGTTCGTATCAAGCCAGTACGTTCAATCTGGAATTGGACGGAGAAATTCAGCGGTTAAAAGCTCAAGTTCTCCTCAGTTGGGAAAAGGAAGCGCGCACTTTAAAGTGGTTCGGTTTAGCCGACGGGATGAATGTTTTGGAAGCTGGTAGCGGGCCGGGATTTTTCACCGAAAAACTGTTAGAATTGCTGCCAAACAGTGCGGTAACAGCGGTAGAAATTGACCCGGTACTGCACGAAAAAGCAGTAGCATATTTGCAGGACAAAGGGGGCGATCGAGTAAATCGCATTCAAGCATCGGTGGCGGATACTGGTTTGGAGGATAACACGTTTGACTTTGCGATCGCCCGTTTGCTGTTCGTTCACCTTCCCGAGCCCGTCGCAGCAGCTAGAGAAATATTCCGCATCTTGAAACCGGGCGGCAAACTGGTGATTATTGATAGCGATGCCGATCTGTTTTGGCTGACAAATCCACCTTGGTCAGTCGAGATTGTCAGGGAGAAATTCAAGCAGGTAATGGCATCGCGGGGCGGCAATTTATGCGTCGGGCGAAATCTGTGCCGCATTCTCAAAGAAGCTGGGTTTGTTAGCGTTGATTTAGAAGCGGTTGTCAGCCACAGCGATTTAATTGGAATTGAAGCGTTTCAACCTTTGCTGGACTCCGGGCCCATTTTGCAAATGGTCAAACAGGGGTTGATTTCCGAGTCGGAAATAGAAAGCTATCTGGTTTCGCGGGATGAGTTTGTAGCTGCGGGCGATCGATCGATGATGAGTTTTTGGTTGATGGCTTGTGGGGAAAAAAGCAATAAAATTTAGACAGATATTTCACACAATATTGATGTCCCCTCACAGCACAACCTCTAGCACTCTCGCTACATTCCGAGCTAACAAAGCAAACTTACTTAACAGCCAACCAGGAAAAACTTCAGAATAAATTATCCCCTCAGCATTAGGTGAAAGCTGCACGTATAGCTCTAGAATCCTATCAGCTCAAATCGGGTAGCATCGTCGGGCGTCAAATCTAGTCAACAGCCAAAAATCACGGTTCGTGCAACCAGACTTGAGATAATCCATCTGCGTTAATCTGTGTTAATCTGCCTATATCTGCGGTTAAAAAAAGAGAATTTATTAACCGCAGATAACAATGGATTGACGCTGATTCACGCAGATGAAGGAAGAGAGATAGGAATAATTTAGTAATTTTACATTTATAAGTCTAACCAATCGTTGGAGCCGATCGCGCAAAGGTTATTTGTGAGAGCCAATGATTGTCGGTCACATTTTAGCTTAACCAATCAAGTCGTTACCGAAGCCCTCGTAGACGATCGCACTTTTTACCAACTCCTCAGCATTCAACCCACTTGCCGAAGCCCATTAAGAAACTCTGTCCTTGCCTCAATCCTTGAAGGCATTAAAACGCAACGCACCAGCAATTCTAAATCCAACTCCGGCAAAAACTCACTTCTTGAAACTTGCTCGTAATCATCCTCGCGCAGCCGATAGACAGCAAGCCGATTATTTTCCCAAAACCAAACTTCAGCAATGCGAAGTCGCAGATATTTAGCTAGTTTACTTGTGCTACCGCTAGTAATCGTTACTTCCACGGCTAAATCGGGATGCTCTTTTCTTGAACCTATATAATAAGACTCGTCTGGTTCAAATGATACATCTCTTGCCCGGTCTCTGCGAGTTGCACTCCCTACAGGAAAGAATTCAATTCCGAGTTCAAAAAAGTATGCTTCCAGTAATATAGCGAGCGCTTTTTTAAAGCTTTCATGTTCTTCGCCCACTGTCATAAACTCGATCCACCCATCAAGATAAGTTATCCGCAAACCCGGAGAGTCGGCCATCAAAGATTCGATCGCCTCAAATTGCTCCCAAGTATAATAACCGGGGAGACTCAATCGCTGTTCTGCAAGCGTACCTATTTCTTCTAAAATTTTTGCTGTCATAGGTATCACCATCCTACTTGAATATTACTAGCCCCTACCCAGCACAAACCAGGCAGGGGCATTCACTCACATTCTAACTTAATGAACTAGCTCGATCGCCCTTTTAGTCAACGCCTCAGCAGTCAACCCATTAAACGCCATCAACTGACCAGCACTAGCAGTAGTTTCCCCCCGCTTCCAAGCGAAAGTATCCCGCTTGCAATTGCTGCGGAGCATCACAGGTTCTAACATCCCAGAAGCACCGCCTGTCACGCCAATCAAGGCATCTCCGCCAAACAATTCGGCAAATTTCTCATCGCTCAAAAAGCCGCCGTCAGCTTCCGAACAAGTATCCCAAGCAACATCGCCTTGACGGTACAAACGCCGAGGATTCACAACAGAAACAATTCGCACTCCAATCCCTTCTGTTTCCAAAAATGCCGCCGCTTCAAACACAGGCATTAACGTCATGTCGCCGACAACTGCAAACACAACTTTCTTGCTCCCCCCTTGATTGTGGGGAGCTTGCGGGGAATCGATTTCGTGCAGCACTATTGCACCGTCTTGCAAACCTTGGCGATTCTGTTCAAAAGTAGTGCGAATTGGTAGCGGCGACTTGCTCGCAGTAATCACAACTCCCTTATTTTTAGCAGTCAAAGCCCACTCGTAACAAGCTTGAATGCTGTTAGCATCCGGTGGAAACAAAGGAAACACATTTCCGTTCCGCATCATCGCCGCAAAATAAGCCTCAATTTCCGGCCGCTGGTGCGTCCAACCGTTGCGGCCTTGTTCCAATGCACCCGCTGTAAATAAGGTGACAGTTGCCGGAGTTGGACGGCGCAATTCTGCCATTGCTTGGGTTACAGTTTGCCAAATTGGTAAACCGTTGATGGCAAAAGATTCGTAGGAACACCACAAACTCCGCGCTCCGAATAGCGATAAACCTACGGCTAAACCAGCGCAAGCATCTTCGCTCAAAGGTTCGTAAACTTGACCGTTTGGCGATTGATTGTACAGGTCATCTGTGGTCGGGTGAATAATCTTGAGAGCTTGGTTGATATTGGCAATTGCCGATGCTTCATTGCCGTCAGCATTAGTGACAAGAAAATTACGATCGCGCTCGCCAACTTTCCCTACCAAAACCCCCATTGCTGTTGTCGAAATCTTCGGTTCTCCCCCAACAGCAAATTCTTCTAAAGGCAATTCGCCTAAATCTGCCAGCGGCAATGTAAACTCAGTAACAACTGTTTTCGCCGCCGGCCCGCCGCCCGCACGCTCGCAATTTGTCCGCACCAACTCCCAAGCAGCAGCAGTCAAAGCGCGCTCTTTTAAAGCACTGATAATGTGCTGAGCATCCAGCGTATCTTTCGGATAAAGGTTGTGAGATTTTGCTCCGCGCGCGTGGACGCCGGCACCTTTCAACTGTTTGATAATAAACACAGTTAATTTGCCGCCGAGAGCAGATTTTGCCGCTTTGTCAACTCCTTGTAAAACAGCTTTGGTAAATGCCATGCGCTGTTCGAGCGAAAAAGCAGTGCTGTCAACATAATCTTCCGGTTGATTTTTATCGTCAAATTCCTTAGCATCAACTAAGATAACTTCTTCAAAACCGTTACCTTGCCAATAAGCAATCATTTCAGCATTAGTTTTAGTCGAAACCATGCTGTGATGTTCCTGAGAATATCCGTTCCAAACCAACACAGGCAAAAAGTTAGTAACACTCGGATAAGCAGTGTGGAAATGCGCCATACTGCTCATCGGATAGGGTTCGCCCATGCCGCCGTCGCCCATTGTGAAAGCAAACAGTTTTTCGCGGTGCAAAAGCGCTCCAGCCATTGCGAAATGCTGCCCTTGTCCGAGGGGACCAGCCGGTGCTAAAAGGCCGGGAATGAAACCGGAAAGATGTCCTAATAAACCGTCTTTTTCTCGGAATTTATCGCGCACTTGCTGCACGTTAACAATTCCCATATCCTCCAAAGATCGATCGAGAAACATGGCGCTGTAAAATCCTGGCGCGTGATGGCCGACTTCGGTGACAATGTTCTTGTGTCCGAGCATCACCAAAGCAGCATAAGCCTCAGCTTGGCTAGCGAAACCCCCTGGATGTCCCGATGCCTTGCTGGCGGTAACTTGCAGCGTCAGGTAGCGCAGGGCGTCTGCTCCCAGCATCGTTTGAAAGACGGCGACGGGATCGGCAGGATCGGCAATTGCCCCAGTACCCTCGGCGATCGCAGGTGCTTTCCCGTAAGTCTCAAAACCCGGCACACTTTCGGAGAAATACTGGATTCCTTCGCAAAAACTGGGAATTGCTGACGTTGCCTTCGGCGTAGTTGCAGTCATGCTTTATACCTGAAAAATTTAGATTGGATTAATGTAACAGTAATTTTATAGCTTCCGTGTTCCAAAAAATCATGAGTTCTATTATGTCAGTGATAAATAAGTAAAATATCTCAATTTTTAAGCTAATAAGTAGTTATTTGAGAACCCCGACTTATTAAAAAAGTTGGGGTTCTGTGTTTACCCATTACTAATCCATCTCAAATCCCAAATCTAAAATTGTTCCAGCCGTTCCCGGACATCGATATAAAGCGCAGTACCGCTTTCAGAAAGAGAAGGCACAGCCTTTTGATTCCCCAGCCAAACAAAAAAACTGCTAAGTGCAGGAGTCGGATCTTGATCGCGGCGCAGCGTGTAGATCAAACCTTCGCAAGGCCCATTAACGCGGCTTGTCGTGCAAATCGCTTTCTGGTTATTTACAATACCCACCGTGACATAATTTAGCTGTTTATTTCGGTTATAATTTTCAAGGCGCTGAGTCACTTGTTGGCAGCGAGTTAGAGGATCGTAGCCCGAACTAGAAAAGAAATTAGAATTCCAGCGAATCCAAGGCTCCCTGAACCCTTGCGGATTTTGATACACAGTTACCGGCTCGCCCGTCGAGGTATCGCACACAAATCCTCCATAACCCAAACTCGGCTGGTTTTGACCAGATGCGCTGCTGATAGAAAGATTGCTGAGAATATCAAAGCCGTTAGGCTTATTTTGTGATAGCAACTCCCTAAAAGCATCGATCGGGATTGCCGCGTTCAACCCCGTTTTTATCTCCTCAATCTGACCGTTCCACTGACTCCTAATTGTACCAACAGTATCCCCCTGGCCGTGAATTCCTACCACCCTGCCATCAGCATCAAATACAGGCCCGCCGCTCATCCCGCGCCTGGTTACAGCTTGGTAGCGCAGACGATACCCCGATGAGGCGCTGCCCAAGCGAGAAGAGATGATACCAGCAGTAAACTCAAGTTTTCGTTCAAATCCGGAAATAGGCAGCGGATAGCCAGAAACGTAAATAGCAGAACCAACAACAGCACGTTCTGACTCGCCCATTGGTGCTACTGGATACTGTTCTCGGCTCTGAAACTGTATCAAAGCCAAGTCTATATCCCTGTCATCTTTCGGTAGTCGCTGTATTCTAATTGCAGCATAATCCTTCTCTAAATGAGTGCGAATGCTGTATTTTTGAGCGAGGCTTGCCACCACATGATTAGCTGTCAGAACAGTGTAAATATTACCCTGTTTGGCAATAATTACTCCCGATCCACTAGCCAAAAAACCCAGCGTATTGTTGACTTCCACAGTTGTCAACGTCGCTAGCTGGGCAATTTCTTCTGCTGTTTTGGCACAGGCAGCATATTGTTGGCTGACAACCGCCGTCACTGTTAATGCACCTGTCAAGATGATTGTCAGCGCGTCAAACCGCAAACTCCACACATTCATCGATAACTCCCTAGATGAAACGAGGCGAACTGCAAATATATACTCATCGGAATTCCCCAACTGGATTTAACCATTTTCTGCTTTGTAAAACTTACCTAAACTTGTCTAAAATCGTTTTTAGACACAATCCGAGTTCACTTCCTACGCTGTTGGGTAGACGGCTAATCCCAAGATAAGTAGGCTATCCCCCTCAAGCCGAGGGTTCCCAGTTTAAAATATTTAAACTCGCATTCAAATCACGATCTAAATATCTGCCACAAGCAGGACAGTCAAAAGTCCGAACGCTTAGTGGCATATCTTTTTTATTGCCACAATTAGAACAGGTTTTAGAGCTAGGAAACCATTTATCTACCAGCACTAAAGCTGCTCCATACATTTTGCACTTGTAATCAAGTTGGCGTTTGAATTCGTAAAATCCTAGATCGGATATTGCCCCAGCTAACTTGTGATTCGCCATCATGCCTTTTATATTCAAGTCTTCAATCAAAATTCGCTTGAATTTTTTGGCTAAATAAGTTGTTAACTTGTGAAGAAAATCTAGGCGAATGCAAGCTATCCGCGCGTGGAGTCGGCCGATCTTATTATAGGTTTTGCCTTGGTTTTGGGAGCCTTTGACCTGTTTTGATGCTTGGCGCTGCAAAGTAGCAAGTTTGGTTTTCGCTTGCTTTAAGGGTTTTGGTGCATCAAAGACCTGCTGGTTTGACAGCGTGGCCGCATATTTAATGCCCACATCGATTCCCACGGATGCCTGAGACTGTTGAACTGGTAAACGTTCGGCGTCAACACAGAAGGAAACAAACCAACGACTTCCTTCTTTTGAAATCGTAAAAGTTTGAGACACGTAACCGCATTCTAGGGCTTCGTAGAGCCGAAAAGTTCCCAAGGTAGGAATCTTTATAGTGTTGCCAGCGCTTAGTAGAACTTTTCCGCTAGACGAATCGACTGTAAAAGATTGACCGTCTCGGCGACTAGCGAATCTTGGATGACCTGCTTTCCCAGA
The DNA here is from genome assembly GCA_014695175.1 of Microcoleus sp. FACHB-DQ6. GTDB lineage: Bacteria > Cyanobacteriota > Cyanobacteriia > Cyanobacteriales > Microcoleaceae > Microcoleus. The sequence continues at coordinate 37,994 of JACJNV010000132.1, read as the reverse complement.
GCGATACCGACTAAACGCATCTTTTAGATCGATTAACGCATTTTGGTAAACTCGACTAGACAACTGGTTCATCCAGCCGAATTCAGGCTTTTTCTTGACGTAGTTGGTGAGAACTTTTTTGACTTCGTTGATTACCTTCGAGTCTGTAAATTTCCCCTCGCTATACATTTGAGTTCGCAGGCTTAATCCAAAATTAAATACTACACGCCGGAATCCTGCGTGTCTTGCCATCAAATTCGCTTCGTTGTTATTCAATTTTAGCGCTCGTTTAACGGCAAACATAGAACTTCCTCAAGGGCGATTAAGTATGGAAAAGTTTAGCGAACTATTTGGCACTTAAGTCTTGCTCCAATAATTCCGCTGTTGGTTCACTTCCATCTTCAAAAGCATAGACGCCAAAAGTTGGATCTCGATACTTGCCCCTACCGTTAATCCCAAGCAAGAAACCTTTGGCATTAAAAATCGGGCCGCCACTCATACCGATTTTAACCTCATTTGTATAGCCCAATATAACCTTGAGGCAAAGATTTGGGTAGCAGCACCGAAACGAAGCCCGCGTCACCGCCAAAGCCCCAACCTCAGCACCCGCAGGAAAGCCGACTGCCAACACTGGCTCAGACACCGCTCCGGGCTCAAGGCTGAATAGTGCTATTTTATACTCGCTCGCGCTGCGAAACAGAACGATCGCCAGATCGCTATTGCCCAGCCGCCTCGGAACTCGCAGCAGTGGGTGGAGGAAACCGTCGTCGGTGACCATTGTCCGATCGCCACAACGTGCTAGTTAGTCAGCACCGTATAGGTTTGGCCCTGCTGCCGGACGATCGTCCCAGAACCAGAAGATATTCCCGTCGGGATTCATACCGCTGTTTGACGCGCCAACTTTTCGACCTCAATCCTGGGAATTGGTGATGGGATGGAGGAAAATTTGCCAATCTTTAAGGCTGTCCGAACGGTGAGGAAAAGAGGGCAGTTGCGCCCCATCGGCAGTGTTTTCCCCTAGCTTTTCGCTGACATCAATGTAAGGAATTTTACTGGTTTCATCAAAAGACGGCATCCCGACATATCCTTGGCGCCAAGCCAACAAATTATACAAAGAGCCGATCGGGTCTTGGCCGGGTCTGAGGGTATAAATCAAATTTTGACACCGCCCATTGACTTGATTCGCTGTGCAGATGACGTTCTGGCCGTTCATCTGACCTGCAGTAATGTACTTAAGCATTCGTCGGCGGCGATAGGTTTCGAGGCGTTGACTCACTAATTGACACCGAGTTGCCGGATCGTACCCAGAACCGGAGAAATAATCGGAAGTCCACTCAATCCAAGGCTCTACGGCACCTTGAGCGTTTTGGTACACTGTCACCGGCGCACCGGTCGAGGTACTGCACCAAAATCCACTTTCCCCCTGTGCTCGCCGAGCGTAACTCGGTTGAGAAGCAACCGTCAGGCCGGTGAGGGCGATCGCTGTTGCCGCCAAAACTTTTGTCCATAATTTCTGTTTCATGATTTTTTCACTGTGTTTTATGAGATTCGGCACAAAAATCACCGAATGCTGCGATAACAGCCTTGACACGCCTGTTCGTTACAGATCCGCTGACTGGGGAATTATGTGATTCGCGACTTGACCAGAAACCAGTTTTTTTTACGAAAACACTTCGTTGCAGCCCTTAGGCCTGGTTAAAAAACCCGGTTTCTTTGCTCTTGATGCGTAAGTTTTGATATTGTTCGCGACTTGCACGTTCCCTCTAACCGCGATTTCGGCGCTGTTAAAAAAGCCCTCCGAAGCCGAGCTTAAAATGCGCGCGCAAGTCGGAATTCTGTCCTCATTACTACTAATCAAACTCAGGCTTTTACCAACGGGAAAGAGGCTTTTCACCTCAGACCTTGCAAGAAATCGAGTTGCAACGGTACATCACACCACTGACAAGGTATTTGATATCACTTACGAGCTGGGTCGCAAGCTTGATCTGCTGAGACAGGTATACTGCTGGGTTACACCCCTGAGGGGTACAACCCCTTTTACCTGATCTAACACTAAAATCAAGGTATTAACAAGAACTCTTAACTTGTTTTCATCTCCGTACTGCGGGAAATACTTCTAAGTGAGTGTAATCAGGGCTTAAGTGCTTTCTACGACCAGAGTTCACCCTCCATACACTGACGTTTAGTAAAGTATTAAAAACTATGAACCGTATCTGCAAACAGTTCGGGTATTTAGCGACTGGATTAATTCTGACCGGCGCTAGCAGTTGTTCTAGCTATGATGCAGCTAACTCGGCCGAAAACCAGAGGCAATTCCCAGCAAGCCCGCCTCAGTTCCCACACTTACAACTAATGGGAAATCAAATTGAGGCTCGATCGAGTCAATTAACGCAGTCCTCTAACTCTGTTGCCTCAGTTTTAGGCAGTGTGGCAGTCTCAGAGAATACTGGCACCGTTACGGTTTATAAGGTAGACAATCTGTGTCAAACTCTGAAGCCGGAAACAGTTACAGGTCCAGACAACCAGTTAATGTCATCGGCGGTTAATGAAGTGTTAAAGCAGCAGATTTTCGATAGTCTTGGTTTGGCTGGTTATCGCCTCAAGATCGATCGCGACCTCGGAATAGCTACCGTGGATCTGCGAGCCTCCGGAAATTCGCGGCAGAAATTGCAAAATCTGTCCAGTTGTCAAATGTTAGGTTTGTTCGGGGGCGTGCGCCAAACTTTAACCAGTTATGCTCCTTGGCAAATCAAAACTGTTCGTTTTACAGAGCTTGGAGAGGATATTTTGAGCACCGTTCGAGAATAAGCTATTAAAATTATTGGAGATGGGACTTACGCAATTCTCCCCTTAAAAACAAGGGTTGGGAGAGATTGAACAAACCTTCATATCCTTTGAGATTTGTTGATACTGCTAAGTCCTGTGACCCAAACCCCGGTAATTCCTATGACACTACCTAACGGCCCCAAAGCTCCAGCCCTTGTGCAGCTAATTCAATGGATCGGCGATCCGCTGAGATACATGGATAAATGTGCCAAACAATACGGCGACATTTTCACAGCTCAAGTGAACAACGGGAAACCATGGGTGATGATCCACCACCCCCAAGCTGTCCAGGAGATGCTCAATAGCAGCGCGTTTCACGCTCCAGGCAGCCTGAACAGCCTCCTAAAACCCTTGATGGGAGAACAATCCATGATTCTTCTCTCAGGAGAAAGGCACAAACGATCGCGCCAATTATTGATGCCACCTTTTCACGGGGAACGGATGCGGAATTACGGCCAACTAATTTGCGCTATCGCTCAAGATGTGGCCAGCAAGTGGTCGGTCGATCGAGCTTTTGTGGCCCGCAGCGCCATGCAGGAAGTCACCATGCGGGTAATCTTACAAGCTGTCTTCGGCCTGGATGACGGGCCGCGGTTGGAAGAGATCAAGCCCCTACTTACCTCAGTCCTGGATATGACTGGTTCTCCGTTGCGATCGAGTATGCTGTTTTTCGGCTGGATGCAGCAAGATTGGGGTTCTTGGAGTCCTTGGGGACGCATGAAACAGCGGAAGCAGAAACTTGACGATCTGATATATGCCGAAATTGAAGAACGCAGGTTGCAACCAGACGCCAACCGCACCGACATTCTCAGCTTAATGATGGCCGCCCGCGACGAAAACGGGCAACCAATGACGAATGAAGAATTGCGCGACGAGTTGATGACGCTGCTGCTTGCAGGCCACGAAACCACAGCAACGGCCCTAGCTTGGGCGTTTTACTGGATTCACCACTTGCCCTCGGTGCGCCAGAAGTTGCTGCAAGAATTGGACAGTTTGGGAGAAAATCCCGACCCGATGGAGATTTTCCGCTTACCTTACCTGAGTGCAGTTTGTCAGGAGACGCTGCGAATTTACCCGGTCGCAATGCTGACGTTTTCGCGAGAAGTACTCAGGCCCGTGGAACTGATGGGACATCAACTCGAACCGGGAACGGTTGTCGTCGGCTCGATTTATTTGACCCACAGACGGGAGGATTTGTATCCAGAACCCCTGCAATTTAAACCGGAACGGTTTTTGGAGAGGCAATTCTCGCCTTATGAGTATTTGCCCTTTGGAGGCGGCAGCCGCCGCTGTATCGGCTTGGCCCTGGCGCAGTTGGAGATGAAACTCGTGCTGGCAACCATTTTGCGCGATTTCGACCTAGTATTGGCCGAGAAAAAGCCCGTACAGGCCAAACGCCGAGGGGTGACTTTAGGGCCTGCCGGCGGCGTGCGGATGGCTCTGCAGGGGCGGCGGATGCGGCAGCAGATGCCTGAACCTGTCGCTAGTGGGGTTTGATGTCGCAGCGGTGGCAGCGGGCGATCGAACTTTCTGCTTTGAGTGCCCACCATTTAGGGAGAAGGTGCGATCGTCCGCAAATGCCACCATTTTTTGTAGCACCCGCTACAGATAAATAGCTAGAATCCTTAACCTGTAACCCTCGCCCCCTCTCACTTTTCAAATTTTCAGTCTAAAATGATATGAACCTTGCAAACACAGCCTAAAAGCAAAAGTGGGTGATTGCAATAGTCCTCTTGATATCTCAAAAGCCTGCCTGCCATACTTTAAAAACATATGCATACCCTGTTATTCAGCAAGGTCGGAAGCGCGTTGGCATTGCCAGCAATCTTCCGGCCTCTTTATTTTTTGGGCTACTTGAGGCATTGGAGACAAGATGCAGAAGGCAAAGCAAAAGTATAAATTCTCCCCCTGTCCTCATCTCCCCCTCTCCCCAATCTAGAGCTTCTGCCTCTAATTCCCATAGAATCCGACAGCAAGTTTAAGGAATCACTAAGGAATAATTAATAACTTATTAAATTATCTCCTTCTGCCCTTCTCTCAATCTTCTGTTTTCAGAAATTCCGATACCGAGACAGACTTGGGGAGACTCTCCAGATCTTGAATTTCGCTTTCGTGGGCAAAAAACTCGACTTCTTTGTCGTCAATCTGGATCTGATAGCTAGCGGTAGCTGTCACAACCCGTCGCTTTTTTTTATCTTCTATTAAAACCCAACACACGACAGGTCTTACCCATCTCTCAACGTGCTGGCTTTGCTTCGTGCTCCCAAAGGCATACCAGCCTTTAGCTTCAATAATTTGAAGCACTTTAAAATCGTTATTGGCCATATATTTCTATCGCGTTAACTTCAGTATTCTTCTTAGATAGAACGGCTAGCTTGCTAAGCAGGGCAAAGGTTTTATCGTTCCATCCCGCACTTGATAACCTGATTTTTTGTCAGGAGAAGCGGGTAGGCCGGGCCTTGTCTGCGTTGTTGCCTGCTAAATGTAGTGCGAGCTTTTTGTACTCTCCCACAATTACCGTAAAGTATCTATACCGCATCCTCAAAAAATATTCTCGCATTAGCCTCAACAGCAGCCAACTAGACCTTAGCTAGCTGCATCTAACTGGATGCCAACTGCTTCTAACGCCTGGTTGGTGAGAGCGATCGGCATACAATCTTGTTAAGACTTTTTGCTGCAATCAACTATCATCTTTACCCGATGGGGTAAAACTTAACTAGAGGTTGCCGCTTTCAATTCTAAGCCTCGGCGCGCCTAATTCCTAATTAATTGTATGGTGTAGTTGATAATTGCCAAACCGTCGATCGCACTAAACTACCGTGTCTGACTCTTCAATTACCGTCACAGTTAAACTGTTCGCCGCCTTCGGTGAAGCCTACGGCGTTTCGGAACTTACATTAGAACTTCCTCCCGAAACCCCAGTGTCTCAAGTGCTCGAAAGCTCGATCGCCCAATATCCTCAATTAGAACAATGGCGCGATCGCACCCGCTTCGGCCTCAACCTGGAATTCGTCTCCCCCGACACCATCCTCCAAGACGGCGACGAAGTTGTACTCATCCCCCCCGTCAGCGGCGGCTAGGCTAAGTTGGTTAATCAAAAATTCGAGGTTTTGTAGTTGTGCTCGATCGCACGACTGCCCAATTGTGATCCCAAAAAAGATTTATTAAGTTTTGTAACAATTCCGTCGGCAAATCATCCTTGAGCTCGATCGGGCTCGCGTGCGGGCCTGACAATCTGGATTAAGAGCCCGATCCTGAAAACAAGTCAAATCCTTGTGGGGTGGGCGTCCCGCCCGCCCAAATATCAAAGTTAAATACACCACTTTTTAACTCAAAAGTAACTGAAAAATCAATCCCGACTAAAAAAATCGGGTATGGTTGACGGGGTAAATTGACCGTGCTAATCTTGCACAAGAATTAGAAAACATCGCAAAACTAGAGAGTTGAGCTATGACCCAGGCGACCAGAACCCAATCCACAGCAGCAACCTTCACAGCCCTTAAATGTAAAGAATGCGGTGAAGAGTACGCACTCCAAGCCAAGCACGTCTGCGATTGCTGTTTTGGCCCGCTTGAAGTCAAGTACGACTACGACGCCATCCGCCGCAGCGTCACTCGCCAAACCATCGAAGCCGGCCCCAACTCGATCTGGCGCTACCGCGCATTTTTACCAGTTGCTACAGATAACGTCATCGATGTCGGCACTGGGATGACTCCTCTATTAAAATCCCACCGCTTGGCGCGCCGCCTCGGTCTAAAAAATCTTTATATTAAAAACGATGCCGTCAATATGCCCACTCTCAGCTTCAAAGACAGAGTGGTGTCAGTCGCCCTCAGCAGAGCCAGAGAATTGGGTTTCACAACGGTATCCTGTGCCAGCACCGGTAATTTAGCTAACTCTACGGCTGCGATCGCCGCCCACGCTGGACTCGACTGCGTAGTTTTCATCCCCTCCGACTTAGAAGCCGGCAAAGTCCTCGGCACTCTGATTTACAATCCAACTGTCATGGCAGTTCACGGCAACTACGACCAAGTTAACCGTCTCTGTTGCGAAGTCGCCAATACACATGGCTGGGGATTTGTCAATATCAACTTGCGTCCCTACTATTCTGAAGGCTCAAAAACCCTCGGTTACGAAGTGGCCGAACAGCTAGGCTGGCAATTGCCAGATCACATCGTCGCTCCCCTCGCCTCCGGCTCTTTGTTCACAAAAATTTACAAAGGTTTTCAAGAATTCATCGAAGTCGGTTTAGTTGACGAAAAGAAAGTTCGGTTCAGCGGCGCCCAAGCTGACGGCTGTTCCCCCATCGCTCAAGCATTCCGCGAAGACCGTGATTTCGTAAAACCGGTGAAACCGAATACAATTGCTAAGTCGATCGCGATCGGCAATCCAGCCGACGGTATGTACGCCTTGGAAATCGCTCGCAAAACCAACGGCAACATTGAATCCGTCAGCGACACCGAAATCATCGAAGGCATGAAACTGCTAGCAGAAACTGAAGGCATATTCACAGAAACCGCAGGCGGCACGACCATCGCAGTCTTGAAGAAACTTGTAGAAGCAGGTAAAATCAATCCCGATGAAACCACCGTCGCTTACATCACCGGCAACGGTTTGAAAACGCAAGAAGCAGTTCAAGGCTACATCGGCGAACCCATCACCCTCGAACCGAAACTAGAAGCGTTCGAGCGCGCCCTAGAACGGGCCCGCACCCTCGAACGCTTAGAATGGCAACAAGTTTCGGTTTAACAGCTATTAGCCAGTAATCGGCAGTCATTAGTCATTGCTTGTTAAGCTATTGACTGATGACTACTGACTGATTACTGAGGACTAATGACTGAGGACTAATAACTAATAAATGACTACTGACTAAGGACTAAAAAAATGACCGTCAAAGTTTTAATTCCCACTCCCCTGCAAAAATTTACCAACAATCAAGCCACCATCGAATGCGCTGGCGATAACATTTCCGAACTAATTGAATCGCTGGAAACAAATTGTCCCGGCATCAAAAAAAGCCTGTGCGACGAAAAGGGAGAACCCCGGAGATTTCTCAACTTCTACGTCAACAGCGAAGACATCCGCTTTTTAGATGGCTCAAAAACAGCCCTACAAGATGGCGATGAAGTCAGCATTGTTCCTGCCGTTGCTGGTGGCTGATTAATTTTAAAATAAACGCAAGTGAACGCAGATAGTTATTTAAATCTATCTGCGTTCACTTGCGTTTATTTACGGTTTAAAAACTACTCCTTCGCTAACCGAGAAAATCCTACAAATCCCGGATTTGGTAAGTAGCTGTCATCATGTTTCCATTCCGCTTAAAAGGTTTGGAAAAGAGACTCCCAGAGTAAACCGTGTCCAAACACAGCAGTAAAAATAATCCCAAAAACACCAAAATCCACCGGCTTTTTCCTGCGGGCATTCCAAAAAATTGTAGCGATTGGGGGTTTTCTCTAAGACTGCTTCCTAAAATACATCGAGTCCCAACTCTTCAATCTTGACAAGTTTAAATGTCTTAGCAAGATAGATCTCATATCAAATCCGTTGGCATCGGAATGATTCATCTCTCTCTTCCCTTTCTCTGTATCCTCTGCGCCCTCTGCGGTTTAATCATTCCAATACAACCGGAATTCATATCAGGAGTTACGTCGATCTATACTGACATTTTTTGAGGTGGAGGTACTGATGAAATCAAATCTAGGTTTGTAGTTGCGCTTGGGTACCCAAGCGCAACTACAAAACCTAAAACTCCTTTCTGTGTTCGCAGTGCGTCCGAGAATTATCGCCCTAAGAAGCTGCCCTTGCAGCAGTCCGGGGACGGCGCCTGCCCGTCACCTGATTGGCAGGAGATGGCAAGGATGGGGATGATGGCGATGATGGGGAGGGCGATGAAGGCGAGGATAATAGCTTAGGTGCTTCCAAGGAACCTGGAGATACTGCTGCTTTTTCCGATCGCACTGCTTCTTCAGGAATTTGCATCAGGAATACCAGCATTGGATTGCTTTGCAGTTCGCGGCGCATTACCCGCTGAATTGCTTTTTCTATTTGGGTTTGCACTCCTACCCAGTCAATGTCAACTTGCGAGTCAGCAGTGGCGGGTTTGACAAATTCTGACCAGCGATCGCTCAAAACTGTTTCAATGGTTTGAGTGATTAATTTGATCACCTCCGCGCGATCGGCTGATGTCACCACACCTTTCAAGTGTACTTCCGGCTTAGCAACTAATTTGCCTTCCCAATTCAAAGCCGCCGCTACAGTTACAACGCCATCTCCGGCCAACTGCTGACGTTCCTTGAGGACGCTCGCTTTGACAACGCCTGATCGAGAAGAATCTACTAATTCAATTCCTGAAGGCACTTGACCAGCGACTCGGATTGAATTTTCGGTCAACTCTACGACATCGCCGTTGTCAATAATCACCATATTGCTAGCGGGAATGCCCATGCTTTGAGCCGTCTTGGAGTGCTGGATCAGCATCCGGTGTTCCCCGTGAACCGGCAAGAAGAACTTGGGACGAGTCATGTTAATCATTAACTTTTGGTCTTCTTGACAACCGTGACCCGAAACGTGAATGCCTTTGTCGCGGCCGTAAACCACGTGTGCTCCCAGCATCATCAGTTTATCGATCGTGTTTACAACTGCGATCGTATTTCCCGGAATCGGATTAGCTGAGAAAATGACTGTATCGCCCTTTCTGATTTTCAGTTCGTGATGTTCGCCGTTAGCAATGCGAGTCATCGCCGCCATCGGTTCGCCTTGGGAACCTGTAGTCAAAATCAGTACCTTGTCTTCAGGCAAATTGCGGATTTCTTTGAGCGGTTTGAAAATACTATCTTCGCATTTGATGTAGCCGAGATTGCGGCAGTGAGCGATGACGTTAAGCATCGACCGGCCAACCACTCCGACATACCGATTGTTTTTCTTAGCCAAGTCCAAAACAATTTGCAATCGGTGTACCGACGAAGCAAAAGTCGTCAGCATCACTCGTCCCGGTGCTTGAGCGATAATTCTGTCTAAATTCGGCGCCACAGAACTTTCCGAAGCGGTAAAACCGGGAACTTCCGAGTTAGTAGAATCGCTGATCAAGCACAGCACGCCTTTCTCGCCGTACTCGGCCAGCTTTTGCAAATCAAAATGCTCGCCGTCTACAGGAGTGTGGTCAATTTTAAAGTCTCCGGTGTGGATCACAATTCCAACGGGAGTGTGAATTGCCACAGTAAAACTGTCGGCCATCGAGTGAGTGTTGCGAATGTATTCGACTAAGAAATTCTTGCCAATTCTGACAGTATCCCTCGGTCGAACCGTTCTCAATTCAGTGCGGTGAGACACTCCGGCTTCTTCGATTTTTCCCGCTAGCAAAGCCATCGCCAAACGGGGGCCGTAGATGACCGGAATTTCAAATTGTTTGAGGTGATAAGGGATGCCGCCTATGTGGTCTTCGTGACCGTGAGTCACGATCATACCTTTAATTTTGTGGCTGTTTTCCCGCAGGTAAGTCATGTCTGGGAGGACAATATTTACCCCGTGCATTCCATCTGTAGGGAACGCTAAACCGGCATCTAAAAGAATTATTTCGTCACCGTACTCGAACACACAAGTGTTTTTACCGATTTCGTGCAGCCCGCCGAGGGGAATAACTTTTAGAGCAGATGCAGTTGTATTTTTGTTGATCATGCGTATCCTTTGTTAGTTATTTTTGTTATTGGTCTGTGGTCTGTCGTCTGTCGTCTGTCGTCTGTCGTCTACTGTTCATTGGTAGGGCGATATTTTTCCAAATATTTATGGAAAACTCCCTGGCGGGTTTTACTATCCCGTACAGTCAGTTGTCTTAAGCCTTCATTCTTCTATCTTCAGTCTTTAATCCTTGACTGTTAGCTACTTACTAACACTTAATTACTAATGACTGATGACTAAGAACTAATGACTGATAACAACCAATATTCAGTTGTCTGAAAACTCGTTCTCGCTCGTCTTGCTAGCTGATACTGCGGCTAGCTGATTCAGTACGTCCTTTAACTTTTGAGTTACCTCAACGGGCGGATCGCACAGTGGCGGACGGGTGGAGCCTACATCCCAGCCTTGAAGTTTGAGAGCTGTCTTGACGGGAATGGGATTTGTGGTGAGAAAAAGAGCTTTAAACAGGTCAAAAAGTTGCAAGTGAATCTGGGTAGCGACTTGAACTTGACCGGCCTCGAAAGCTTCGATCATCTGTTGCAGTTGCTCTCCTACCAGATGGCTGGCTACGCTAACTACACCAGATCCTCCTACCGCCAACATTGGCAAAGTTAGGGAATCATCTCCAGAATAGATGGCAAATTCAGGGGATGTCAAGCACCGAATTTGACTTGCTTGATCCAAGTTGCCACTTGCTTCTTTTACGGCCACAATGTTGGGGATTTCTGCCAATCGAGCCACCGTCTCCGGCAACATATTCTGACCTGTGCGACCGGGGATGTTATATAACATTATAGGCAATTCTGGAGCAGATTGCGCGATCGCCCGAAAATGATTATATAAACCTTCTTGCGGGGGTTTGTTGTAATAAGGAACCACCTGCAAACAGCCGTCTAACCCGAGTTTAGCTGCTTTTTGGGTAGCTGCGACTGCTTCTGAAGTAGAATTCGATCCGGCTCCTGCGATTACCAACGCCTTACCGACCACCGCCTTTTGTACCACCTGAAATAATTCGTATTCTTCATCCCAGGTCATAGTGGGAGACTCGCCTGTAGTGCCGCACACTACCAAGCTATCTGTACCGCGATCGGCTAAATGAACTGCCAATTGTTCTGCTACCGCATAGTTAACGCTGCCGTCTTCCTTAAACGGCGTAATCATTGCAGTCAGAACCCGTCCAAACTTTACCACACTTTCTCCGATTTTAGACTGTTGATTTTTGATTTTAAATTTTTGATTTCAGATGAAAGGTTTATCTAAAATCCCCAATTTCAATTTCCCAATTGCCAGAATTTCCGCTAATTAGAAGCCGCCGCCACTTGGGTTCGCAACAAATCTTTTTGGGCCAGCAACTCAGCTATCTGCACCGCATTTAAAGCCGCCCCTTTGCGGATTTGATCGCCAGAGAGCCACATTTCCAACCCGCAGGGGTGAGAAATATCTTGACGAATCCTGCCAACTAACACCTCATCCTTACCGCTAGCTTCTGCAGGCATCGGGAAATAATTAGCTTGCCAGTCTTCTACCAGCTTAACCCCGCTTGCCTGCTTTAAGATTTCCCTGGCCTCGATCGCGCTAAAAGGCTCTGCAAACTCTAGATTAATCGCTTCCGAATGAGCCCGCAGTACGGGAACCCGCACACAAGTTGCCGTAATTTTAATCTCGTCCGTACCAAATATCTTCCGAGTTTCGTTTACCATTTTCATCTCTTCTTCACAATACCCCAAATCGTTAATCGGGGTGTTGTGCGGAAACAAATTAAATGCTAACGGGTAGGGAAATATATCTGTTTGGGGCGTTTCCCCCTGCAAAATTGCTCTTGCTTGAGCTTTCATTTCCTCCATTGCCCTCGCCCCCGCCCCGCTGGCCGACTGGTAAGTCGCTACAACGATGCGCTGTATGGGTCTAACTTTGTGAAGTGGCCAAACGGCAACTGCCATCAAAATAGTCGTGCAGTTGGGATTAGCAATTATACCTCGGTGAGCTGCAGCCGCTTGGGGATTGACTTCGGGAACCACTAGCGGTACTGTCGCATCCATGCGGAAAGCGCTAGAATTGTCAATTACCACTGCCCCGGCTGCCACCGCTTGCGGAGCCCATAACTTAGAAGTAGAGCCGCCGGCAGAGGCGAGCACCAGATCTACATTATCAAAAGATCGCGCCGAAACTGCTTCGACCGGCAGCATCTCGCCACCAAAAGGCAAAGTTGTGCCTGCTGAACGTTCCGAAGCCAGCAGCTTCAAGTTAGAAATCGGAAAACTCCGGCTGTGCAATAGTTCTAGCAACTCGGCACCGACTGCGCCGGTAGCTCCTAAAATGGCAACTCGATAGGATTGAGACAAATTAGTTTCCTCCACAAAATAAAGTCTAAACGATCGAAATCAAAAATTTAAATAACTGCAATTCTCAATATCAAACTTAATTAATGTTATGCGACATCAGGAGCATGAGAGGATAGCAATGGTGCAGTTAAGCGAAAAGGGCGATCGAACTTCCCGATCGATCCGTGCGATCGCACCCAATGCCAGTTTAGCATCTTTTGCCAATCGCCCACGCCCAATCCGCATCCGGTTAAGTTTTGCGATATACCTGCATTTTCGCAGGCGCATCCATTGACTTTGACTGGCCGCAGAGGCCGGCAAGATTGACATCACAGGGCGATATGTGCTATGGTGCATCGGCAATTAGTGGACTTAACCTCCACATTCCTAGCAGCAAAAGCTAGTATCCTCAAACCAAAACTATTTGGCAAGAGCCAAAAAAGTAGCCGGCAATGACTTACAGTCTCATCCGGTAAAGGTGTTGTAGTTGTGCCGTTACGAGTCAAAGCGTACAAAATTAAAATGCAGGCAAAGTCAGATTTGTATGTATTTTATCAAGGAAATTGGGTCTAAAACCCTGTCCTTCTAGGACGGCTTTAATTTCTTAAATCCCTTCCTAAAAGTCAGGAAATTTCTAGTAGACTACAGTAGTCAAGGTTAAACTCCTGCGCCATAGTGCATAAAAACAGTTAACGACACACTTTTAGGCGTAAACCGGGGGACAAAGAGCGGCGAAAACTCTATAAACAGCTAGGGGCTTAACACAGTTCCTTTAACCAGAGAAACCAACTATTTAGTCTTGTTAAGTAGGGTAGGGCATACCCGAACTCTAGGTAAATATCCTAGTACGCTTTTGGAGATAGACCCTCTGGGATGACTGCGAATCAGGCTCGTTAATTGGTAGGATTTCTACGGTTAAAAAGTTTGAGTATTGCCGAAAGGACGCAACATTTTAAGGTCAGTCGCTGAATTAAGAATCCCTGTCCTTTAGGTCAGGGAGTGTCAATACACTATTGTTAAATATCAAAAAAGCCGATGAAAGTAACCCAGGAAAAACTTCCAGCTAGCCAAATTGGTCTGGAAATCGAAGTACCGTCAGAAAAGTCAAAACAAGCTTACGAGCAAGTAATTAAACAATTTGCTCGCGAGGTTAATATTCCTGGGTTCCGCAAAGGCAAAGTTCCCCGTCAAGTTTTGCTACAGCGCCTAGGCCAGACTCGTTTGAAGGCGACGGCTTTGGAAAATTTGATTAATGATTCCCTGCAAAAAGCCCTCGAACAAGAAAAAATTGCCGCAATTGGCAGTTTTGAACTTCGCACCGAGTTTGAAGAATTACTGGCTAAGTTCGATCCAGAACAGCCTCTGATTTTTTCGGCGAAGGTTGATGTACAACCCGAAGTGAAAATGGGTCAGTACACAGGTTTGCAGCTTCAAGCAGAAGAAGCTAAGTATGATGAGGCTCAGGTAGATGAGGTATTGGCAAAATATCGATCGGACAAAGCTGCTTTAATCCCCGTAGAAGGTCGGCCGGCTCAGTTAGGAGACATGGCTTTGGTTGATTTCTCCGGTAGATTTGCGGAAGCACCTGAAGGCGAAACTCCCGCAGAAATTCCCGGCGGTCAAGCAGAAGACTTCCAAGTAGAATTATCGGAAAATCAGTTTGTACCGGGCTTTATCCAAGGCATGATCGGGATGAATCCAGGAGAAACGAGAGAAGTTTCTGTGCAGTTCCCAGATGAGTATAGCAGTGAAGAACTAGCAGGAAAACCGGCAGTCTTTACGATTACTCTCAAAGAACTTAAGGAAAAAGAATTGCCGGAGTTGGACGACGACTTCGCCCAAGAAGTCAGCGAGTTTGAAACTTTAGCAGAACTGCGCGAATCGCTCGAAACTAGGTTTAAAGCAGACCAAGAAAACAAGACATCCGCTAATAAGGAAAAAGCTATATCAGCAGCCCTCGTGCAGCTAATAGAAGTGGAAATTCCCGAAACAATGGTCGATCGCGAAATCGATTATTTGTTGAATCAACAAGCCGTCCAATTGAAAAATTACGGCATAGATATCAACCAACTGTTTACGGAAGAAAATATGGGCCCGATGCGGGAACGCTCGCGCCCGGAAGCAATCGAGCGCCTCAAGCAGAATTTAGCTCTGGCAGAAATAGCCAAGCTGGAATCCTTATCTGTTGAACCAGCAGAAGTAGCAGCCGAAGTAGCCAAAATCAGAAAGCAGTTTCCCAAAGGAGATTTTGACCCCCAAAGGTTGCAGGAATTTGTAGCAGAAGACTTGCTAAAACAAAAAACCCTGAAATGGTTGGAAGAAAAAGGGACAATCGAACTCCTACCTGAAGGCTCTCTGACTCCTGCTGCTGCAGAATCAGAAGAATCAGACGCTGAAGATTCAGCAGAAGCAGCCACGAGCGTTGAAGTGGAAGTCGTAGGCGAAGAATAGAACTTAATGCGTTCAAATGTCCTAATTGGGGGCATGAAATGAACCGTGATTTTAACGGCGCACCCGATCCTTAACTACAAGCTCCGGGTGCGCCCGATCCTTACTAAAAGCTCGCGGTGTCCACTAGAAGCAGCGATGATTTACCAGTAAGTATTTTAACTCATTCACCCCGCGAGCCTTGCGAGTCACTCCAGCGTTGCGCCCAGCGCAGAAAGCACTTTCAAAACTCAAAACTCCCCATTCCCCCGATATCCGTTCAGAAGAGGCATAATAGTTAAAAGCTGGCGGCTTAATTTAAAGCTTTCATCAGCAGCAGCAAATTGTCTAGAATCCTTGACTGGTGTCTTATGGTTGTATCTCAATCTTCCAATTACCTAATTACAAGCTATAACGATTTTGATGTCAGTTCCAGCCCCAGCAATGTAGTGCCGATGGTGCTAGAACAGTCGGGGATGGGCGAGCGGGCCTTTGACATTTACTCGCGCTTGCTGCGGGAGCGAATTGTGTTTTTAGGAACTCCCGTAACCGACGAAGTTGCTGACTCAATAGTGGCTCAGCTATTGTATCTAGATGCCGAAGACCCAGAAAAAGATGTCCAAATGTACATAAATTCCCCCGGCGGCTCGGTGACGGCCGGCATGGCAATTTATGACACAATGCAGCAAATCCGCCCGGATGTGGTGACGATTTGTTACGGTTTGGCAGCCAGTATGGGCGCATTTCTGCTGACAGCAGGAGCCCACGGTAAGCGGATGTCTCTTCCGAGTTCCCGGATTATGATCCACCAGCCGCTTGGAGGCGCTCAAGGTCAAGCAGTTGATATTGAGATTCAAGCCAAAGAAATCCTTTATCATAAGCGTAAGCTGAATCAACTGCTAGCGCACCACACGGGTCAACCGATCGAGAAATTAGAGGCTGATACAGAGCGCGACTTTTTTATGTCAGCCGAGGAAGCCAAAAATTACGGTTTGGTCGATCGAGTTATCGCTAAAGAAAACCTTCCGGCGGCGGGAGAGAATGTCACTGCACTGAATTAAGAGGCTGTTATGTCTAAGTACGACTCCCATCTAAAATGTTCGTTTTGTGGCAAGTCTCAAGAGCAAGTACGCAAGTTGATCGCAGGGCCCGGGGTGTATATCTGCGACGAATGCGTGGACTTGTGCAATGAAATTTTAGATGAGGAGTTGTTTGATTCGAGTGCAGTGCCTGCTGCGGCGGTGACCCCGAAGCAGGAAACGACGCCCAAGCGCCGCGCTACCTCGGGCAAAAGTATGTTGATGAGCCAAATTCCGAAGCCGAGGGAAATTAAAAATTACCTCGACGAAAACGCGATCGGGCAAAATGAGGCGAAAAAGGTGCTCTCGGTGGCTGTTTACAACCACTACAAGCGCCTCAGCTTTATCCATGCCAAAAATAGTGGCAAGCACCCGCCGGAAGAAGTAGAACTGCAAAAATCGAATATTTTGTTAATCGGGCCGACGGGCTGCGGAAAAACTCTGCTGGCTCAGACGTTGGCGGATATGCTGGACGTACCCTTTGCGGTGGCTGACGCGACGACGCTGACGGAAGCGGGCTATGTCGGGGAAGATGTGGAAAATATTTTGCTGCGGCTGCTGCAAGTGGCAGATATGGACGTGGAAGAGGCGCAGCGCGGAATTATTTATATTGATGAAATTGACAAAATAGCCCGCAAGAGCGAAAATCCTTCGATTACGCGGGATGTGTCTGGGGAAGGCGTGCAGCAGGCGCTGCTGAAAATGCTGGAGGGGACGATCGCGAACGTACCTCCCCAAGGCGGGCGCAAGCATCCCTACCAAGACTGCATCCAAATTGATACTAGCAATATCATGTTTATCTGCGGCGGTGCTTTTGTCGGTCTGGAAAAAGTGATAGAGCAGAGAACTGGCAAAAAGTCAATGGGTTTTATTCAGCCCGGAGAAGCTCAGCCGAAGGAAAAGCGGGCGGCTGATGTACTCAAGCAACTGGAACCGGAGGATTTGGTGAAGTTTGGGATGATTCCTGAGTTTATCGGGCGGGTGCCGGTGGCGGCGGTGTTGGAACCGCTGGATGAGGAAACGCTGATGGCGATTTTGACGGAGCCCCGAAATGCTTTGGTTAAGCAGTATCAAAAGCTGCTGAAGATGGATAATGTGCAGTTGGACTTTAAGCCAGAGGCGATTCGGGCGATCGCCCAGGAAGCATACCGCCGCAAAACTGGAGCGCGGGCGCTGCGGGGAATTGTCGAAGAATTGATGTTGGATGTGATGTACGAGTTGCCGTCGCGCAAGGATGTTGCCCGGTGTACGATTACTAAGGAAATGGTCGAGAAGCGATCGACTGCTGAGTTGTTGGTACTTCCGTCTTCGCTACCAAAACCGGAATCGGCTTAAAAGTTTTCACATTGTCAATAAGTCTTTTAGGGCGGGCTCTCCTGCCCAACCCATACTCCCCACAAGAAAATTCACTCTTTGTGGAACAGGCATCTTGCCTGTTCTTGAGCATGGTACAACATATCATATCGTTTCCGGTTGCATCGAAATTATTAGTAGCCGAAATTAGGAGACGGCACTGCCGTCTCCTCTATCATGTCCAAGAGTGCAACCGGAATTGATATCACATCAAGCCAATGCCCTGTTTGGCCAATGCCCTGTTTGGCCATTTACCAATCTATAAAATCATCCTCACCTAACTCAGAAGATAACTCGGGAAAATCCGGTTCAGATTCCAATCTAAAAGTTTCCGACTCCCAAATCTCCAAGTCATCCGACAAATTGACTACTTCCCCGCCAAACATACCAGCCAATTGCCTAGCCGTATTCGCGACATATTGAGCGTCATCACGCACCGCTATAGCCTGAGCGTTCAAGTCATTTTGAGAGTCTGTAGAGCCGTTTGTGGGCGATCGCGATTCGGAAATTGCCGGCACATTAACGGCAGTATTTTCAGGCGCTGGCGGGTGTTTTTGTTCTTCTCCACCATTCCCGAAAAAATCATTTGTAATCTCAGAAGCCGCCGAGTTCTGCACCTGTTGGCCGGCATCATCCGCAGAATGATAATTCCTGGGATTTTCGCCAACACGTCCGTTAGAAGTGGGCAAATCCTTGGCGCGGTAACTATTAGTTTCAGCGGGATTTGTCAAGCCCACTTTTACGGTTACTCGACGGTTAAAATTTTGCAAAAAAGCTTCTTCAATATTAGCTACTTTGTCTTTAACCATATTGAGCAACGGCTGCGAACTAATCTTAACATAAGCAGTATCATTGCTAAAAATTACGAGCTGTCCATGTTGGCGAAGCAGCGATTGAGTGCCATGCGGCCGCACGCGGTCAAGTACCTGTTCCCACACTCGATTTAAATCGATTTCATCGGCTGAATTAGTCGGTGAATAATTTGTTTGATTCGTTTCAGCAGTTGGTACAGGTGCGGGAATCGCTGCAGGAGGTGTGCTTTGTATTCGATTAGCCACAGGCGGCGACTGAGGCGGAGGATTTTGCGAATTGGGAACTGAAGATTGTTCAATATTAGATGTCTGGCTCCCCCCCGATTGTAGGGGCGGTGCCCCCGTGCCCGCCCTGGGTTGGGGGGGGTGAATTTGTGATGGAGTAATATTTTTAGCTGGTTCGGCTGCCGATTGCTGCTGAGTTCTAATTGCTGAGGGCAACAATCCCAATAGCGTTACTTCCAGCCATAAACGCGGCTGAGTGGTATTTTTAATTTGCACTTCGTGGGTTTGCAAATGTTTCTGACCTGCCAAAATCAACTCCGCATCCCAATTGCGGGCAAAATCCCCCATTTTTTCCCAAGTTGCCGATGTTAAAGCTACTAAATCTGACCGTTTCGGTGCAGCTTTGGCTATTAGCAAATCTCGGTAAAAGCTCGCGAGACTTTGCAGCACGATTAGCGGTTCCCGACCGCGATCCATGAGATGGCGGGTCATGTCTATTAGTGCTGTAGCGTTATCTGTATCAATAGCTTGCAGCAAATCCATTAAGTCATTTTCAGGGACTGCACCGACTAAATCCCAAACTTTTTCGACTGTTACTTCACCCTGAAATAAGCTTAGTTGGTCGAGCAAACTTTCGGCATCTCGCAGACCACCTTGGGCGATTTGAGCAACCATTTGCACTGCATCGCTGGCAATATTAATATTTTCTAATTGGGCAATTTTGTGCAAATGAGCAATCATTGCATCGAGAGGGATGCGGCGGAAGTCGAACTTTTGGCAACGAGAAATAATAGTTGGTAATACTCTTTGTGGGTCGGTTGTGGCGAGGACAAATACAACGCGATCTGGCGGTTCTTCTAGGGTTTTGAGTAGAGAGTTGAATGCCTGGGTGCTTAGCATATGGCAATTATGAACCAGAAGACCGTTAGCGACAAAATTGTGGTTGTCTTCTACTTCAATATCATAAACTTTCTCGACTCCAGCGACTTTTACAGATTCGACTGTCTCCAAACTTGTAATCCATTGAAGGGATTGAATACTTTTTAAAGTCTGATACCCATTTTCTACTGGTTTCAGCACCCATGTGTATGTAGTCGTAGGTTTTACAGGTGTTAGACCTTCTGTAAAATTTAGTTGTTGTTGGGTATCCCAAACCTGTAAGCCAATTGGCAAGGAGTTGATTTTCTGCCCTAGAATATCCTTCTGTATGAATTTGGATACTTGGACTTCCTTCTGGGGAAATGCTGAGCGAGCCATCATCCATGTACCACCAAGCAAGTCCTTCTGGAGTGACGCGATCGAGCCAATCCATTGTGACGTATTTTCCGTTTCCGTTGGGTTTAACAGCGTCAAAGACATCTCTAAGTTGGGGATGGCAGACTGTGTTGCAACAGACTGATGTATTTCCGTATCCTCGGTTAGGTGTAACTCGTAACTTTGGTCGCAGTGTCGAAAGGCAAGAAGCTTTGTATTCCAACCATTCCCGCTGCTTTTCTCCGTGTGTCCAGCCCAATCTTGGAAATCGGCTATATTTATTTGGGTAGGTGATAAAACCGTCTCCAAGCAATGTTCCGTAGATGAGTCCGAGTGTTTCTGGTTGCAAAACTTCGGCATTTGCCAAGAACTTTTCCGTTCTTGCATCCCAAAGTCCATGTCCTTTTTTATACGGATGTCGCTGCCAATGAGACTGAATGCTCTTAATCCCTTTGCCTTTTTTTTGTAAAAAGTCTGGTATTTCGAGTTGTTCTCCACAGCCACACGCACAGAGAGGTCGGATGGCTTGAGCCTGTTCGAGAATAGAGGCAAAGTTGTAGGATTTTTGTCCGTAGGTATTCCCGTAAAATTGATGTCCTCTGGCAAATCTCCGCAAGCGTCCATCTGTTCCAATTTTGTGAATGAGGGTGCCGCACCCACATTCACAGGGGATAGTATCTTCACTCCTTCTTTTACGTCTTTTGCTCGTATCCATCCCTGTTCTGTCCTGATTGGATGATTGCCCGTACATCTGATTTCTCGGTTGGCGGTTTTAATCACCAGTGTTTGTTTCTCCCCTCGGTCTAACCACCTCAAAACTTTTTTAAATTCCCAAACTTCTGAAGTTTCGTTATAGCTGAGAACTTGTTTTCCTTTGATGTTGGGATTGTCGATCCGCATCAGACCTTCGCTAGTTTTTACCTGAGAATCACCAGTCAAACACTCGTCGATTACATATACTTTATAGCGGCACTGTACGGGAGCAAATTGAGCTCGTTCGATCAAATCCCGAATGTTATCTACTCCGGTGTTGCTGGCGGCGTCAATTTCGATGACATCTAGTGTGGAACCTCGGGCAATTTCTTGGCAAACGTTGCATTTGCCACAGGGTGTGGGGGTGGGGGCAACCGTAGAAATACAGTTAAGGGATTTGGCGAAAATTCTGGCACTAGAGGTTTTACCGGTGCCTCTGGGGCCGGTGAATAGATATGCTGGTGCTATGCGCTCTTGTAGGATGGCGCTGGTGAGGGTTTGGGCGATCGCCTCTTGACCGACTAATTCGGCAAATGTCTGAGGGCGATATTTGTGGTGCAGGGGTTCGTAGGTCACGATCGAATATTGGTGGTATTAGCTGTAATCTTAGCTAAGGAGACGTTGTTCGAGCGCACCATAGCCAGACTCTCACAGCAAGCCGCCCGGTGGGCTTGCACGGCGGGAGTCAGCCAACAGTAGGAATTAGCACTCTCCCAACGTCCGCCCCTCGATCGTCCGGGCGATCGTCGGCTGTTCTCCTTGATGTTTTCCGCTCCTGGCTCCCAGAGTTACTATTAATTTATGTGTATTTCTTTTTATTTTTCTAGAAACGGAGACCGCCGAACCAACATTTTTTTTAGATATATTGGTATAATATATTACAGACAATTCACCGTTTCTATTTGCCAGTGCCAGCGCGGGATTTTCGGATATTTCGGAAACCTGCTTGCAGTTAAAGATAAAGTATTAATTAGAGGGTGCGTGCTCCAGTTGCAGAAATCCAGTTGTACCAAGATGATGGTGGAATGATGTCAATGTTGGTTGATCCAGTTGCACTACCAGCTCTACTCTGGAGTTTTGTATAAATCTAGCGTCAAATTTTACCCTTTAAAAGCCCATGTCAACCCAAATAATCCTTGTAGAACCAAGGTTGGCAGTAGCCTCTCCCAAACCTAAACAGGCTAAACCCGGAGATCCATCCTCAGACCAACTCTTCATGGGAGCGTCGGGATTACTGTTATTATTGCTTATCGGTTTAGCAGTGTTTACCAAGCTAAAACTCGACGATTTGAGCAAAAAGCTCAAATTTGAGGAGTTTAGAAATCGAGAACTCCAGAAAAAATACAAAATGGCTCTGGAAACCATGTTAAAGATGGAAAAGAATCCCGACCTTATCCATTCGCGAGACTTTAATTTAGACTACCTGAGAATGCGGATGGCGGAAGAAGTCTTTCACTTTGCCATTGTGAACCAGATCAAGGTAAAAGTTAAAGAAAAAATTAGTATTGCCCTGCGTCCGACTCAGGGGGCAGTGGGAGATAAAAATGGGAATGCGGGCAGCGGCAGGCAAGTGGATTCGATGTTTGATATCGAATACGAAACTGGCGATCCGGCAATAAAAATAGAAAAACGCGTGCTGTTTCGGATTCAAATTAAGTTGATGAAACTGCCGACTCAGGCAACATCAGCGACAATTAATCAAATTATTGACTGTTTGGAAACTTATCTGAGTCCTTCAGACGACCACGACAGTTGGCAGCCCACAATTCAAGGTCGCATCGTTCATATTGAGTGGGATCAAAAAGCCAAGCCGACGCCGATGTTGGTGCTGGAACAGTCGAATGAAGGGGTGAATGTTACGTTTAGGACTACGAGAACGCCTGCCGGCAGACCTGCAAATGCCACTGAGGGCCAATTGGTAGGAGCTAAGGGTCAAAAAAGTGGCAAAAGTAGTTCTAAAAGTCCAGCCAAAGGTGGGACAAAAAGTCCTGCTAAGGTAGGAGGAAAGCGTCCCGTTTCTCGGAAATAAGTGTAGGTGGGTTAATATTATTTTCCCGAAAGAACGCTGGTTGCCACCCTGGTTGATGTGTCTTGTGCGAGGTAGCCGTCTTCCATGTGAATAATGCGATCGGCTATGTCTAAAATGCGGTTGTCGTGGGTGACAAGCAAAATAGTGCATTGCTGTTCTTTGGCCAAACCTCGCATAATTTCTACCACATCTCGACCTGATTTACTGTCTAGTGCTGCTGTGGGTTCGTCTGCTAATACTAATTTCGGCTGGCTGACTAACGCCCGGGCGATCGCAACTCTTTGTTTCTGGCCGCCAGAAAGACTGTCCGGGTAATAATCTATTCTTTCTCCCAAGCCTACAGCTTGCAGCATTCCCTCTATTCTATCATTAGTTTCTTGGGGAGAAAGATGACTGTGCAGTTCTAAAGACATTTGCACATTTTGCCTAGCGGTCAAGCATTTGAGCAAATTGTGAGCTTGGAAAATATAGCCGATGTCGCGGCGGACTTTAACTAATTTATTTTTCCCGGTTCCCCGCAATTCTTGGCCTAGAATTTTAAGACTACCTTCTTGGATCGATCGCAAAGCTCCAATCAAGGTTAACAATGTTGTTTTACCAGACCCCGAAGGCCCTGTCATCAGCACGATTTCGCCCGGATAAATGTCGAGGTTGATATCAAATAACGTCTGTTTGCGAAGTTGTCCTTCGCCGAAAGAATGATTGAGATTTTTAATTGAGACAACTGGTAAAGTATTCATGGTTATTTGTTATTTTTGATTTGTGATTTTTGATTTCATAATTCTTCCTTCTTCTATCCGTGTATCCGTGTCAAAATCCGTGTCGTCCCTTCCTTAAAAAATATCCGCCGGGTCAGCCGCCTGCAACTTCCTAACTGCGATCGCCCCCGACACAGAACACATGACAACTGTCATAATAAAAACAGTCATAGCTTTCGCCAAAGTCATATACATCGGCAAACTCGTAGCACTTCTCCCTAAATTGTACAGCACCAAAGAAACTCCAAACCCAGGCAAATAGCCAAGAATTGCCAAAATCAAAGCCTCTTGAAACACCACACCCAAAAAGTAAATGTCCCTATATCCCATCGCCTTTAGCGTAGCGTATTCCGGCAAATGATCGGTAACATCAGTATAAAGAATTTGATAAACAATCACTATCCCAACGATAAATCCCATTGCCGCGCCGAGAGTGAAAACAAATCCGATTGAGGTACTTTCCTGCCAATATTTTTTTTCAAAATCTACAAACTCTTCTTTAGAATAAATTCTCACATCATTCGGCAAAGTTGCCCTCATTTTATCAACAACAGCCTTAACATCTGTTCCCGGCTGCAAGTGAACAATACCTATATCGATTAAACCTCTTGTTCTCCGCGTCGAAAAAATCCGCATAAAGTTCAAATCGCTGGTGACAAGATTTCCGTCGGCACCGAAAGAGGCCCCTATAGTAAATAAACCATCTACCCTAACGCGGCGATTGTCAACTTCAGTTTCAACAACTTTTCCCTGTTTGAAATCTTCTGCTACTGGCCCAAACTCCGGGCGGGAAGCTTGGTCAAATAAAACCACATCCGAAATTTTGATTTTGTCCAAATTATTTTGGATTTCAGGCATATCAAAGATGGGATGAGCGGGGTCAAAACCGATTACCATCAATTGACGGGTATTGCGCTGGTTGGGGTCGGGGTTTTTCCACAATCCAAAGCCTAAATATACGGGACTGATTGATGTAACGCCGTTAAAGCTCAAGGCTTGATACAAGCGACGCTGGGGAAAGCTTTTCATAGCTATTAAAGCCGTAGACTGGGTGCTGGTGATAAAAATATCCCCTTTTAACTTCGAGTGAAAGGTGATGGAGCTTTCAAATAGCGCGTCTCTAAATCCGAACTGCATAAACATTAGCAAGTCGGCAAATCCAATGCCGGCTAGCGCGATTACTAAGCGCATTTTTTCGCGGGTTAACTGTGCCCAAGCTAGTGGTATTTTGGCCATAAGAGTCTATTTTAGATTTTAGATTTTAGATTTTAGATTTAGAATTTGGGAGTGAAGAATTTTAGGACTTAAGCACGGGTGTTGAGAAACCTGTTCTTTTTTCCCTTATATTTTATTAAAACTCTTAATATCGGTAAAATACCCGGTTGCTTGAGTCCCCATGCGTAAGTCCTGTTAACGTAAAATTTAGATATCTATTTTAACTTCAACCTGCAAGTTTGTTAGAGTTGCAACTTTCTTGCTCGATTCCGGATCGAGGCGAATTCTTACTTCGATAACTCTCGCGTCGGTGTCGGCTGCGGGGTCTGTATTGAGGACATCTTTTTTGCCGATTTGTTTGCCGATGCGAGCGACTGTTCCTTCCAAAGTGCCTGCAAAAACCGGGCTGGTGACTGTTGCGCGCTGGCCGTTTCGCACTTTGGCGATGTCGGTTTCGTAAACTTCTGCTATGGCGTACATTTGGTCGGTGCCGCCTAGTTCTACGATGCCATCTGGAGTGTTGACACTTTCTCCTTGTCGGCTGTGAACTTTGAGGATGTAGCCGGATACGGGTGCTTTGACGTAGCTTAAGTTTAAGTCTACTTGAGCTTTTTGTCTGGTGGCGATCGCACTTTCGACGGCGGCTTGGGCGGCTTGCACGTCTTCGGGACGTACTTCGGCAATTTGGTCTAGATTTGCTTTGGCTTGATTGATTTGTTCTTGGCCGGTTTCTGCTTTTTGTTTTAGTATTGCTTCGGCTTGATTAATTTGTTCTCTACCAGTTTCTATCTTTTGATTTAAGGTTGCTCGGGCTTGGTTAATTTCCTGCCTGCCTGTTTCTAACTTGCGTCTGAGATTGGCTCGGGATTGATTGATTTCCTGCTTGCCAGTTTCTACTGTTTGTTTGATTGTTGCTTGAGTTTCGACTATTTGCTCTTGCAGTGTTTGCACTGTTTTTTCTAATACAGCTTGCGCTTCTCTGACTCTCTGGCGAGCCGTCTCTACTGCTAAGCGTTTGGTGTCGTAGGCGGAAGCAGAAATTGCGCCTGTTTCGGAGAGTTCTTTATTGCGTTGTTCCTCGGCTTCGGCGTTGGTTAATTCGGCTTTTAGCCGATCGACTGTAGCGTTTTGAGAGGCAATTTCGCCGCGCAATTGAGCTTCTAACCTAGCCAATTTGGATTGCTGCACCTCTGTTTCTCTTTCGAGTTGTGCCTCCAATTTGGCAAGATTAGCTTGTTCGGCTTCGGTTTCTCTTTGAAGTTGTGCCTCGAATTTGGCGACGTTAGCTTGTTCGGCTTCGGTTTCTCTTCGCAGTTGAGCTTCTAAGCGGGCGATATTGGCTGCTTCGCCTTCGGTTTCTCTTTGCACTTGTGCTTCAAACTTGGCAACTTCTGCTTTTTGAGCGCCGACAACGCCTGTTTTTGCGCCTGCTTGAATTTTCGCTAATTCTGCTTGTTTGACTTTGACTTCTTTGTCAGCTTGTTGGAGGATTGCTTGGAGCCGATCGCGCGTATCGAGAACTGCTATGATTTGTCCTTGACTGACTCGATCGCCCTCTTCCACCTGCAACTTTTCAATTCTTGCTCCCTCCGACGCCGAAGGGGCTGACAATTTGATAACTTCCCCCTGCGGAGTCAACCTACCCAAAGCTGTGACGCTGTTGCGGGTGGCGGCGGGAGTTGCAGCCGCCGCCGCCGCCGCCGCCTTTAACTCTTCGGCTTTTCTAATTTGAGATACTTGCCAAAAACCGACTCCTGTGGTAACTACCGTGGCGGCGATCGCTAAACCGATGATTCCTCGTCCTGGGGGTTTTAAAAATGATTTATCCTTGACCGGTGATTCCTTTCCCATGACTTATAAAGTAGGTGATTTCCTGATTAAGTTTTTTTCACCCACTGTGAAGTATTGTAAACCAATTTCAGCTATTTAGGGATATCAAAAAGCACCTCGGTCATGTAATGTTCGGCCCAATCTTGACCGAAAGCTTTTTCGAGTACGCGGCGGGTTTTGTCGTTTTGCTGCTGCTGGGTGCAGTAGTAAATTTGAGCGTCGAGAATTTCCGATGCTTCGGCGGCAGAGACTGGTTCGGAAGCGACTGCCTGTTTGCAGTGAATTTCAACGTAGGATTCAACAATATCCAAAAACCGACTGTTTTCTTCGATCGACTCTGGCCGCACAAACAGACAAAATTCTGAGAAAATATCCCCCCATTCGGGAATTTGGCGGGGAGAAGAAAATTGCTTTATCGGCAAAATTTCCAGTTGTGTTCGGTAGGTTTCCGACAAAGTTCGATCGGGATTGAGGGGAGAAAGGTCTGCGATCGCGGCGCTAACTTGGCCTTTGCCTGCTACGATATCCGTACCGAACATCGGCAAAGCATAATTCGGTCTGGGAAACATCACGCAGTGCAGAATGTCAAGCAAGGGCCCCACTTTAGCGAGTTCGAGGTGTATTTTGCGGAACTGGGGCGTTTGATAGCAGCGGTTTTCCACGATCAGTTTTTCTCCTTCCAAGCGCCCTTCTATATATCCCAACTCAGCGGGCAGGTGGTAGGGTTCGAGGTCGAGATAGCGGTGCCATACTGCTTCCATCCGGTCTGCTAAATCGCGGATGAGATGGTGCTGTTGGTCGCGCAGAGAAGGCTTGGATGTTTCTAACATTCTTATTTATCGGGGGATAGCTTAATAAAACTTGATTCTACTGTTGCAGGATGCAGGAAAAAAGGTAGATACTTTAACAATATCAGTAGATTGACTTACGATCGAGCAAGTTTTACAGGAGATTTTGTATGTTTGGTCTGGGATTGCCCGAAATGGGCATTGTTGCGGTGGTGGCTATTCTAATTTTCGGCCCCAAGAAGATTCCTGAGTTAGGAAATGCTTTGGGCAAAACGCTGCGGAGTTTTAAGGAAGGGGTTGGTCAATCTGAGGATGAAGCTGTTGAGAAGGATAAAGAGGAAGAGGGTCAGCCGAAAGTGTAAATTAGCTTTGTAGTGAGAATTTTAGTCCTCATTTTTAAGGACTCAAGTCCTCACTACGAACCTATTCGGGAAATTTGGCTTCTCTAACTTCAAGGGAATAATCTTTCACAGCTTGGGTAATTGTTTCTCGCAAATTGGCGTAAGCTTTCGCAAAAGGCGGCTGTTTTTCGGAAAGTCCCAACAAATCGGAAGTAACTAAAACTTGACCGTCGCAGTGCGGCCCGGCGCCGATACCAATGGTGGGAATAGTTAGTTTTTGGGTAATTTGAGCGGCTAAGTCTGCGGGAATGTGTTCTAAGACGATCGCAAAGGCACCTGCTTCTTGAAGGGCAATCGACTCTGCTATGATGCGATCGGCTGCTTGGGCCGTTTTTCCTTGTTTTTTGTAACCGAGTTGGTGTACCGACTGCGGAGTTAAACCGACGTGTCCCATCACCGGAATTCCGGCGGATGTTAGCTGCGAAACTGTGGCGGCCATTGCTGGATATCCACCTTCTAATTTTACAGCTTGAGCGCCGGTTTCTTTCAAAGCTCTCCCGGCCGAGTGCATGGCTTGCTGGGGACTTTCTTGGTAAGTCAAAAACGGCAAATCGACAACAATTAATGCTTGTTTAACTCCGCGACGCACTGCTTTAGCGTGGTGCAGCATTTCATCGAGGGTTATGGGTAGGGTTGTTTCGTAGCCTAAGACTGTCATGGCGAGGGAATCGCCGACTAGGATGATATCTACGCCGGCTTGATCGATGAGTTGGGCGATCGCATAATCATAAGCTGTCAGGGCAACAATTGACCGCCCTTGTTGTTTCCACTGAATTAATTGATGAGTAGTGACTGACATTTTAGTGCAAAAATATAATATTATCTCCTGCTATTACTTATAATATCAAATATAATAAATTATATACAATCCATATTGTAGGGTGTATGAGGCGCGGCGATTAAGAATTGTCACAAAAAATTGAGCAAATTAATTCAGCGCCTCACGCACCAGCAAAAACTCAATGCACGCCTGCAATGATGCGCCTCAGCACTATGTATAAGCTGCGATTGCTCAAGTAAATAATTTACAATTTAGGCTGCATCTTGTACATTTTAACAATATTTGTAACTGAGAGCGATATTTTTATTTATTCCTGAACTTCTGCTAATAACTGTTCTCCGAAAGGATGTTTTTGCAATTGCTCAAATGTCAAATGTCCTTTACTGATTCCTTCCCGCCACAGCTCAACATAATTTTTCCATACAATCTGAATGTGGGGGTGGTTTGCGGGCAATTTTTTGTGAAGAATTTCCACTGCTTCCAAAGACAGCGGTTCCGCTTCCGAGTACCTTCCTTGGGATTTATAAAGTAAAGCTAAATTGTTGAGGTGAATGGCTAAAGTGGGATGGTCTTCTGGGAGCGAGCGCCTGTCTATTTCCACGGCTTGCAACAACAGCGGTTCTGCTTCCGAGTACCTGCCTTGGTCACTATAAAGTCCGGCTAAATTATTGAGGCGAATGGCTAAAGTGGGATGGTCTTCTGGGAGCGAGCGCCTGTCTATTTCCAATGTTTGCAACAACAGCGGTTCTGCTTCCGAGTACCTGCCTTGGTCACTATAAAGTCCGGCTAAATTGTTGAGGTGAGTGGTTAAACCCGGATGGTTTTCTGGGAGCGAGCGCTTATCTATTTCTAATGCTTGTAAATACAGGCGTTCCGCTTCAGAGTACCTTCCTTGGGAACGATAAAGTGTGGCTAAATTGTTGAGGTCAATGGCTAAACCCGGATGGTCGTCTGGGAGCGAGCGCCTGTCTATTTCTAATGCTTGCAAATACAGCGGTTCCGCTTCCGAGTACCTTCCTTGGGATTTATAAAGTTGGGCTAAATTGTTGAGCTTAATGGCTAAACTGGGATGGTCTTCTGGGAGCGAGCGCCTGTCTATTTCTAATGCTTGTAAATACAGCGGTTCCGCTTCCGAGTACCTATTTTGGGATTGATAAAGTTGGGCTAAATTGTTGAGGCGAGTGGCTAAACTGGGATGGTCTTCTGGCAGCGAGCGCCTGCCTATTTCTAATGCTTGCAAATACAGCGGTTCCGCTTCCGAGTACCTTCCTTGGGAACGATAAAGTGTGGCTAAATTGTTGAGGTCAATGGCTAAAACCGGATGGTCTTCTGGGAGCGCTAGCCTGAATATTTCCACTGCTTGTAAATACAGCGATTCTGCTTCCGAGTACCTTCCTTGGTC
Organism: Microcoleus sp. FACHB-DQ6; assembly: GCA_014695175.1. GTDB lineage: Bacteria > Cyanobacteriota > Cyanobacteriia > Cyanobacteriales > Microcoleaceae > Microcoleus. The sequence continues at coordinate 8,087 of JACJNV010000132.1, read as the reverse complement.
ATGATAAAGTGCGGCTAAATTATTGAGGCGAAGGGCTAAAACCGGATGGTTTTCTGGGAGCGAGCGCCTGCCTATTTCTAATGCTTGTAAATACAGCGGTTCCGCTTCCGAGTACCTTCCTTGGAAACGATAAAGTCCGGCTAAATTGTTGAGGTGACTGGCTAAATTGGGAGGGTCTTCTGGGAGCGAGCGCCTGTCTATTTCCACTGCGTGCAAATACAGCGGTTCCGCTTCCGAGTACCTTCCTTGGGATTTATAAAGTCCGGCGAGGTAACTCAAACTACTGGATAATTCCAGTTCCACATCTAACTCTTGTTGAAGGGCGATCGCCTTTTGAAAATAATCGATCGCCAATTCATACTCTTGCTGAAAATTTTCGCACTCTCCAGACTCGATCCTTCTGTAATAAATCTTCCCCATACTGGCATAAAGACTTGCCAAACTGGGGTCTTCGAGTCCTTTTTTCTGTTCGGTTCGCGCAATTAAATCCTGCAAATCTTCCAGCGGAATCAAACTCGGCGGTTCGCGATCGTCCTCTTCAACTAGCGATCGAAACGGTTCAAATTCCGTTTTGGGAACAGCCGCAGTTTTTTTCGTATCAAAGCGAAACACACCTTTGCGCCAACTCCAAAAATCAGGAGACTCATTACTAATCAGAATTTCAATTTGTCGCGTCACCCACAAGACAATCGAAAACGGAAACTCCCGCAATGCTTCCCGCGTCCATTGCAAATATCCAAAAAACACTTCTTGTTCCGATCGACTTTCGCCAAATTGTTTAAAAAACCGCAGTTTTTCCACACCCGTCACGGTGATCACGGCTTTTCCCCGCTGCTGCAAATATGCTTCTTGTTCGACTAAATTGGCGATCGCCGATCGCAAACTCGGTTCACCCCTCGCCAATTCTACGCGATAGCGGCGGATATCCGGTTCGAGTTCTGCTTCATAATCCGCAATCAGGCGATCGCGACAGTCGCTATCATCGCAAACTGCGATTAGCAAGTTGAGAATATCTTTACCCGCTTCAATTGACACGAGTAAATCTTCATAATTATCTTGGTTTTGACTGTTGAGATTCGACATAATTAATTGTCATTGATATCGAAGTCTCGATCCCCCTAAATCCTCCTTAATAAGGGGGACTTTGAGAATACTCTTGTCCCCCCCTTAATAAGGGGGACTTTGAGAATACTCTTGTCTCCCCCTTCTTAAGGGGGGTTAGGGGGGATCGACTTTGGACTCAGACATTACCTTAGTCTCCCTTTGCTGGGACGAAAGTTTGTGCGGTCGCGTTGCTAGCGGTTTTAACCGCCGAGTTTAATTGTTGAGTATAAAAGAAATTATTCAAGCGGAAAATCACCTCGCTGCTTTAACAACTCTAGCACGATCGGGTGAATGTCGTACCACAAAACAGCATTGCGATATTCCAAAACATATAACCCATGCAGCAAGTCCAAAAAGCCTTGTGCTTTCGGGTCAGCAGGTTTAAAATCTCTGTAAGTTGCTATCAACATCTCATAATCAGTTGTTCCTAAACGGGTATCAAAATCGATCCGCAATTTATTAATCGCTTCCTCAAACACCTCAGCATTAATTTTAATCGCAGCTTCGGGATTCCGTCGCACCAACCGCAAACAAATGCGGCAGCATTCGTTAGCAATTCTAATCAATTCTCGCAATACTCCACCGCTGTAGGCGACAAGACGATCCAGTGTTTCCGGTTCGATCAATTCGCTTCCCAAGCGTTTAGCTAAAATCTCTTTCAATCTCGCCGCCGGTTCCGCCATTGCAACAGCATCAGCATTCCGGCTTTCCCCGCGTTTAAACAGCTTAGTTACTGGCATAAACACGACTTGATTGTTAGTTTCCGTTTCCACGGTAGCGGCCAAAGAGACATCTCGCAGCGCGGAAATAGGAGTTGTTAAAATTATCCTAAAGTTGGGCAAGAAAAGCGCTTTAATGTGTTCTTGATAAACTTGGCGAACTACACCTAAATCCAACTTATCCAGGTCATCAATCACCACGATTATGTCTTTTTTCGCGCCTTCTCGAACTACGGCAGCAATCTCGTTAATTGTCGCCACCAAATCCGAAACTTTGCGAATAAACTCTTGTTTGATTTCTTCACGAATCGTCGCATCAGCTTTTAACTTGCCTTGAATCATCTTAAACAAGTTAAAACCCACCGAGCCGCTGGCGCCCAATTCGTCAATTGTTGTTTTAGTTTTAGTGGCAAACCACTTCTCAAATGATTCTTTAGTTGATTTTTTGATGGGAATTTGCTTTTTTTCGGCTGCATCCATCAACTGAACTGCGATCGCAAATAAAATATTAATATGATTAACATCCGACATTTCGATCAAGTCGGAAATCGAGAAAAAGACTGTAAAATAGCGATCGTTCATCTGGCGGCAAAACTCAGCCAACAGTGTAGATTTACCGCAGCCGCGATGTCCCGTAAAAATAATTTTACCGCTACCGGAAGGATCATCTTCGACTAATTGCTCTAATTCTTCAAGCACTTCTGTCCCGTATTCTACTCGGAAGTTCTCGACTTCTTTCGGAGTTATCAGCGGCGATAACTCCATATTTGCATAGGCTGTCCGAAAGGATTCTAATAATATTTTGGACATGGCACTCTGAGGCTATTATTTAATGTTCTTCATGATTATAAGCTGTCTAGCATCTAAATTGTAGATTTTTTGGCGACCTCCTCGGCCCGCCCCACAATAGTTTTCAAAGCCGGATAGCGCGCCTCGATCCCCTTAACAAGGGGGGGATAAGATTACCCAAAGTGAATATTTTTAAGGGAGATTTAGGGGGATATGAATCTGAGGTGAAATGTTTAATGTTTAATTAATTCCTACTTCCAGCCCAACCACCGCAACAAAGGCACAACTAAATAATGACTAACTCCCAAACAAAGCCCGATCGCACTTCCCAACAAACCAAAGAACACAATTGAGCCCCAAACTTGCAGCCAGCCGAAGGTAACGTTAGACAGTGACAAAATCCCAAAGAAACTCCCCGGAAAAATGTTCCAAGCATTCAGCAACAGAAACATTCCCGTAGAGAAAACAGCCACAACCAAAGCATGAACTAATTGATGGCTCCGCAAACCCATTCCCACAGTCAAAGAGGCGATCGCAAAAGCTCCCAAAATAACCCCCTGCACACCGCTCGAAGCTGTTGCTTCCATCCAGCACAAACCCGCCAACAAATAGCCCTGAGCTCCCATCAATCCAGACAGCCAATACTGTTTTTGCTGGCGAAAACTCCCCGCATCCGTCAAACCGATCGCAGTTCCGAACCCCGCAAACCCAAACAGCAGCACTTCGGGCCCGACAGCGAAAGTCATGTTAGGCATTAATTGCTGCAAACCTTCATTCAGAAAACTGGCAATTTCCGGGCCAAGAGGCGAAGCATAACCCAAAACCAAACCGCCGAGCGCCCCCGCACTTCCACCAACGGCACCCAGCACCATTTCCCAGCCTGTATCCAGAGAAGCTACCACGATTTGAGCGATCGCGCCGAACACAACACCAGTCAGGCTGACAGTTTTTTGCGCCCCCGCCACCACTACTTGCCGGCAGAATTCTAAAATAGCTTGACCCGCAGGGGCGATCGCGATTTTGCCCTTACTCCTAGCATAAATCTCCTGCAAACGCGCCCGAACATCGCCAGCCGTCGCCGGACGCTGCTGCACATTCGATCGCACCATATCGTCCAACAAATTCGCCAAAGCCGGACTCACAGATACAATGTGGCGCCACCGCAATTCTCCCGTCATCGGATCTTCAATTTCCGCCGGATACTTCCCCGTCAGCAAATGAATGCAAGTCCGTCCGAGGGCATAAAAATCCGTCGCCGGTACAACACCGCCTCCAACAATTTGTTCCGGCGGACTGTACCCGGGCGAAATCAACCGCGTCGAACTCGGAGAATCTTTCCCCACCGATTCGACACCGCCCATCTGTTTAACTCCCCCAAAGTCGATCGTCACCAATTGCAGTCCGCCCAAACCCTTGCTTAGCAAAACTTGGGGCGAGGCCGGGTCTCGCAGCATCAAATTTGAGGGTTTAATGTCGCGGTGAATAATCTGACACCTGTGCAACTCCTCTAAAATTTCCACAGCTTGACTCAGCCAACTAAACACCCATTCCTGCGGACATCCTTGAGGGTGCTCGTCGAGAACCTCTTCTAAAGTTTTGCCGTGAATCTTTTCCATTACCAAACAAGGCAGCCGCTTCGCCGCAGGATTTTCATCCCCGCCTGCAAAATTTTGCGTTTGGACGTGAAAATAACCGTCAGGCTCGACTCTCGGGACGCCCGGGTGCCGCAAACGTGCCAAAACCCAAGCTTCTTGCTCGAACAGCTTCAGCGCTTTCGCGGAAGTTTCGAGCAACACTTTCAGGACGCGCTCGGTTTGAGTTTCTGTGTCCCAAACTGTGAAAATTGCTGCAAAACCCCCGGAACCGAGGCTTTCTACAGGCACGTAGCGATTTTTTAGTCGCAGGGGAGCCCCGCAACTATGACAAAAATTGTTGCCCCAAGTCTGAGGGTAGGGCCTTGGGCAATCTGGATTGATGCAGTGAACGGCTTTTGAAGAGGGGTGAGGCACAACCAGAGTAAAAATGGGGCTAAATATCCATACTAGACTTACGCGCAGCTAACGCAGGAACCCGGTTTTCAGCGAGGTTAAATGGCTGTAACGACGGATTTGGTTTGAGAAACGAGCTTGCTCTTGCTGCACAAGTCCTGTCCATATTATGTGGTATGCTGTCGATTTTTGAGTTGACGGTCTGGAAGTCACGGGATTTTAGATTTTAGATTTTGGATTTTGGATTTTAGATTGCATACTGGATTGCTGTTGAGATCGATCTCAACAGCAATCCACAACTTTAGGTATTTCTAACTACTTAGCCGTGGCTCATTACTCGTTACTAATTCTGATTTTTAAGTATTAAATTCTTTACATAAACCGTATTGATCCGCTGTTCGGCTCGCTGCACCATATCTTTCGAGCGAGCGAAATTCCTCGCCGCTCTGCGATCCCCAGCCTTTCCTCCTGCATCCTTCGCGGGGGGCTTTTCATAAGATATGTTACAAATATTTGCCTAATGTAAAGCAAAATAAATAATACTTATGATGATTAAAAGAATATTAAAATTTGAGAGCGCCATTTTATTGATATATTTTTAACAGCCTGCGATCGGGCAAAAAAATTAAGCGAATACTAGGAAGCGAGATATGGCTTACGCGCAAACCCAAACTCAATCAAAGGCTGGGTATAAAGCCGGAGTTCAAGACTATAAACTAACGTATTACACGCCGGACTACACCCCAAAGGATACAGATGTTTTGGCGGCTTTCCGGGTAACACCGCAGCCGGGAGTACCCCCTGAAGAAGCCGGCGCTGCTGTAGCTGCTGAATCTTCCACAGGTACATGGACAACTGTGTGGACTGACCTCCTGACCGACCTCGACCGCTACAAAGGTCGCTGCTACGACATCGAGCCAGTTCCCGGTGAAGACAACCAGTACATCTGCTTCATTGCTTATCCTTTGGATTTGTTTGAAGAAGGTTCCGTCACCAACTTGCTGACCTCTTTGGTCGGTAACGTGTTCGGTTTCAAAGCTCTGCGCGCTCTGCGGTTGGAAGACTTGCGGATTCCCATTGCTTACTTGAAAACCTTCCAAGGCCCTCCTCACGGTATTACCGTTGAGCGGGACAAATTGAACAAGTACGGCCGTCCTTTGCTGGGTTGTACAATTAAGCCCAAATTGGGTCTGTCTGCTAAGAACTACGGCCGTGCCGTTTACGAAGTTCTGCGCGGCGGTTTGGACTTCACCAAAGACGACGAAAATATCAACTCGCAACCGTTCATGCGTTGGCGCGATCGCTTCCTGTTCGTTCAAGAAGCTATTGAAAAAGCTCAAGCAGAAACCGGCGAAGTCAAGGGTCACTACCTCAACGTAACTGCCCCTACCTGCGAAGAAATGATGGAGCGGGCTGAGTTCGCTAAAGAAATCAAAACTCCCATCATCATGCACGACTACCTGACAGGTGGTTTCACTGCTAACACCACCTTGGCTAAATGGTGCCGCCGCAATGGTATCTTGCTGCACATCCACCGCGCCATGCACGCAGTTATCGACCGTCAGAAAAACCACGGTATCCACTTCCGCGTGCTTGCCAAGTGCTTGCGGATGTCCGGCGGCGACCACCTGCACTCCGGTACAGTTGTGGGCAAACTCGAAGGCGAAAAAGGCATCACGATGGGCTTCGTAGACTTGATGCGCGAAGACCACATCGAAGAAGACCGCAGCCGCGGTATTTACTTCACCCAAGATTGGGCCTCCATGCCCGGTGTCATGCCGGTTGCTTCTGGTGGTATCCACATCTGGCACATGCCGGCTTTGGTGGAAATCTTCGGCGACGACTCCTGCTTGCAGTTCGGCGGCGGCACCTTGGGCCACCCTTGGGGTAATGCACCTGGTGCAACTGCTAACCGCGTTGCTTTGGAAGCTTGCGTCCAAGCTCGTAACGAAGGCCGCAACTTGATGCGCGAAGGCGGCGACGTGATCCGCGAAGCTTGCAAATGGTCTCCTGAACTGGCTGTTGCTTGCGAACTCTGGAAAGAAATCAAGTTTGAGTTCGAGGCAATGGATACCCTTTAAGGATTTTTGGTTGGAGATTTTAGGTTTTAGGTCGCAAACTTGCTAGGAAGTCTTTATCTTTGAAGAAGATTTACAAGTAAGTTTGCATCCAAAATCTAAAATCCAAAATCTAAAATTTGAGGGGGCTGGGGTCAAAATGGATCTCAAACAAGTTGCGAAAGACACCGCTAAGGTGCTGGCAAGTTACCTAACCTATCAATCCGTGCGGATGGTGGTCGCTCAGTTGAGCGAAACCAATCCTCCTTTGGCAATCTGGTTGAACGACTTTTCCACGAAGGCCAAAATCCAAGATGGAGAAGCATACATTCAAGAGTTGCTGAGGGAAAATCAAGATTTAGGATTTCGGATCATGACTGTGCGAGAGTATCTGGCTCACGATGTGACGGAATTTTTGCCAGAAATGGTTTGTACTGGCATTCAACAGGCGAATATGGAACACAGACGCCAGCATTTAGAGCGAACTACGCAACTTAATTGGTCTGTTCCTAGCAGTAATCCTGAAACATCAATAGATTCTGAACCGAATCTGGATAATTTGTCGAGTTAATCGATCGACAAGTGCGATCGAACACACACCTTAGAGATACAACAAATGAAGACTTTACCTAAAGAGCGTCGTTACGAAACTCTGTCCTATTTGCCCCCGCTGACAGACGCCCAAATTGCCAAGCAACTCCAGTACATCTTGGATCAAGGCTACATTCCCGGCGTAGAATTCAACGAAACCTCTGCCGCTGAAATGCGCTATTGGACTCTGTGGAAGCTGCCTTTGTTTGGTGCTCGCAGCGTCCAAGAAATCATGACAGAAGTTCAAGCTTGCCGTCAAGACAATCCTAGCTGCTACATCCGCGTCATGGGTTTTGACAACGTGAAGCAGTGCCAAGTGCTCAGCTTCATCGTGCACAAGCCGAACACCAGAGGCTACTAAAAAGTATTGGCTGGCTAATCTAACTTTTAGGTTAACAGTCATTGCAGATTGGAGGCGGGGAATTTTCTCTGCCTCTTTTTTTATAGTTTGCAAATAGCTTTTATAGCAACCGCCAAGGCGGTTAGGACATAGAAGGTGGGTTGAGGCTCACGTTCGCTCTTTAGGAAACAGAGACGGACTCGCTTGAGTGTGAGGGTGGTTACCCAGAGTCCACGATCGCGCGCGTTCAGGCGGGTGATCGAGTTGGCTGCATTAACGTCGCGAGGGTTAGGGGCGATCGAGAGCCAGAGTCCGCGAGGTTGGCACTGGCATCACTTGTCGCCACCAGTTCCACAAGATCATCCTCAATTGAACAGACAAGACATCAAAAAGTTGCTAATTTTGTAGTCGAGATTTCTGTGTTGCGATCGCCCCCCATGCCCAAACCCTATAGTTACGACCTGCGAAAAAAAGTGATCGAAGCCATTGAGCAAGATGG
>JACJNV010000131.1 GCA_014695175.1 Microcoleus sp. FACHB-DQ6 | reverse complement strand
GGGTGATGCAAGGCTTTTGTACTATTTTACCTGTTTATCTTGCACACTTTCCTTGATCGGACGATCGCATAACCAAGCCGTGTAACCTTTCTGCACTTATCCAGCAAGCCCTATTTAACTCGGGTTGAATATATCGATCGCTTCTGTTATTGGTTTGCGATCGATTATTCAGCAAGCCCTAGTTATGAGTCAGTGGTTATATCATGTCCGGCGATATAAGCATCATAAGTTTGTAGTGAGGACGAAGAATCCTTTGTTAAAGCTTTTAGCTAATAAAGACTAAAGTCATTACTACAAACGACTTTTATTATGGGTAATTTACCGCACATGATATTATTTTTTATTTCTAACTGAGAAAGGTTATATATGAAGGTTGATATCAAATCCGTTAGCATCGGAATAGTAAATTCCAGTCAACAGTCAACAGTCAACAGTCAACAGTCAACAGTCAACAGTCAACATCATAAGGAGTGTAACCGGAAATGATATGACCTAAGAAAAAGACAGCCACACCACCCAATCAGAGTTTGTTGAGACTGTCCTTTCTTAAAAGTGTATATCTAACTCCGGGCGATCGCAAAAATCAAGGAGACAGCCGCCATACCTTAATCGTGTCGTCAAAACTGCCGCTGATCAGAGTTTTGTCTTGAGGATTAAAAGCCAATTCCACCCAAGTAGAATGACCCTTCAGCGTGCCGGCGATTTCACCCGAACTCATGTGCCACAGCTTGATAGTCCCGCTCAAATCGGCGCTAGCGAGTTTGTCTCCGTCCGGACTGAAAGCTAGAGACTGAATTCGATCGGCATGACCGTTAAAAATCACTTCACCCGAGGGTGCGGACCAGTGTTCCTTGGTGATATCCCAAATCCTCACCGTATTGTCCCAGCCGCCACTGCCCAAAATTTTACCGTCAGGGCTGACAGTAAGAGCCGAAACAGCATCAAAATGACCCGTGAGAGTCGCTTGGAATTCCCCAGTCTTCCAATTCCACAGCTTGATAGTACCGTCGCCGTTGCCAGTAAAGAGAGTGTCTTTATAGGGACTGAAAGCCACCGAATGCACCTGGTCAAAAACCCCTTGGAGAGTTTCCAACTCGGCACCACCTTCCACTTGCCACAGCTTCAAAGTATTATCCTTACCGACGCTGGCGATGGCTTCGCCGTCTGGACTGAAAACCACCGAGAACACGCCGTCTGTGTGTCCGTCCAAAGTCCGAATTAACTTGCCAGAATAGAAATTCCACAATTTAATCGTACCGTCAGCGCTGCCGCTGGCGATCGTCCTGCCGTCGGGACTGACGGCCACCGACCACACAGGCCCCAAATGTCCTGCTAAAACCTTGAGTAGCTTGCCGCGACGCTTGTGCAGCAGGTGAATTGTGCCGTCGTTATTCCCGCTGACTATCACGCGGCCGTTGGGAGCGACTGCTACCGCCCAAACCGGGTTTTTGTCTCGATCCGCCAGAGTCCGCACTGCAGGCAGGGACTGCGAGGCCTCACCGTTGAAATCCTGCATCGGGGGCGGGTTGAACCGAATTTCGGGAATGCTAGAAACAGGTTCAGAAGAAGTGAAAGCCTGCGGTGCTGGAGATGGCAAGCGAATACCCAGCACTACGGACAGCAGGGCAACCGCACTTGCTCCCCACATGGCTAAAGTCCACTTGGGTTTGCTGAGAATCACGTCTACCGGTGCCGGGCCGTATTTCATGTCTGTGAGAATTGCCTCGGTCGATCGATAGCGTTTTGATGGTTCTCGCTGCACCATTTTATCCAGAATGCGGCCGAGTCGCCCCGAAACTGGTACTTTCAAATAATGCCTCCAGGCCCAACTTTCGGCTTTGATGTCAAACAAATCAAAGGGCGACATTCCCGTTAACAAGTGAATGCAAGTGAGGCCCAAACTGTAGATGTCGCTGCTCTTAATCGCTTGACCTTTAATTTGTTCCGGGGCCGCGTATTCGGCAGAACCTGTCACCGTTTCTATTTTCAGCGGCCCGCTGTTTGCCGGAATTGCCGCGCCGAAATCGACTAAAACTAGCCCGGAGGCACTTTCTTGGGACACGGAATGTAAATCCTCTTTCCCTGCCAAAGCTGGGGATGCTTGGGGAGTTTTCCGGTGAATAATATTCGACGGTTTGATATCTCCGTGAATCAGTTGATGTTCGTGAACAAATTGCAGGACTGGCAACAATTCGCTCAGCAGATACCAAATTTGAATTTCTTTAACAACACCTTTTTCTGAAAGCCGATCGGCTAAATTGCGGCCTTCGATGTATTCTTGCACTAAATACTGGCAGCCTTCGAGTTCAAAAGATGCCAGCAGTTTCGGTATTTGCGGATGTTTCCCCAACTCGTCGAGAACTGAGGCCGAGCCGCGAAATGTCCGGTTTTGGTGTGTGCCACCGTCTGCGGCTGCTGCGGGGCCGCAGAACTGTTGAATAACGCAGCGGGGTTGCGAAGGTTGGTCTTCATCGACTGCTAAGAAGGTGCGGCAAGTGAGACTTTGACCGAGGGTGTGAAAGACTCGGTAGCGGCCTTTTAGCAGCAAGTTCGACTCGCAACTTTTGCATACTGTCGCGCGATCGAGATTTTGGGGATTCTGGCAATGGGGATTGGTGCAGTAACTCATTTGTCTTTCCGCTGGAGACCCCCGTCCGACATACAAAGCTGGTGGGGGAGGAAAGCGGGGCGGTGCGTGCCGCTTCCTGTGGACAAATTAAATAATTGGAATCTTTGCTTTATGATAATTGTTTCCCAGATTTTCGCCACAATTGCTTGGGTTGATCGCGCGTAAAGTATTGCTGACTTTCCTGCGAGCGAGGTTTAATAGGTCGATCGTACCGAGTTCATTCGAGCGATCGGCGGGATTTGCTGTTACCGAATTACGTTATACTGTCATTGCGAATACTTTCAGTGCGATCGCAAGCATTGCCAAAGCAATCGCGAGGCATTGCCAAATATCCGCGATTGTTTGTTCTATGGAGTCAATCTCAAATCTCAAATCTCAAATCTCAAATCGACTAACAGATTAAAACTTAGGCAACTTTTGCCAAACTAACTACTAACTTTTAACTATTACTTATGCCGTTAATTCGCGTTCCCAAACCTTGGGAAATTATCGAACCCCAAATTACCCCAGAAACAGCATTTCTCAACCGCCGCCGCTTCATGACAAATTTAATTGGCGCCGGCGTGACTGCTTCGCTGCTGCCGCTGACCGGCTGCCAAAGCAATGCTAGCTCAAAAACTGCTCTGGATCAAAGCTCAACCCAAGCATATTCGGAATTGAGCCGGAATCCCGCCTTTGCGAAAGTCGATCGAGCAATTACCGACGAAGCGTTAGCTACAAAATACAACAACTTTTACGAATACGGCGGCACAAAATCTATTTGGCAAGCCGCTCAAGCTTTGCCAACAGAAAACTGGAAAGTAGAAGTAGGCGGTTTAGTAAAAACTCCCCGCACTTATGATATTGACGACCTCTACAAAAAATTTCCTATCGAAGAACGAGTTTATAGATTTCGCTGCGTAGAAGCCTGGGCGATGGTAGTTCCTTGGGTCGGATTTCCCATGAAATTACTGATGGCTGATGTCGAACCGCAATCGAAGGCTAAATTCGTTCGCTTCACCTCATTTTACGACCCCAAAATTACTCCCGGCCCCGGTTTGATGTCGCAATTTTATCCTTGGCCTTATACCGAAGGTCTGCGAATTGAAGAAATGGCCAACGATTTAGCATTTTTTGCCACCGGCTTGTATGGCCGAAGGCTACCCAAACAAAATGGTGCGCCGCTGCGGCAAGTGATTCCTTGGAAATACGGTTTTAAGGGCGCAAAGTCGATCGTCAAAATTGAATTTGTCGAACAACAGCCCGCCACTTTTTGGAATACAATCGGCCCCAACGAATACGCCTTTGAAGCAAATGTCGAACCCGACAAACCGCACCCCAGATGGTCGCAGGCCAGCGAACGGATAGTCGGCCCCGGTAACAGTTGGTCGTGGGAAACTCGCCCAACTTTGCCCTATAACGGTTACGGCGAATACGTGGCGAGTTTGTACAGTTAATTAAGTATGCGAGATGTAATTTGAGGAACAGGCTTTTCTGCTTCTCAAATTATTAATTTATCTCTTTTATCTTTCTCTGCGCCCTCTGCGTTCTCTGCGGTTAATTAAAAAAAATCTTTTTTGTTCGCTTTAGCAAAATGAAATACAGGACACGGCAGTGCCGTGTCCCTACCCGATACCTGCACTATGTTTGTAAATTTTACCTTAAATTTGAAGTTGCTCGACTACAATAAAAATAGATGAAGCTACCAAGGAATTGTTAAATGGTAACAACAACATCAACTCCCGTAGAGCAGCAAACTACCCCAGAAAACCGAGTTATTTTAAAAGGTGTCAGTTGGTCAACTTTTAAAGCCTTGCTGGCGGATGTTGGGGACGATAGAGCTTGGAGAATTGCTTACGAGGGAGGAGTATTAGAAATCAGGATGCCACATCTAGAACATGAAGTTCCGAAAGGACTGATAGAAAGCTTTATTGAAGCTACAGCAGACGAGCTAGAAATCGAAGTGATGAAAGCTGGTTCTCTGACTCTCGAACGGGAAGATTTAACTCGTGCTGTCGAACCTGATACTTGTTTCTACATTCAAAATGAAGCCAGCGTCAGAGGTAAAAGAGATATCAACCTCCCAGAGGATTTGCCGCCGGATTTAGCAATAGAGTCCGATTACACGAATTCTTCTGTTAATAAAGATTCCATATATGCTGCTCTTGGTGTTCCCGAACTTTGGAGGTATCGCCGGGAATCTATGCAAGTTTATCAACTTGTAGATGGGAAATATGAAATGTGCGATCGCAGTTTAGCTTTTCCCTTTTTACCCGTTGCCGAAATTCCCGGTTTCATCGAACAAAGCAGAACAGTCGGACAGCGTGCGGCTGTGCGTTTGTTTCGGCAAAGAATTAGAGAAATTTTGCCGAGTCAAAGTTAAGGTAAAAATCCCACTTACTTTAGTTAAAAAACTAGCAAATTCATTAAACTTACATCTGCGTTCCTCTGCTGTTTAAAAAAACTAATTCCGATCAAAAATCAATTGACAAACTCCTGCACTCTCTGCCAAACTCTTTCTAGCAAATCTGGTGCGCTAACATCAAACCATTCAATTTCAGGATAGGCCCGAAACCAGGTGCGCTGTCTCTTCGCAAATTGCCGCGTGTGCAAAATTGTTAATTCTTTGGCTTCTTCCAGCTTAATGTCGCCCGCCAAATATTGTTTCATTTCCTGATAGCCCAGCGTGTTCAACAGCGGCAAGTCGCAGCCGTATTTTTTACACAAATATTCTACTTCAGCCAGCCAACCCTGTTCTAGCATTTGTTCGGTGCGCTGTTTGATACGATCGACCAAAACATCGATCGCGCAATCCAACCCAATTTGTAAAATAGGATAATTGGGAGGATTTTCGCCCTGCTGTTCCGAAATAGAGCGACCCGTGACATAAAATACTTCTAATGCCCTCAAAGTTCTTACTGGGTCATTGAGGTGAATTTTCTCAGCGGCAGAGCGATCGACTTGCTGCAACATGGCGTAACATTGAGATTGTCCGAGTTCCGCCAGTTGCGATCGCAATTCCGGCATCGGTGCTACCCTCGGAATTTTTAAACCGCGCACGATCGATTTAATATATAAGCCCGTCCCTCCAACCAACAACAGAGGAGGAGACAGCGGAAAATCGACAGCAGCAATTAATTTTTGAGCTTGTTGCTGGTAATCTGCAAGTGTCATGGTTTCTGTCGGATCGCAGATGTCAATTAAGTGATGCGGTACACAAGTGCGATCGACCGCCGTCGGTTTTGCGGTTCCGATGTCAAATTCGCGGTACACTTGACGGGAGTCCGCACTCAGGATCGAGGATTGCAGTCGCCCCGCCAAAGCCAAAGCCACTCCAGACTTCCCCGTCGCTGTCGCCCCGCAAATCGTAATTAATCTAGGCATAAGCTGTCGCACATTTCCCTATAAAAACTCTCAAATCTTCTCGTCTCCAGGCTTTCGCCTCTCTCCATCCACTGATTCACCGCGATCGACCTGGGCAGTCCTCAAGCAATCTCAAAACTATTCCCCTCCCTCCCCCCAATAAATTTCCCTTCAGAAAGCCCTAGCATCGCCTTTAACGGTTTTGTGCTATAATTTTAGAAGTTTTATCATTTTAGAAGCTTTCGGGGCTTGAGGCCTCATTATTGGAGCTATTTTTGTATGACCAGCAGCTACAGCGCCGACCAGATTCAAGTTCTCGAAGGTCTCGAAGCAGTCCGCAAACGACCGGGGATGTACATCGGTACCACCGGCCCGCGAGGACTCCACCATCTAGTTTACGAGGTTGTGGACAATTCCATAGATGAGGCGCTGGCTGGCCACTGCACTCACATCGAGATTGACATCAACGCCGACGGTTCCGTTACCGTGACAGACGACGGCCGAGGTATTCCGACCGGCATCGTTGCCAAGACTGGCAAATCGGGAATAGAAACAGTAATGACTGTACTCCACGCCGGCGGTAAATTTGGCGGTGGTGGCTACAAGGTTTCTGGAGGATTGCACGGTGTAGGTATTTCTGTTGTTAACGCGCTGTCCGAGTGGGTAGAAGTGACAGTTTGGCGCGACCAAAAAGAACATTTACAGCGCTACGAAAGAGGCAATCCAGTTACTGAACTTAATGTCAAGCCCCACAAAGGCACTCGCACCGGCACTTCAGTTTCTTTCTTGCCAGATACTCAAATATTTAGCACTGGCATTGAATTTGATTACACTACACTCGCCGGACGCTTGCGAGAATTGGGTTACTTGAATGCGGGCGTGAGAATTACGTTTAGCGACCACCGTTTGGAACTGCTAAAAAGTAGCGAACCTCGCGTCGAAACTTATTGTTACGAGGGCGGAATCAAGGAATATATCGCCTACATGAACCGCGAAAAGCAGCCTCTGCACGAAGAAGTGATCTACGTGCAAGGAGAACGCAACAACGTGCAGATAGAAGTGGCTTTGCAGTGGTGCGTCGATGCTTTTAGCGACAACGTTCTCGGTTTTGCTAACAACATTCGGACGATCGACGGAGGCACGCACTTAGAAGGTTTGAAGGCAGTTTTGACGCGGACGATGAATTCGTTCGCCCGCAAGCGCAACAAAATCAAAGAAAACGAGCCCAACCTCGCTGGCGAAAACGTTCGCGAAGGTTTGACAGCAGTGATTTCTGTCAAAGTCCCCGATCCGGAATTTGAAGGTCAAACTAAAACCAAGCTAGGCAATACAGAAGTTCGGGGAATTGTCGATTCCTTGGTAGGCGAAGTATTGACAGAATATTTAGAGTTTCGCCCCCAAGTAGCTGACGCTATTTTGGAAAAAGCAATTCAGGCATTTAAGGCCGCTGAAGCCGCCCGCCGTGCCCGCGATTTAGTGCGCCGAAAATCAGTCTTAGAATCGTCTCCTTTGCCTGGAAAATTAGCGGACTGTAGTTCCAGAGACCCAGCCCTGTCTGAGATCTACCTGGTGGAAGGGGATTCTGCAGGCGGATCGGCCAAACAAGGGCGCGATCGCCAATTCCAAGCAATCCTGCCTT
The DNA here is from genome assembly GCA_014695175.1 of Microcoleus sp. FACHB-DQ6. GTDB lineage: Bacteria > Cyanobacteriota > Cyanobacteriia > Cyanobacteriales > Microcoleaceae > Microcoleus. The sequence goes on along the minus strand of JACJNV010000131.1, from coordinate 28,267 downwards.
TGCGCGGTAAAATTCTCAATATTGAGAAAACAGACGACGCCAAAATATACAAAAATAACGAAATTCAATCGTTAATTACAGCCCTGGGTTTGGGCATCAAAGGCGAAGAATTCGATCCGGGTCAATTGCGGTATCACCACATCGTAATTATGACTGACGCTGACGTAGATGGTGCTCACATCCGCACGCTATTGTTGACTTTCTTCTACCGCTATCAGCGCGCACTTGTAGAACAAGGTTACATCTATATTGCTTGTCCTCCTCTCTATAAAGTGGAACGGGGACGGAATCATTATTACTGTTACAGCGATCGCGAAATGAACAATCTCGTCCGCAATGAATTTCCGGCGAATGCTAACTACACCGTCCAGCGGTTCAAAGGTTTGGGCGAAATGATGCCGACACAGTTGTGGGATACGACGATGAACCCAGAAACTCGGACGCTGAAACGGGTGGAGATTGAAGACGCTGCAGAGGCCGATCGCATCTTTACGATCTTAATGGGCGATCGTGTCGCCCCCCGCCGCGAATTCATCGAAACCTACGGCCCCAAACTCAACCTCCTCGACTTGGACATCTAAATTAGCCATTAGTCGTCAGTGGTTAGCTAACAGCTAATAGCTGAGGACTAATGACTAAACTTTTGCGGCCCTGATGCCTTCTGCCCTTTCGGGCGATCGGGCATCAGGGCCGTTTGATTTATCTAGGTTTTGTTATAAAAATTAATACAATCTCTCATCAAATCGATCTAAGGTAAATGCTTAGGTAAATTTTAGATTTTTGGCGCATCCATCAGCTACCACAAAAATAGAAGGTTGGACAATATAGCATGAGCATCAATTTAGCGACCAAATTGCGTGAGGGAACGAAAAAGTCCCACACAATGGCAGAAAACGTCGGTTTTGTCAAGTGTTTTTTAAAAGGCGTTGTAGAAAAAACTTCTTACCGGAAGTTAGTAGGAAACCTCTACTTTGTCTACTCGGCAATGGAAGAGGAAATGGAACGCCAAAAGCAGCATCCGGTTGTTTCAAAAATTTACTTTTCTGAATTGAATCGCAAACAAAGCTTAGAGCAAGATTTATTTTACTACTACGGTGCGAATTGGCGCGAACAAGTAGCTCCGTCAGCCGCAGCTAAAGCTTATGTGGAGCGAATTCGCGAGATTTCGGCGACTGCACCGGAACTGTTAGTAGCTCACTCTTACACTCGCTACCTTGGCGATTTATCCGGCGGACAAATCCTGAAGGGAATTGCCCAGCGCGGGATGAATCTTTCCGACGGAGAAGGCACTGCTTTCTATGAATTCCAGGATATTCCTGATGAAAAAGAATTCAAGGCTAACTACCGTCAGGCAATGAATGAACTGCCGATTGACGAAGCCACAGCAGAGCGAATTGTTGACGAAGCTAATGCAGCTTTTGGCATGAACATGAAGATGTTCATGGAGTTAGAAGGCAATTTGATTAAAGCAGTCGGTCAGATGCTTTTCAATACCCTGACGCGGAAGCGCGGTGGTGGCAGTACCGAATTGGCTACTGCTGATTGAGTTAAAGCTCACTCGGGATAATTTGAGCCTCGTTTAAGAGGAAAACTTTAAATCCTGGGGGTTTGATGGCTGCTTTTACAGTCACCAAATCTCCGGGATTTTGCATGGCGGGCGATCGACTTTTTCACTCATATCAAATCCGTTAGCATCGGAATAGTAAATTCGAGTTCACTGTTGACGGTTGACAGTTGACGCCGTGAACAGTCAACAGTCAACAGTCAACCGTCAACATCATTCCGGTGTAACCGGAAAGGATATCACAAGTCAACACTATCACCTTCCCACGCCGCGATCGGGAGGCTGCTCGGCGGGGACAGGCAAAGAAGTCGGCCTTACTTGCCGCTCCAAATACTTGCTCAAAGCGTAAGCGATATCCCAGCGAGTCATCGGCTTCAAAGGATTAATCTTATTAGTTGCGATATCGACATTAACAAACCCTTCATAAAGTGCAGTAGCCATAGACTTTCTAGCCCAACTAGGAATGTCGCCTGCATCTGGATACTTAGCTAAAATTTCGGAAATGCTGGGTTCGGGAAACTGAAAAACCCCGTAAGCTTGAGCAAAAATTGCCAAAGCTTCAGCGCGAGTCACCCTTTGATTTGGGAAAAACATTCCGTCGCGATATCCACTCATCGTTCCCGTTTTCAAAACAGTTTGAATCGCACTGTAAGCCCAATAACTCTTCGGTACGTCCGGCAATTCCATATCGGGTTTCTGAGCTGTTTTTCGCCGTTCCAAGCCAAAAGTTTTCACTAAAATCATCGCCAAATCGGCGCGACTGACAAGGCCCTCAGCATTAAAGTTGCCACTGGCATCTTTATTCATCAATCCTGCACTCACAACCCGGTCGATCGGGTCAATTATTTCTTGAGATTGAACCGCCATAAACACTCCTTGCAGTAGGGCGATCGCCAAAAAAATACTCACTAACCTTTTCACGATTTTAATTATTCCTGTCCCTAAAACCATCATGAAAACAGCAGTAATATTTTTTCTGGTTCCATCGGTATTCTGTGATTTCGGCGGTGCGCTAGATTTGGGGATTATATATTAAAATAAAACATTTGCTTCCGGCAAAGCGCCCTGCATTTTACCCAACCAATCAATCAAATTATCCAATTGCTTTTGGGCCGTCAAAACCGCCATACCCCGAATAGTAACCTTCCCCTTGCTGTAGACAAAACGAGAGCGCAAATGTTCCGGCAAATTAGCCTTGAGCAAATTCCAAGCAGGCTCTTCCATCGCAGTTTCCAAAACTATGTGCTGCTTATTCTCCGGTTTGATCCGAGAAAAACCGATTTTTTTAGCGATTTGTTTGAGTTCGACAACACGGATAAGTTGCTGGGCTGGAAGAGGAATTGGCCCGTAACGATCGCACCAATCAGCCTGAATCTGCTGTAATTCTTCAGGGGTATTAGCAGAAGCCACAGATCGGTAAGCGCTCATCTTTTGATCCAAATCTGCGATGTAATCTGCAGGAATAAACGCCGTCAAAGTTAGGTCAATTTGCGCGTCATCAACTTTCGGAATTTCCTGACCTTTAATTTCCCGAATAGCCTCCTCTAACATTTCAGCATACAAATCAAAACCGATCGCCTCCATTTGACCAGATTGTTCAGTACCCAAAACATCACCCGAACCGCGAATTTCCATATCTCGGACAGCCAACTGATAGCCCGAACCCAACTGGGCAAACTCTTGAATTGCCCGCAGCCGCTGCCTTGCAGCATCAGACAGCTTGTTCTGCTTGGGATAAAACAGCCAAGCATGAGCTTGAATCCCCGCGCGTCCCACCCGTCCCCGCAACTGGTAAAGCTGACCCAAACCAAAGCGCTGCGCGTCTTCAATTAAAATAGTATTGACTCGCGGAATATCCAAACCCGACTCAATAATCGTCGTGCACACCAAAATATCAAACTCCGCCGCACTGAAAGTCAGCATGACCGATTCTAATTCCGAAGCATCCATTTGACCGTGGGCGATCGCAATTCTGGCAGACGGAACCATCTCCTGCAACTGAGCGGCCAACTCATCAATCCCCTCAATCCGCGGCACCACATAAAACACCTGACCGCCCCTGTCCAATTCTTGACGAATTGCCGATCGCACCACTTCCGGGTTATAGGGAGCCAAATGCGTCTGAATCGGGCGCCTGCTGGGAGGGGGAGTCGAAATCAAACTCATCTCGCGAATCCCCGACAGCGACATATACAAAGTCCGGGGAATCGGCGTTGCTGTCAGAGTCAAAACATCTACCTCTGTTTTGAGAGCTTTAATTGCTTCCTTTTGCTTAACTCCAAACCGCTGTTCTTCATCCACTACCAACAAGCCCAAATCTCGAAATTTAATCGCTTTGCTCAAAACAGCTTGAGTACCGACAATCACATCTAATTCCCCAGTCGCCAAACGCTTGTGAATCTCCCGGCGCTCGGTTTCAGTGCGAAAGCGATTGAGCAAACCAACTTCGATCGGATAAGGGGAAAAACGCTCCGAGAGCGTGTGATAGTGCTGTTGGGTCAAAATCGTCGTCGGCGCGAGCAAAGCCACCTGCTTGCCCGCCGTAACCGCCTTAAAAATCGCTCTCAGAGCTACTTCTGTCTTGCCAAAACCGACATCCCCGCAGACCAAGCGATCCATGGGTCGATCGCCCTCCATGTCGCGTTTCACATCCTGAGTTGCCTTCAACTGATCCGGGGTTGGCTGGTAAGGAAAAGAATCCTCCAACTCTTGTTGCCAAGGCATATCAGGAGGAAAAGCGTAACCTGTTTGTTTAGCTCTTTTAGCATAAAGATTCAGCAAATCCACTGCCAATTTCTTAACAGCTTTGCGAACCTTTGTTTTAGTTTTTTCCCAAGTTTGACCTGTCAGCTTGTTTAGATCCGGTACTTTATCGCCTACAGTCCGAAACCTCGACAAAGCGCCCAACTGATCTGCCGCCACTCTCAGAGTACCGTCAGCGTATTGAATCAATAAATACTCGCGAGTTTCGCGATCGATCGTCAAGCGTTCCAACTTGATAAATTTACCCACTCCGTGCTGGCGGTGAACCACATAATCACCAGGGCTTAATTTATTCGGGTCTACTTGCTTAGAAGCAGCGCGGCGGCGCTTGCGGACGTAGCTAAAAGTAGCGAGAGAATGCTGACCGTAAAATTCCCGATCGGTAATTAAAACAATCCGAAAAGTCGGCAGAATAAACCCTTCCAATTCGGCCAGCCCGCTGTACTTCAAAGCCACCGGAATGTGCTGCAATTGCAACTTGTCGATCGCCAAATAATCGCGCGGATTCACCACAAACTGAGCCGGACAGTCGTGTTCCGAAAGCAGAGAAACCGATCGGCTCGGTTGAGCAGAAACCAGAAAAATGGTAAAACCCCGATCGCGCTCTTCCCTGAGCATTTGAGACAGCTTCGCAAATTGGTGAGGCATCACCGGCACAGGCCTGCTCGCCAAATTAATCGCAGGCGCTAGCTGGTCGATATCCGCAGAGCTTTGAAATTTTTTAGCAGTAGCATCTTCTGCTAATTCTGAAAGTTCTAGCCGATCGAAAGCTGCGACATCTGCCATTGATTCAGCAAAACTGCGGTGAATTTTCGGAACTTTCAAATTAGCAATTGGCAATTTTTCTGTTGTCTCACCAGCAACTGCCGATTCCCGATTGCAATTATTCCACTGTTCCTGTGCATTCTCAAACCAGCGGTCGCTGTGAGCTTCGCACCCTTGGGGTTCGTCAATAACAACTAAAGTATTTTCTGTCAAATAATCCAACAAAGATGCAGGTTGCTCGAACGCTAAACCCAACAGCCTGCGGACAAATTTTTCCCCTTCATTTTCCACTTCATTTTCGGGGTCGAAAGAGCCTAGGTGGTTGATTGCGTCAAGCTTTTTTTCAGATAAAACTGCTTTAATAATTGTGTTAAAATTAGTAGGAGTTAAAACTAATCGCTCGACCTTATCGAGCGATCGCTGCGAAGACGGATCGAACTCCCGAATTTGCTCCAAATCATCCCCAAACCACTCCAGCCGCACCGGCAACTCAGCCGCCACCGGAAACACATCGACAATATCACCGCGACGGCTCCACTGACCCTCCATTTCCACCAGAGCCACCCGATCGTACCCCATCGACACCAGTTGGCGGTCAAGTATCTTCGAGTCTTGAACCGCACCTCGCTTCAGCGTCAGACAGTAGGGTTCAAAAACAGCAGGTGGTGGCAAGTGAGACTGGAGAGCTCTTTCGGTAGCTACAATCGCTATCGGCTTAGAATTAGCGTTTGTTTCTCGTTTCTCGACCAAATCCGCCAGCACCTGCATTTGTCCCCAAGTCATTTCGTTCTCGTCGGAGTAAGATAGCTCGTAGGGCGAAGCCTCCGAAGTTGGGTAAAAATGCACAGTCTGCCAGCCCATAGCCTCCAGCCCTGCCACCCAGCGGCCCGCTTCTTCTAGAGTGGCCGTCACTACCAGTAAACTCCGCCCTTCTTGCTGTGCGAGGGCGGAAGCTACTAAACCTTTGGGCAAGCGAGCGATGCCGTTGAGTTGCAAGCAGCGATGGCGCTTGAGCTTGTTGAGGAGTTCTGTTGCTAGGGGCGATCGCCCCAGGGTACGAATTATTGAAGAGAAAGTCATGCGCTTTTAATTTTAATCCCCGATCGGCGAAGGCTCTTTCCCTTTGCCTGTTAAGGAGATTGTACGACAAACATCCATGATTGTGCCGCTGTGCTCTTGACGCCTTGGAACTTAACTGGAGATAGATTTCTGCTTTAATATGTCGATCCTGCGATCGCGATCGAGCCAGTTCCGTTAATCTAGTGACAGGTTTAGAAAAAAATTTCGATTTTGCGATCGAGATTCGCAGCTTGCAGGCTTCTCCTTTAACCGGGCAGAGCGCTTCGCCGTTACTACCGAAAATTTTAGAAATGTCCCCAAGTACCGATATTCTGATTGTTCTCCTGCTAATTTTCCTCAATGGCTTGTTTGTGATGTCAGAGATGGCCATCATCTCTGTACGGAAGGTGAGACTGCAACAGATGGCCAACCAAGGTTCAGCCAATGCCCGCGTAGCCTTGGATCTGGCTAATGCCCCCAATCAGTTCTTGCCGACAGTTCAAATCGGGATTACGATGCTGGCCATTCTGTCGGGCGCTTTTGGAGAAACGACGATTTCTAGAAGAGTAGAGCCTTTGTTGAACCTGATTCCTGCCCTCGCGCCCTACTCTAAGACGATCGCCTCAGTAGTAGCAGTTTTAACCATCACTTATCTGACCTTAATTATCGGCGAACTCGTGCCGAAGCGGCTAGCGCTCAACAACCCGGAGCCGATCGCTTCTAGCGTAGCAATTCCCATGCGAATGCTCTCAAAAATTGGCGCTCCTGCGGTTTATCTGTTAAGTCATTCCACTGACTTAGTGATGCGGATCATGGGGATTGTGCCTTCAACAGAACCGCAAGTTACAGAGGAAGAAATTAAAGTTTTAATAGAGCAAGGGACAGAAGCCGGAACCTTTGAAGAAGCCGAACAAGACATGGTAGAAAGAGTCTTTCGTTTGGGCGATCGGCGAGTCAGCGCCTTAATGACCCCGCGTCCCGATCTTACCTGGCTCGACCTCGACGACTCAGTAGAAGAAAACCGCCAAAAAATGCTCGGCAGCGGTCATTCTCGGTTTCCAGTGTGTCAAGGAGGCCTCGACAACGTGCTCGGTTTAGTACACGTTACAGATATGCTGTCGAGGACTTTAACCGGTCAACCCCTCGATTTAAGCGCTTCTTTACGGCGGCCTTTATTTGTACCGGAAAGCACGCGGGGTTTAAAAGTATTAGAACTTTTCAAACAATCTAGCAATCAAATTGCCTTGGTAGTAGACGAATACGGGGTGATTCAAGGATTGGTTACAGTCAACGACATTTTAGTGGAACTCGTTGGCGACTTTCCCTCGATTGAAGATGCTGACGAGCCGGAAGCCGTGCAGCGCGAAGACGGTTCTTGGCTGTTAGACGGAATGCTAGCAGTCGAAGATTTTTTTGAGCTGTTTGGAATCGAAGAGTCAGCAGAACACAAAGGAAGTTATCACACAATGGGCGGTTTTGTGATTACAAATTTGGGCAAAATTCCCACAGCAGCCGAGCATTTTGAGTGGAACGGTTTGCGCGTGGAAGTAGTCGATATGGACGGCAACCGAGTTGATAAGATATTGGTAATGCCGATCGACTCAGCGGGCGATCGACCTAGAACCCAACCAAACACCTAAAATTTAAACTCAGCGGTAAGGTGCGCTAGGCGCACCCTACAATCCTACATCAACCATTCAGCGGATATTTCAGGCCTACTTCTTTTTGCTTCTAGCCTCATCTTTCCGCAAAGATTCCAGAATAGAACGACCTACATAATTGCTGAAAATCACCTCTCCAGCTTTATTGTAGTGGCAGCAGCTATCTACATAAACAGCCTCTTTATTCTTGTCAAAAACATTGACAGCATTCAATATATTAATATTATTTTTTTCCAAATTCGGAAACTTTTTGAAAAGAGCCGGATATCCAATTTGTACAGATTTAGCATAAGGAGTCTCCTTGTTAAAAGCAATCTGCTTTTCTGCTTCACCAAACACCCTTTTCGTCTGATAATATTGATTAGGCTGAAGAACATGAAAATAAGGTACATTACTAGCAGACAGGACTTTGTGCATAAAAATTGAACTTTTTGCCCAATTCCCTGCCATTTCTTCAAAAGCTACTGAATCCTGTAAAACCGACTTATTAGTATTGATATAAATAACGCTGCCACTGTCATCTTTTTGTTTTTTAGTCCGTTCTTCTTCAAACTTAAGAACATCAGTTTTATAGTTATTTACTAGATGTTGAACGTAAACAGAAGTCAAAGCATTGCACGCAGCTAAAGAGCAGTTGTGCAAACTTGACAAAGCCTGATTAATCCTAGTTTTATTTTCTTGAATTCTGAGAGTTGCTTCCATAGCCTTAGTAGAAAGGCTATTATTTGCAAAGTTAGCCAGCGGCGAAATATGCTGAATGCTTGGCATCGCCAAATCGAATTTATTTTTATTGTTTAAATTAGAAAGTGCTACTTCATTAAAACCATCTATATTGACGACCATATCTAGTTCTTGACCTAAAGCCAAAAAGTAGTTTAAAATTAATAATTGCTGCGGCTGTTTGTAGCCTCCCGTCGCAAAAGACAAAATTACAAATTCTTTATCTTTTAAACCTGGCAACTGTTTGAGGTATTTAGGTAAAATTTTATTCTGAACTTGAAAGATTGCATAATCGGAAGCCACAGAACCGCCAAAAACTCCGATAAAAAACTGATTATTTTTAGTTTTTTTTAGAGGGTAATCGTAAGGAGAAATAAACCCATAATTATTGACTTTAAAACCAGGCCGAAAATCAGCGCTGGGTTTTTGAATAAACCCAAAAAAAGGATGAAACCTTTCGACAATAGACTGATTCAGCCGCACTCCTTCTAAATTAATTCCTAAAGCCGACTTATCTTGCGTCTTTTCTCTAGTATAGAAAAATTGCTTGTGCTTGACAAAATACCATCCCAAGGAACCCAGTTCCAGGAAAACCAGTAAAAACGCTAAGTTAATCAAAGCAATTTTTAGAAATTCTTGTCCTTTTGTGAGGACTTTTAAATCTTTCATAAACCTCTATTTCGACTTCCTGACTACTTTAATAATAGAACTGGAAACATAATTTGCCAATACTTCTTCTCCCACTGAATTATAGTGGCAGCAGGCATCTTTGTAAACCGTCTCTTTTGTATTGTCTAAAATATTCACTGCGCTAAAAATATTAACCCCAGCTTTTTGCAAATCATCCACTTTGGACAACAGCACCGGATAACCTTTTTTCACCCCTTCAATGTAAGGACTCTCTTTGTTAATCGCGATTTCGTTTTCCTTGGCGGTAAACGCTCGCTTAGTAGGATAATACTGGTTGGGCTGGATAAAGTGAAAATACTTAATCTTTCTACTTGATAAAATTTGATTCATCCCGATCGACGATTCGTACCACATCGATGCCATTTTGTCAAAAGCAGCGGCATCCTCGAAAACAGAGTCAGCTTTGGGAATGTACACTATACTGCTATTTGCCGTGTCTGAGTTGGATTGTTTGACTTGCGTATCGTACTTGACCACGGCTTGCTGATAATGGTTGATTAATTGTTTCACCTGTAGCGAGGTAACAGCGTGACACAAAGCAACCTGACAAGTTTGCAACTTGTCAATACCTGCTTTCAACTGTTTTTTGTTTTCGTTAATTTGTACTATCGAACTCATCACTTCCGGTGACACGTTATTGCTCGCTAAACCTGTTAACGGCTGTATGTGCTGAACGCTGGGCATTCCTATTTCTACTCGGGCTTTGTTATTTAAATTTGACAGTGCTACTTCGTTAAAACCGTCAATATTGATGACTAAATCTAACTCTTGGCCCAAAGCCAGAAAGTAATTTAAAATTAGTAATTGTTGGGGCTGTTTGTAGCCGCCGTTGCCAAAATTTAAAACCACAATTTCGCGATCGGCAAATTCTGGATAACTCTGCAATTTTTTAGACAATATTTTATTTATATATTCATCTAATGCAAAGTTGTTGGCAACTGAACCGCCAAAAACTCCGATAATAAATTGTTTGTTATTGGTTTTAATAAACGGATATTCGTAGAGGGAAAAAAAGCCGTGTTTGTTGACTTTTAACTTTAACTTTTCATTGGGAAAAGCACCTTGTTTGAGCACGTAGCCAAAAAACGGGTGCAGTCTTTCTACGATAGATTCATCTACTCTAATTCCGAGCCGTTCAATATCTTCTACTACTTGTTCTTTGGCTTTAGTTCTGGTATAAAAAAACTGCTTTTGGTTGATAAAATAAAAAGCTAGCGACAAAGCTTCCAGACAAATAAAGGCGATCGCCAAATTAACCGCTATTATAATTAATATATTTTTGCTTTTTTCGAGTACCGTTGAATCTTTCATGAAATTTGACGGCTTACGGTTGTTTTTTGGGGACTTGAGACTGCTTCAAATTTTCGCACAAATTTCTGTTAATCAAGATACTAGCCAGCCGATGCCCTAGTTCATTCCAGTGACCCCCACAAGGTACAGAATTCTCAAAACCGTGGGCGCAGACTTGATATTTTTCAGTGTAACCTTGGATCTGTTCGGATAAATTCAGTACCCGAAAACCCTCGCGCGCGCCCAATTTTGCCAGCCGCCTATCGGGATAAAACAAATCCTGAATGTTGTTCTTTCTCATAAAATTTTTTCGCCTCTCGGCCTCCGGCCTAACTTGCATCGGATCGCCGATCGTCACAACCAAGAAATCAGCATTTTTCTGCACGACTTCATTCCGCATCGTCACAATCAAACCCTCTGTCACCCTCCAAGCCTCTTGCCAAGCTGCATCCTGAGGTTCCTTGAGGTTTTGGGTACTTAAAGTGGTAAAGTGTGCCGATAACTCCCGCTTTTTCCGCTCTAAGTCTACTTTTTTAATGACCTGCAAAATGCGCGAATTGTTGACGAGCAAACTGGGCATCCGGTCAACGAAAGAAACTGCTCTTTCGTTGCGGTCGATCGGCGCCAGATTGCGAAAAGACATATCCGGTACTAACTTGCCGCTAGCATCATAAGCAAAAAATGGTCGGTAGCGATCGTATTCCAATTGCGGCGAATTGTTAATTATATCATTGCCAATAAAAAAGGCAAGAATTACAATATCAGGATTGTAATCCCACACTTTTTTTCGCAGCATTATCAATTGTTGAGCAGTACCGTAGCCCTGCACCCCGAAATTCATGACCTCAACATTTTTGCGTCCCTTAACAGCTTCGCAGTTGCCTAACTTTCGTTCCAATTTCGACCAGAAAGTTTGTTCGACAGGTACCTGAATTGCTTCGGTGAAAGAATCGCCCAAAACTGCCACGCGCAAAGTATTTGGAGGTTTGGCTTTTGTGTGTTCGCGATCGCGCAAACCCTCGCTATTCACCTGCACAAGACTCGCACCTTCCCCATTCCACTCCCCCGAGGCACCCGGTTTCAGCTTCCAGCCCAAATTTGGATCGGAAGTGTGGAAACGAGTTGGCGCCGAGTCTACGAAATCTCCTATTTTTGGATAGCCCTCAACTCTAGCAACTCGCAACCCAACTTCACCAATTACCACCCCCATCAATAAACCGCCGAGTGTCAAAGCTAAATTGACACCCAAATCTTTCAACTTGCTCATTCTTTCAAAACAGGGTGTAAATAAATGGAGCAATCACAGAACCCTGACTCAATACAATCAAAGCGCCCAAAAAGACTAAAGTCACAATTAACGGCAACAGCCAATACTTTTGGCGTTCTTTCATAAACGCCCACAAATCTTTGAGAAAGTCTAATGTAGATTCAAACACTTAGAAAGGACGCTCCATACTAACTTTGGTTCTTGCTTTACTTGGGACGCGGTAAGTATCCATTTTCGGATTGAGTTTTCGGCGCATTGCATCTTCGCCCAATAGGCGTTTAATAACTCCCATCGGCCAAACTATCAGGTAAAAAACTATCCCTAGGACGATCGGCGTTTCGATTTTGTTAAGAATAAGTCCAAAGCGCATCCATGCGTGATAAACGGGATTCAGCGATTTGGGCGCAACCAATGCTAGCAGCACTAGCACTCCGCCTACTGCCCAAGGCCACCAAGGTAGAGAATGCCGCCGCAGTAAAGGTACTGCTAAACCGAACAGCACTGCAATCAAGCCGCCAATTAGCAGCCCGAAATCGCGCAAGCCTTTTTTATCGAGTTTTTTAATTTCGTCGCTCATTGTGAAGGAAGAAGGAAGTTCGGCAACAGATTGTGTAACGGATGTAACGGATGTAACGGATGAATGTCGAGGAAAGAATGAAGAAAGAAAGTGGCTTGTAGGGGCGGGTTTTAGGGAAATATTTTATCTTATGAAAAAACTCAAAAACCCGCCCTTCTTGCTAATCTAGTTCAAATTCATTTTTCCAAGCATCATCTTGTTTCCAAGGAATTTGTTCGGACTTGGGAAGCAAGTAATTTTCCAAAACCAGATAGTCCATTTCTGTTCGCATGAAACAGCGGTAAGCATCCTCGGGAGTGCAAACAATGGGTTCACCTCGGACGTTGAAAGAAGTATTTACCACAATAGAACAGCCCGATCGCTTTTCAAAATGGCTGATTAAGTCATAGTAGCGAGGATTGGTTTCTTTGTGAACAGTTTGAATGCGAGCCGAGTAATCGACGTGGGTGACAGCGGGAATCTCGGAACGCGGAATGTTGAGCTTTTCAATGCCAAACAACTGCTCTTGTTCGGGAGTCATCGGAATGCGGAGACTGGCTTTGACAGGTGCTACTAATAGCATATAAGGGCTAGAATGGTCAATCTCGAAATAATCCGCAACTCGCTCGGCTAAGATTGACGGAGCAAAAGGTCGAAATGATTCCCGATATTTAATTTTCAGGTTCATCACGGACTGCATTTTAGCACTGCGGGGATCGCCCACGATCGATCGACCGCCCAGAGCCCGCGGCCCAAATTCCATCCGCCCTTGGAACCATCCCACCACATTTCCCTGTTCCAAAATCTCAGCCAACTGCGGCATTAATTCGGCATCGTCCAATCGGTGGTAGCTGGCTTTGACAGCATCCAAATATTCGAGAATTTCTGCGTCAGTAAACCTCGGCCCCAAATAAGAGCCCCGCATTTGATCGTGACAAGTTAAATGAGCAACTGATTTCGCCACAGTTGCCACCGCTTGATTTGTAGTGACAACGGAAGTCCTCTCCTCAACCGCTGCGTTTGTAGTGACAAGTTCAGTTTTGAGGGATTCTATACTATTTGCTGTCGAGTTGGCGCTCACAGTGCGAGTTTGTTCGCAATACTGGTACCAAATCGCCAAAGCCGCGCCCAAAGCACCGCCAGCATCTCCCGCCGCCGGCTGAATCCAAATATCTTTGAAAATACCTTCCCGCAAGAGTCTACCGTTAGCAACGCAGTTGAGAGCAACGCCGCCGGCAAGACAAAGATAATCTACATCCAATTCTTTTTTAACTGTTCTGCAAAGCCGCAAAACAACTTCTTCGGTAACAACTTGAATGGAAGCTGCAATGTCCATTTCTCGCTGAGTCAATTTTCCTTCAGCTTGACGCGGCGGTCCTTCAAACAGTTCGTCAAACTTCTTGTTTGTCATGGTTAAGCCAACTGTATAGTTGAAATAATCCATGTTCAAACGGAAAGTTCCGTCATCTTTGAGGTCTATTAAATAGTTGAGAATTTTGTCTACATACTTGGGTTCGCCGTAAGGAGCTAAACCCATGAGTTTGTATTCGCCAGAGTTGACTTTGAAGCCGGTGTAATAGGTGAAAGCTGAATAAAGCAAACCCAAGGAGTGGGGAAAATCGATTTCCCACTGAGGTGTAAGTTCGTTCCCGTCTCCCAACCAAACTGAGGTTGTCGCCCACTCGCCCACGCCGTCTAGGCACAAAACGGCTGCTTTTTCAAAGGGGCTGGGAAAAAATGCCGATGCTGCGTGCGATTGGTGGTGTTCGGTAAATAGCAGAGATGGCAGTTTATTCGTTTTGCAGTTTGCTATTGCTGCCAGATCTCTTTTGAGCATGGTTTTGAGGTAAAGCTTTTCTTTGAGCCATATCGGCATGGCTGTTAGGAAAGAGCGAAAACCTTGGGGTGCGTAGGCTAAATAGGTTTCGAGAAGGCGCTCGAATTTGACTAAAGGTTTGTCGTAAAAGACTATATGATCGAGTTCCCGCAAATCTATTTTCGCTTCTTTCAAGCAATAAGCGATCGCATTCTTGGGAAATCTGGCGTCGTGCTTTTTGCGGGAAAATCTTTCTTCCTGCGCTGCGGCTATAATTTCTCCATCGCGAATTAAGGCTGCGGCGCTGTCGTGATAGTACGCCGAGATTCCAAGTATGTTCATTCGTCTCCTCACAAATCGCAATGCGTTTGTATCTGACTATTTAGAATAGCTATCGATTATAGCTGCTTAAGTGCGGATTTGGGCGAGAGTTTTGCGATCGCCTCTAATTTTATCTGGATCGATGTCGGTGGGCCGCCCGACGGGGATCGGCTGTTAGAGAGCATTTAAGCTAGCGCCGGCTTATCCTGCGCCCCCAAGCTCTGAAGTAAGTAACCAGCGGGAATTGATAAAATTCACCTACCAACCACAGCACAATGCCTAAATGCGACAAAAAAGCTAAGCCTGTCCAAGCTACGGGCACCCACGACAACCGGCTGCCGGGAACCGGGGGAAAATAGTAAGCTGAAAGTCCCAGCAAGGTAGTGGGAAGGAAAATTAGACCAATAGCCGCTGCAAGGTAGGGCCATCCGAATTCTACGCCTTCGAGGTGGGCTCCTATCCACTGTTTGCCGTTCCAGTGCCAAGTTACGGGCGGTTGGCGATCGGCCATTTGGAGCGATTGTCTTTCAACGCTTGCGGTATAAATGTGCTGGCAGAAGTTGCAAGCTAAGGCGTCCATCAGCGCTAGGGTGGAAATTTGACCGGTGCGGCACACGGGACAGGGATATGTATCTTGAGGGTTGAAAGGTCGGGTTGATTTTTTGGAAATCTGCATAGATCAGGCTGTTTGTCAAGATATTGAGAGATCTTAACAAAGTACAGAGATTATGGGTTGGCTGAGGGCGGTTTTTGTATCTAGATTGTTGGTGATTTAACAGGTTTTTTCACGCTTACGTGTCCTAGGGGTTAATGCAGTTTCATGGTGGATGATTCGGATTAATTGCGGTGATTGTTGCTGTAGCGAATTCTGGCTCCTGCCCAGTGAAGTTTTTCCCTCAAAGTGTTGTAATAAGAATAGTTTTTCCGCAAAATGATAAACTGGGCTTCGCAGTCTGCCCTCCGCACGTCTACGCGCTGTCCCGGCCAAATTGCAGTACCTAAAATGCCGTCTGTCCAGAGTTTGGTACTGAGTTCGTAATCTGCTAAAGGCCAAATGCTGACGACTGAACCGGGCGGGAGTACGATCGCCCGACTGGATAAACTCAAAGGGCAAATCGGAGTAACTGCGATCGCCTCCATTCCCGAGTGCATAATCGGCCCGTTGGCAGATGCGGTGTAGCAAGTCGAACCGGTGGGAGTTGCCACAATTAAACCGTCGCCTTGATATTGATCGACTACTTCGCCGTCAACTTCCATTTCTAGAATACAGCTCGGCATTCGATCGGCTGAAGCAGGTTTGACACACATTTCATTTAGTGCCAAAAATCGATCGCTTTGGGGTTCGAGATTGCTTCTGTTTCCCTCAAAAACTGTTGCCTGCAACATCATCCGCTTCTGCACAGCATACCTATCTTCCGAAAGTCTGTCCCAAATCTCCTCAGTATTTTGGAAATCCTCAAAAGACTCGGTTAAAAACCCCAGATGTCCCCCCACATTCGCTGCCAAAATCGGGATGCCGTCAGCCGCCAAATTCCGCGCCGCAGCTAGGGCCGTACCGTCGCCCCCCAGCACCACCGCTAAATCAATTGGGCTGTTACTAGAAGCTAAAAACACCGGATACGGGTTATCTTTCGGGCCACTGGGCCCCATTAAAACCTGACACCCGCGACTTTCCAATTGGCGGGCACACTGTTCTGCCCACCGCTGGCTGAGGGTATCTCTGGCTTTGTGGGCGATAATTACTTGTTTTAGTTGCACAACCTATCGATTTTAGATTTTAGATTTGGGATTGTTAGATTTTAGAGTGAGCTCACAATCTATCGATTTGGGATTTTTGATTGTGAGATTTTAGAGTGACCTCACAATCTATCGATTTGGGATTTTTGATTGTGAGATTTTAGGCTGAGTGAA
The DNA here is from genome assembly GCA_014695175.1 of Microcoleus sp. FACHB-DQ6. GTDB lineage: Bacteria > Cyanobacteriota > Cyanobacteriia > Cyanobacteriales > Microcoleaceae > Microcoleus. The sequence goes on along the minus strand of JACJNV010000131.1, from coordinate 11,884 downwards.
ATATCTTAAAATGTTCGATCGCACAAATTGGTTTTGGACATCAGGTTAGATTTTAAACTATTTTTGAGCATTGCGAGGCAGAGCCTGTGGATCTGCGTTACCAGGATCTGCCTGGTAAAAAGAAAGCCGGGAATAAGAAATATTATTATGACTGCATTTCTACATCTTCCTTCTTCCTTCTTCCTTCTTCCTTCTTCCTTCACCCGTCGCTGCGGCTGGATTTGGGCCGCGGCCAGATAATGCTGGAATCGGCCGCGAGTAGGCGAGAAACTGCGATCGCCCCAAAGCGGTTGAGGTGGCTGGGGTCAAAAAAATAGTCGTTACGGCCCGGCCAGCGCTGCGACAAGTCGCGGAAAGCGAAGCCTTTTTGCCGCGAGAGTTGCTGCATTCGCTGCCGGAACTGCTGTTCTGCCCACAGGCGAGTTCCGTCTAAGTAGTCGTTGGTGAGGGGCAAATTAACGAAAATTAGGGGAATTTTGCGAGCTTTGGTAAATGCTACAACTGAATTAAAGGCTGTTGCTTGTTTGCCTCCGAGGTTGAAGTTTTCGTAGTCGCGATCGTACTGGCCTGAAACGTAAGCGCGTTCCCGATAATAAGTGTTGGGGTTGTAAGTGCCCGATATAGCCATGAATCCGTTAGAGTCGATCGAATCTGCCAATTGGTTGAGTTGTCTCATGGCTACTGTTGTGCGTCGCGAGACTGGAATCAATTGTGCTTTTTGGGTTGCTGCATTCGCTGCGATCGGTTTTAACTCATATCTTGCAGCATTCTCAGCAACGGGCAAGATGCCCGTTCCACTAGACAGGAATTTGATTGGGGGGTGGGTGTCAGCAACGGGCAAGATGCCCGTTCCACTGGACAGGAATTTGAGTGTGGGGTGGGCATCTTGTCCGCCCCTGAAAGGTCGATCGACAGATGCCAATGCTTTGCGGAAAGTGTTGTTAGCGCAGGGCTGCGGGAATCTGTAACACAGCGGAATCTCGTTGGGTTCATCCGACGGCAGTTCGGGGCGAATGCCTGCTGCTAAAAGTTGGCTGCCTTCAGAATCGACGATCGAATTAAAAGTGCGATCGTCCCGGCCGCTGTTAAATCCCCGCACACCATCCGCCCAGACAATCATTTGAGGCAAATGACCTGGCTTCAAAAGCCGCCGCAGTTGAAAGTCAACTACTTGTGCAGTTGCGCCGTTGACTGAAAAGTTAAATACTTTTAAGCCCGGACGGCCCCTTTGGGCCAAAGATTGTTTTAGCTGTTTGGGATCGACGCCCTGCAATGCCCGGGAACTGCCGACAATCAAAACATCTGGCGGGCCGACCGCAGCAACGTAGGATAGGTAAAGTTCTAGTTGTTCGTTTAGCAAATCGCTGCTGAAGCTGACTGTACTGGCTTGCGATCGGGTTGCGGTCGCTTGCTGCTGGGAATAAACCAGGTTTCTCATGTACTCGATTACTTTTTTCTCAGCAAACGCCCGTCTGGGACTACCGGCGGGAACCGCTTGCATCCAGGCGACGGCCTGTACCCACAGGGCGGCTACTTTGTCCCACTCTTGTTTTGAATTGGCTGATTGAGCCAAATTAGAAGCTTGGGTGGCAAAGTTAACTGCCTCGGTGAAGCCATCGTTTTGAGGGCATGAAGAAACGCTGACGGATTTTTTGGATTTGTTGGGGTTTCGGGCTAACAGAGACGTTGGGGACTGCGCTAGGACTGCGGATTCGATCGAACCCGATGGCGCTGCGGTGTTGGGCGGCTTCGTTGACGAACATCCCAAAGTTACGGCTAATACAGCGGCTGCGGCGCAGGTACGTTTGAGGATGCTGGTGCTGATGCTAGCAATGTAGCGGCGAATCATAAAGCTTTCAGCGATCGCGAAATATTACTAGATATTACCGCAAGCGGCCATTCGTCGGCAGCCGCGATCGTGACGTTAATTGAGTATTTATGTATGGGATTCGATGACTGCTTCGGCTTGCAGGGCGATCGACCTCAATTTATCCAATGTATCCTGCTTGGCACTCTGCCATAACCCTCGCTGACGAGCTTCTAGCAATCTTTCCGCCATATCTCGCAGCGCCCAAGGATTGTTTTCTTGAATAAATGCCTGCACTTTCTCATCAAAAATGTAAGCCTCTGCGATTCCTTCATACATAAAATCCTCTACACAATTTGCCGTAGCATCATAAGCAAACAAAAAATCAACAGTTGCTGCAATTTCAAAAGCACCTTTATAACCGTGTCGCATTGCACCTTCTATCCATTTGGGATTCACAGCCCTGCTGCGATAAACCCGCGCAATTTCTTCTCGCAGTTGCCGGACTTTCGGATTTTCGGGAATCGAGTTGTCTCCGAAATAGGTTTCAGGATTTTTGCCTTGCAAATTGCGAATTGCGGCCGTCATTCCCCCTTGGAATTGATAATAATCGTCGGAGTCGAGGATGTCGTGTTCGCGGTTGTCTTGGTTTTGCAGAACTATTTGCATTTGGCCGAGGCGTTTTTCAAATGCTTCGGGTGCAGAACATCCCCATTCACCCCCCCTAACCCCCCCTTGTAAAGGGGGGGGACAAGAGTTGGAATTAGCCCCCCCTTGTAAAGGAGAGGAATTAGATTTAGCCCCCCCTTGATAAGGGGGGGTTGGGGGGGTACTTGTATAGGCGTAACTGCTCCAATTAATGTAAGCTTTTGCTAAATCGCTGTCGTTTGTCCAGTTTTGAGCTTCAATTATGCCTTGAAGCCCTGCGCCGTAAGCACCCGGTTTTGAGCCAAAGACTCGAAATTGCGATCGCCTTTGCGCCTCTTCCTGACTCAAACCTGTAGATTCCCAATACTGAATCTCTGCTTGAACTTGTGCGGCTAAAGGGTTGTTTTCTGCCGATTCGTCTAAATCCGCCACAGCTTTTACCGCACTGTCAAACAAATCAATTAAATTAAAAAAAGCATCGCGGAAAAAGCCAGAAATTCGCAAAGTAACATCAACGCGCGGCCGCCCCAAAACAGAAACTGGCAAGATTTCAAAATCTACAACCCGGCGCGAAGGGCCATCCCAAACTGGTTGAACTCCTATCAGCGCCAAGGCTTCGGCGATGTCGTCTCCCCCCGTCCGCATCGTGGATGTTCCCCACACTGACAAACCCAAAGTTTTCGGATATTCGCCGTTTTCTTGGGTGTATCTTTCGATTAAAGTTTCAGCAGCAACTCGGCCAACTCTCCAGGCGGTTTCTGTGGGAATGGCGCGGATATCTACTGAGTAAAAATTGCGACCGGTGGGCAATACATCTGGTCTGCCGCGAGTGGGTGCGCCGGATGCGCCGCTGGGTATGTGCCGCCCATCTAGTCCGCGCAAAAGGTTGGTAATTTCTTGGTTTGTTTGGAGGAGTGAAGGTAAAAGATAGTTGTTTATCCAGTTTAGTTCTTGTTGGGTTCCTTCTCCGATTTGGATATTTTTAACCGCAGATGAACGCGGATGAACGCGGATTTTTTCGATTAAGTTATCTACTAATTCAGCGGCTTTTTCTTCGAGTTCTGCTGTTAAATCGCCTGCTGTGCGGTGCTGAATTATCGACGTTGGATCGCAGGTTAAAGGGTCGAAATCGTAGCCTGAGTCTTCTGCTAGGGCGCGGGTTATGCCCGATCGCCCGTTGGTGGGATGGCGGGCGATCGCAATTATCAAATCTCTCAACTGTCTACCTTCGGGACACTGCCCAAAAATGTGCAATCCGTCGCGGATTTGGGATTCTTTGAGTTCGCAAAGATAGCCGTCTGTGCGGGTAATAAATTCTGTAAATTCCGATTTATTTAGTTGTATTCCTAAGTCTTTATCTAAGTTTTCTTTGTTGGTGAGGGCGAGAATGCGATCGCGAATCATGGGCAATCTGGACGGATCTAAACTTTGGGCTTCGCAATACTCGTCGATTAAGGTTTCCAACTGCTGCAAAGGCCCGTAGAGTTCGGCGCGAGTCATCGGCGGTGTCAGGTGGTCGATTATCACAGCTTGCGATCGTCTTTTTGCTTGGGAACCTTCCCCCGGATCGTTGACAATGAAGGGATAAAAATTCGGCATTGCGCCTAATGCTACTTCTGGATAACATTTGTTAGACAATGCTATACTTTTACCGGGAAGCCATTCTAAATTGCCGTGTTTTCCAGCATGAATTATAGCGTCAATTCCCAACTTTTCTCGCAGCCAATAATAGTAAGCTAGATAATTGTGAGTTGGTTCTAAGTCGGGTGCGTGATAATTTAATGCGGGGTCAAGTTCGTATCCCCGCGATGGTTGAATTCCTACAAATACATTACCGAACTGAATCCCCGGAATCGGAAAAGACGTATTGTTACTTATAAAATCTTGTGCATAGCTTCCCGGAAGCCCCCATCTTTTACAAATCCCATCTTGCACTTCCTGCGGCAAATTAGCAAAATATTCTTCATATTCTGCCAAATCCAATGATTGATGAACAGGCCGCAATTCGCGTCCTTCCGGGTCATTTGTCACCCCAGAAGTTAACAGTTCAATTAACTCATTGCCGCTAGCGGGTAGGTTTTCAATTTGATACCCAGCTTCCTGCATAGCTTTGAGGATTTCGACACAGCTAGCGGGCGTATCTAAGCCGACACCGTTGGCTAAGCGGGCGTTGCGGGTAGGGTAATTTGCTAAAATTATGGCGATGCGTCTGTTGGCGGCTGGGGTTTGTTTCATTTTCACCCAATTCGCGGTTAAATCTGCTACAAATGAAATGCGATCGCCCGCTGCTACATAGCCTACTACATCTGTTTCTAATTCGCTGTTCCAAGTCTGTACCGCTTTAAAAGAAACCGCCCTAGTAATGATTTTTCCGTCTACTTCCGGCAATGCTACATTCATCGCCACATCGCGGGGCGAAAGTCCCTGAAGTTCCGTTTCCCACTGTTCCAAACCCCCACCGCTGAAGATTGCTTGCAATACAGGAACGTCTAAGGATTTTAAGCTGTTTTGTGCCGGTTCTTGACTGCTGAAACCCGAGACTGCAAAACTTGTGGTGTTTAGCAATAATTGAATGGGTTCTGATTCTTTTGGCTGGAAATATTCCAGCAATTCTATTTGCAAATCCGGTTCCCGAAGAGAAGACACAAAGACGGGAACCGGTACTAAGTTTCGCTCTGCGAGAGCTTGACAAAGTGCATCAACAGGTGCTAAGTTTCCTGATAAGTAATGAGCGCGATAAAATAAAATTCCGACTTTAGATTTAGAAGTAATATCCCCGTGTCCGCAAGTTGGGGACGATTCAATTTGCTTTTTCCAATCATAAATTCCGACGCGGGAAACTGTTTGAGGTAGGGGCGGATTATAAGCAGTTTTTAGGCAAGTATCGGCGGCAAATTTTAGTGCGTTAACAAAGTTGTGGACTCCGCCTTCTGTGAAGTAGCGCCACAGTTGATTGACTGCTGACAGCGATACATTGGAATGGCTGATTAAATCGGGGTCGGGACTGTCTTCTCCCGGCATTACAATCAGTGATGCGTTAGTTTTCTGCACAGTTTCTCGCAGGATTTCTAACCCGTAAGACCAATAAGAACGCCCTCCTAACAGTCTTAAGATTATCACCTCGGCGCGTTCTAAAACTTCCTCGGCATAAGTATCAATTGTTAGTTGTTGCTGCAACTGAAGCAGGTTTACTGCCCGCACTTTGGGAAATTTGGCCGGCATTTTGGATGCGGCGGCTGCGAGAGTTTGAATGTCGGTGTCAGCAGCACTAATAAATACTATTGGTGCTGGGGTTTGCTGAATAAAAATTACTCCTTCTGCTTGAGGGTTCCAACCTCCGGGTGTGGCTGCTATTTTGTGCATTAATTTTTTTTATCTTAATAAATAGTGAGAGAAAGTGCGATCGCCTTGAGTATAACATGACTTATACATTAATAGAGGCTAGGGCTTGTTTTCAACCCAGACATCCCCGCCCAACCGAGAGAGGGCGATCACGGGGGCACCGCCCCTACATTCGGGGGGAGAATGAGCGTCAAAGTTCCGCAAGTCTCAACCTATAAACTGATAAATAAAACTCCCAAAATCATGATTCCGGCCCCTAATAATCTTTCTTGAATATCTTTTTCCTTAAAAATGAAATGACCGAACAATACACCCATTAACACGCTAGTACGCTTAATCGCGATCACTCGCACTACGAAAGTTAATGTCAAAGCTTGCATTTGAAAAATTATTCCAGTAGCATTGATAAACCCCATAGCAGCTAGCATTGGTAATTGTTTGAGAATTTGTCGCCCTGGATTTGGGGTTTTGTGCAATAAAACTGGCAGGAGCAAAACACTCATTGTACCAAACAAAGAGAATACCCAAAAAATAGGGTAGGAATTGGTAACTCCTATTTTGTCACAATTTGCGGCAATACTCCATAGTAATGCGACGATTAACATCAATTTGGGCCCTGGTTCATCCAGCAGTGCTTTGAATGGGGCTAAATATCCTTTGGATTTCTCTTTGATATTTAATAAATAAGAGCCTGCTACGATTAGTAAAATGCCAATATAATCAAATAATTTGGGATATTCACCGACAATTAACGGTGAAGTTACCAACATGAATAATGGTGTCAAAGCTACCATCGGTAGTGTCAGGGATAAATCTGATAGTTTGATGGCTTTGATGTAGAGGAGGGCTGTGACAGCGTTGATGCTACCTCCGATTAATAGGGCGAGCCAAAATTGAGAGTTTAAGGTCGGAATTCCTGTATAAAATACCCAGGGAATCAAAAAGATGACTGAAAAAAATGAGAAAGACCAAGCGACGACATATTCGTCACTTTTTTTGAGGTTTTGTTTGCCCAAAACGTCTTTGACGGCTTCAAAGAAAGCGCTCAAAATTCCAAAAATTAACCAAGTCATCCTAAATATGCGCTCCTGACTCGCTCGTCGTTTAGCAAATCCGTTCCAATACCTGTGAGGGTAATATTACCAGCTTCTAGCACGTAACCCCGATCGGCAATTTGCAGTGCTAAACTGGCGTTTTGTTCGACTAAGAGGATTGTAACGCCTGTTGAGCGGAGGTTTTGAATAATTGCAAAAATTTCTTTGACGATCGCAGGTGCTAAGCCTAAACTAGGCTCGTCTAATAATAGCAGTTTCGGGCGGCTCATCAACGCGCGGGCGATCGCCAGCATTTGCTGTTCCCCACCGCTGAGAGTTCCTGCTAGCTGGCGGCGCCTTTCTGCTAGGCGGGGAAATATCTCAAATTGGCGCTCTAAATCGGCTTTTACTGCGGCCGAGTCCGATCGAATATAGGCCCCCAATTCCAAGTTAGTCAACACCGTTTGCTTGGCCAAAACCCGCCGCCCTTCTGGACTGTGGGCGATTCCCAATTTCACAACTTCGTGAGCTTGGCGGCGGCTAATATCGCGCCCGCTATAAATAATTTGTCCTTGCCGCAAATTAACTATTTTAGAAATCGCTCTCAGGGTGGTACTTTTGCCCGCACCGTTGGCACCGATGAGACTGACAACCTCGCCTGCATTAATCGTGAGATTAATATTTTGTATGGCTTGAATTCCGCCATAACTTACAGAAACATTTTTGAGTTCTAAGAGGATGTTTTGGGTGGTTTTGGGTGAGCTGTGTTGCATTTTGTGTGACTTGATTGTTGATAAAATTTTCTCTCTTTTCCCGCAGTTCGCTAGTCGGTTAGTCCGCGAGTCCGCCAGAGGTTTCAACCCCTGGCTCAGAGCTGAATTCCTCTTAAGAGGACTGGGAGATACATTTAACAATAACTATTAATCTTACTCGTTTCCCCGCTCGGTCTGGTAACGCAGAACCAGAGGCTCGGCCTCGATTTTTTATGTTACCAAACGAGGCGGAGCCTGTAGATGTCGCTTCCCTGCCAGAGCCGGGGAAACATTTACAATTTCTACGTTTCATCTCCCAAATAAGCCTCAATCACCGCCGGGTCATTCCTCACAACAGCAGGTTCTCCCAAAGCAATAAGCTGACCGAAATGCAAGACGGCAATTCGATCGCACAACCCCATAACTAGCGGTACATGATGCTCGATCAATATTACAGTTAAATTGAATTGTTGGCGTACTTCTCGGATAAATTCGCTTAATTTGTGCTTTTCACTGGGATTCATCCCTGCTGCAGGTTCATCTAACAAGAGTATTTGCGGTTCTAAGGCTAAAGCGCGGGCAATTTCTAAGCGCCTCTGGTCGCCGTAGGGCAAGTTTTTCGCTTGTTCGCCCGCGCGATCGCCCAATCCGACCAAATCCAACAATTCTAAGGCTTTTCGCTGGGTTTGGCGTTCCATTGCCTTAGACGCTGGCAAGCCGAGAATCCCCGCCAGCACCGATAAAACTGGATTGCCCGATCGACTGTGGATGTGTCGGGCGATCGCCACATTTTCCACAGCAGAAAGTTCCCCAAACAACCGGATATTTTGAAAAGTTCTGGCAATACCTTTATTAGCAATTTGATAAGGCTTCAATTGGGAAATATTTTCATTTTGATAAATCAGGTTGCCGCTAGAAGCAGGTATCAGTCCAGTCATTAGATTAAATAAAGTTGTCTTGCCCGCGCCGTTAGGGCCGATTAATCCAAATATTTCGTGTTTTTCAACTGTAAAAGATACGTTGTTTACAGCAATTAAACCACCAAAACGACGAGTTAATCCTTTGGCTGCTAAAACAGGATTGCTTGTTGAGAGGGTAAGGGGTTCGGAAATCATAAACACATCATAGAACGAATATAAGATATCTATAGCAATCCTCGCATCATTTGTAAATTTCTTACTCCCGAGCGAGGGGGTTCGGGGAGGGTTGGGGTGGGGTAAAAAATTTACGACTCCTGCAAGGATTCCTATAATTATGCCTGAGACGGCGGAATGTCCTTAAAGTGGCGCTTTGTAAGCAGTATTTAGGGCGATCGATTTCACCACAGACAAGCACAAATTTAGATCGTCCGGAGTCCTGAAACAGTTTGATGAGAATGTATACACAATTATTCAAATGGCTGAGACGGCTCATCAAATACAAGGATTCTGGCCCATGACGAAGCACTACCGACAAAGATTAGTTGCCGTAATTGCCCTGTCGTTCCTATCTTTCACATCCCCTTTGCTGTTGACTCGCAATGCTGCGGCTGGAATTAAGGACGAACCCACAGCTAATCCCAAAGAGATTCCCTCCCTCACCGAGAAGTTAAAGAGTAACGATGAAACGGCACTTGATCCAGCTATTAAGCTGTTACGAAAAATAGGTGAACCAGCCATCCCTGATTGGATGGAAGCTTTGCAGGATCAGAATTTGTCAGTCCGCCAGAGTGCTGCTGAGGTTCTAAGACAAATTGCTCTTCCTGCTATTCCTGCCTTTGTCAAAACCTTGAAAGACTCAGATGTGTCGGTTGGTGCAGAAGCTAAAACTGCACTGCCGCAGCTAATTCTCTTGCTGAAAGACTCCGATGCAAATGTGCGTAGCCGTGCAGACTATGCTTTGGGAAGGATGGGTGCAGAAGCTAAAACTGCTGTGCCACACCTAATTCTGTTGCTGAAAGACTCCGATGCAAATGTGCGTAGCCGTGCAGCCAATGCTTTGGGAAGTATCGGTGCAGAAGCTAAAACTGCACTGCCGCAGCTAATTCTGTTGCTGAAAGACTCCGATGCAAATGTGCGTAGCCGTGCAGACTATGCTTTGGCAAGGATGCGTGCAGAAGCTAAAACTGCTGTGCCACAGCTAATTCCCCTGCTTCAAGACTCAGATGTAACTGTGCGTAGCAGTGCAGCCTCTGCTTTGGGAAGTTTCGGTGCAGAAGCTAAAACTGCACAGTCACAGCTAATTTCCCTGCTTAAAGACTCCCATGTAAATGTGCGTAGTAGTGCAGCCTCTGCTTTGAATAAAATCCGTGCAAAAGCTTAAACTGCACTGCCGCAGCTAATTCTTTTACTTAAAGACTTCAATCCAAATGTGCCTAGTAGTGCAGCCTCTGCTTTGGGGATGATTGGTGCAGAAGCTAAAACTGTTGTGCCGCAGCTAGTGGCTGTTGACAAGGTGGAATTTAGAGTTAAATACTGACAGAATCGGCGCTGATTATAGCAATATGTACATTAGCCAACCCGACCCGGATATTTGCCAACAAATCCGTGCGTTTGATGAACAATGTCAGGCTTTTACTTTCGTGAGGCCGGGAGTGGAGGGCGATCGAGCTTGGTGTTATTTCAAGAATGGTGTGCCGTCGCCAAGTCTGAGAGAAGGCAGGATTTCTAGTGTAAAACCAAGGCGTTAAAGAAAAACGGAAGCGGAATGTTCTTAACGTTTCCCTTTTTAAGCTAAACTTCCCCCTAGGGGGAAGTTTAACTCCACTTCCGAAGCGATTACAGAATTTCATCGACTAGAACACCACGGATGTAACCGTTCACGGGGTTTAAACCCAGACTTGAGAAAATCGCAGAGTCCGATTAAGGTAAGCCAGTTACATAATTCCTAAACAAATCCGGTTACAGGTTACTTCTGCGGACTTGGAATCTTGCTGAGAAATAATTCCTTAGTCCGAGAATCGCGATCGTACATATGTATAACAGGAACAAGGCGATCGTCAACCATCACTTTGTCATCCTGAATATCCCAACATCTCTCATGATCTCCACACAGTGTGAGGACGGCACCACTCTTCAAATTATGTTTCACCGTTTGGTTACTGGGAAATTCATAGTTAATCACCTTATTGAACATTGCTTGATCTAGAGGCTTACGACGATGGCGTTGAGCCTCCACCACCATTAATTCAATTAATTGCATCATGAGAGGGTTTCCTCCTAATACTGTCCCTGCACAGAGTATAGGTTTTCCCAACAGTTTTTCAAGAGTTGTTTTTCCCTAAACAGCATTCACCCATTCACTATCTACATTTTCTGGAGTGGGCGGTCCAAAATAAATACCTGCTTCTTCAAAAACGTGAAGCTTACTAGAGTCTAAGTCATCGAAGGGAGAAGCTTGGAAAACAACATCCCGCACATCTGAAGTCATAACCATTCGATAACTGGAGTTAACCTTAAGGAATGTATGGTAAGTAATCCACCGACCTGCTAGTGGATGAATCCAATTGGCAACCGTACTCCTATAATCCTCCTCTAAGTAGGTACGGTTAGAGCCTGAAGTTAGTCGAATTAAAGCTTGCAGTCCCACCATCTTTGCGTGATAGATGAGATTTAGGATTTTTGAGCTATTAACCCACTTCCACACATTTTCAACTGGTATAAGGGTGATATTTTTTTCTAGAGCTACCTTTGCGAACTCATCCCCTAAGGCATTAATAAACACAACAATATCAACTTTATCTGGTTCGCAATGCTGACGAGTTGATGCAACGAATCTGTAGAAATCATCGAATTTACAGTTTGTTGCATAGCCCATTATTAAGTCTTTCATTCTTTGTTACCTCAAAATTAGTAGATGTAAACAGTAAACGTAATTGCTCAACCCCCTTGACAAGAAGACGAGATAGACATTAGATAGAGAAATGGAAAAACTCCCCGACTTAAAGCAACTATCGAACGAGGCAAAAGAAGCCTTGATAGTAGAGCTATGGGAGAAAATCCAAAAACTCACCGCAGCGTTAGCAGCCACAGACCAAGCAAAACTAAGTCCGTCTCCCAAAAAAACTAGCAAAAATTCCAGCACTCCACCCTCCACAGGATTCAAGCCCAACATTCAGCCATCGAAAATTGAGGGGATAAAAAGACAAAGAAGCCTAGCAAGAGTAGGAGGGGGAAGAGAACTACATCCTCATCCCGACCAAACAATCATCGCCCAACTCAAAAATTGTCCCCAGTGTGGAGAGAAAGTGACCGCGACTGCACAAAAATTACAATCCATCTACGAAAAAATCGAACTACCACCAATTCGTCCCATCATCACCC
>JACJNV010000130.1 GCA_014695175.1 Microcoleus sp. FACHB-DQ6 | reverse complement strand
TGCAGATACTAATTGTTGTGCAGTCACGGCTATTATGTAAAGTTTCGTTAACTACTTTCATCATAGCAGAAGTCAGTAGTCAGTAGTCAGTAGTCAGTAGTCATGAATTATTGGTTATTGGTTATGTGTTATTGGTTATGTGTTATTGGTTATTGGTTATTGGTTATTGGTTATTGGTTATTGGTTATTGGTTGTAATACCCCATGCCCAATGCCCCATGCCCAATGCCCCATGCCCAATGCCCCATGCCCAATTCCCATTTTTAGTTTTTTTCTAGCAACCAATAAGTCATCATATTCCCCTTACCTTTTACCGGAATCACGCCTCGCCTCTCAAACAAATACTTATCTTTCAAAAGCTCATAAGTAACATCAGTAACTTGAATTCTGCCTGCAAAACCCGTAGCTTCCATCCTCGCCGCTACATTCACCGTATCTCCCCACAAATCATAGGTAAACTTGCTCACACCAATCACTCCCGCAACCACCGGCCCGGAATTGATGCCGACGCGAATTGCCAGTTTTTCCCCTGTCTCGGCGCACAACTTTGCTATTTTTGCCTGCATTCCCAGGGCCATCTGGGCGATCGCCTCGGCGTGATCCTGTCTCGGCGTAGGCAACCCCCCGACTACCATGTAAGCATCGCCAATAGTCTTAATTTTCTCCACACCGTACTTTTCAGCTAACTGGTCGAAGTGGGAAAAAATTACGTTCAAGCGCTTTACCAACTCGGTGGCAGACATTCTAGCAGACAACTCAGTAAAGCCAACAATATCAGCAAATAAAACACTTACTTGGGCAAAACTGTCGGCGATCGTGCTTTGCTCTGCCTTCAAGCGTTCGGCGATTGGTTTGGGTAAAATATTTAACAGCAACTTCTCGCTTTGTTCTTGTTGAACTTTTAGCGCTTCTTGCGCTAATTTGCGCTCGGTAATGTCAGAAACAGTACCCTCATAGTAAAGCAGCTCACCTTTTGAATCTCGGACAGCCCGAACATTTTCTGACACCCAAATCCGGCGCCCGTCTTTGCGGCATACCATAGATTCAAATCCCGAAACGGCATTGTCAGTATCCATAGCAGCCACAAATTCGAGGCGGCGTTCTGAGTCAACGTAAAGTTGCTGAGCAATATTTTTAATGTGGGACATCAGTTCTTCTGGGGATTCGTAACCGTACAATTTTGCCAAAGCTGGATTAGCGCTGAGATAGCCTCCTGAAGGCGTGCTTTGAAAAATGCCTTCCATCGCATTTTCTACAATGCTGTGATATTTTTCTTGGGCAATACGCAGCAATTCTTCTGCTTGTTTGCGCTGAATTAAAGAACCTAATTGAGTGCCGACTGCATTAAAAACGTCTATAAATCGTGCGTCTTTCCCACCCGACGAAATTTTAAAGAAAACTAGCACTGCCAATACTTCATCGCCTACCAAAATCGGTACGCCAAAACCCGCTTTGAATCCAAGTTCTAGTGCTATCTGACTTCGGAAAAAATGCGGGTAGCCCTTGGAAATATCTTCTACCCATTCCGGTTGCTTGGATGCCCAAACTCGTCCGGGTAGCCCTATATTCATGGCAAATGTCAGTTGTTCGCTTTGCTTGCGGAACGATTCCATGCTGGGGTTGCTGGCATACCAGCCCCGGGCAGATTGCAGCACAGTTCCTTCTGCATCGGGAATCCAAGCTTCTCCTACATCCCATCCGATTGTTTCGCCAACTTGGTGCAGAATTACTTCTAAAGCTGAGTGAAAGTCTACAGCTTCGCCGATCGCCCGCGTAGTTTCCAGCAAAAACCGGATTGATTCTTCAGCCCGCTGCCGTTCTGCAATTTCTTCCTGCAATCTAGAATTGCGATCGTGCAGTTCCCTAGCTTGCAGTTGCAGTTGGGATTGCAGCAAACGAAGGGAAAGTTGGTTTTGGACGCGGGCTAAAACTTCTTCTACTTGAAACGGTTTAGTAATATAATCTACTCCTCCTACTTGAAAAGCTTTAACTTTTTCCATAACGTCATCTAGTGCACTAATAAAAATTACCGGAATATCTTTAGTTTTTTGGCTTAACTTTAACTTCTCACAAACTTCATACCCGTTCATTTGCGGCATATTAATATCTAGTAAAATTAGATCGGGAGGAGATATTTGTGCTCCTTGCAAAGCCAAGTGTCCGTTAATCGCCTTCCTGACATGATACCCGTGAGATGTCAGCATAGTGGATAAAAGTCGCAAATTATCCGGCATATCGTCAACGATCAGAATGTCTTTAGGAGTCGCTGGTAATGGATGGTCGTTCATCATAATATAATTGAGTTAAATCGATAATGATATCTATCCGAAAATTATCAACTAAATCTGTTAAAGTGTTAGCGAGATTTGCCTCTTTTTCGGGAATTTCCTCGATGAGTTCGAGGATGCGGTTGTCGTCAACACAAAGTGCTGCTCGGTGCAACTCGACCACCCAGTCTGTGGGCATTACACTCAAATCCTCGGTGGTCAAACTTTTAAGCAGCATCGGTGCTGAAAAAGAAGTAGATGAGTTTTCTTCCTCATAAATATAACGCAGGTTGAGGTGATGCGCTATCTTTTCAAAGAGTACCTCTTCCCGGAACGGTTTACAGATCAAATCGTTACAACCAGCAGACAAAATTATTTGTCGCTGCTCGTCAAAAGCACTGGCAGTCAGGGCAATAATTATTGTTTCTCTACCTTCTAGAGTTTTCTTAATCTCTCTTGTCGCTTCATACCCATCCATCACGGGCATCAGCATATCCATTAATATCAAGTGCGGCTTCCAAGTTGAATGCAAAGCAATTGCTTCTTGACCGTTAGTTGCTTCCCGGACTTCAAATCCCAGGGGTACCAGCAGCTTAAGCAGCAGTTGGCGATTTTCCGCTACATCTTCAACTATTAATATCCGATAAGTGTCTTGTCCGGCTTCTAAAGCAATAACTTGTTTAACCGGTGATTTTTCTTGTTCATCACTTTCTGTTACTAAGTTAACCCAGATATTAAAGCTGAAAGTTGTGCCTCGATCGAGTTCACTTTCAACAGCAATATCACCTCCCATAATCCGGACAAACTGTTGGCTTATCGGCAACCCCAGACCAGTTCCCTGCATGGATTTTCGACCAGTTTCGGTTTGTACAAAGGGCTTAAATAATGTGGAAAGTTCCAAGGGAGAAATGCCGGGACCCGTGTCGGCAATTTCAAAATACAATTGGGATTTGTTTTCTTCGGTGGCGTCTTCTTCAGCTTGGCTGCTGACGCGCACAGTAACGGTTCCCTGTTGAGTAAATTTAATCGCATTACCGACCAGGTTAATTAAAACTTGCCGCAATTTAGCTTCGTCTGTTTGAATGTACTGCGGCAAATCATCGGCATTTTCAAAGATTAGGTGCAAACCTTTTGAGTTGGCTTTTAGTTGCAGCATTTCTTTGAGACTGGTGAGAAGGTTGTAGAGATTGAAGCGGCTGGGATTGATAGTGATTTGACCGGCTTCTATTTTGGACATTGACAAAACATCATTGATGAGTTCCAGCAAATGTTCGCCGCTACGGTTAATAATTTCTATGTATTCTTTTTGTTCTTCCGTAATAGAACTGTTGCGGGCCATGACTTGGGAAAAACCGAGAATGGCGTTGAGAGGTGTACGGAGTTCGTGGCTCATGGAAGCTAGAAATTGGCTTTTGGCGCGGTTGGCAACTTCGGCATTTTCTTTGGATTTAATCAGTTCTAGCGACTGCCTTTGAGTGCGGGCGAGCAATTCCGCTTGCTGTAATGCTACTCCTAGCTGAGTACCTACATCAACTGCAACGTTGATTTCAGCTTCGATCCACTGCCGGGGAGCTGAATTTTGATAGGATGCTAGTAATCCCCAGAGCGTTTTTCCGCAGAAAATTGGCACAGTAATGTAGGAGTTAGCTTGAAATTTTTCTAGCAATTGGATGTAACAATTATCGAAACCTTGCTTGTAAATATCTGGGACACAAAGGTAAGTTTTACCTCGGCTGAAAACTCCGCCTTGGGTTTCTTGCAAATAGGTATCGCGTACTTCTTGTGAGGGGCTATCTAATCTTTTGACAACGCAACGTTCGCTGTCTAAAGCGCCTTCAGTAAAGTGAGAATCGAGTTCCTGTTCTTGGATGAAAGAAACCCACTTGTGGTCACGGGATTCGGCTACAAATTCCCCACTCCAGTCTGGATTGAAACGGTAAATGGCGACTCGATCGCACTTCATGGTTTGGCGCAATTCTCGGGTTGTGGCGTAAAAAATTTCTCGGATATCTAAAGTTTGCCGCATTCTTTCAATGATGCGGGCGATCGCTCTTTGTCGTAAAGCACTTTCTTGCAGTTCGGTTTCTGCCTGCTTGCGTTCGGTAATATCTACAGCCATTAAAGCAATGCCGATCGCTGTACCGTTATCGTCAATTAGCTGAGTATTGTACCACTCGCAGATGATAATTCTGCCGTCTTTAGTCCGATTTTCGGTAGTGCCGCTGGATTTGGCGTTCAAGTCGTGATTGAAAATCTCAGATAATTGGGGGTGGTAGCTTTCAGGTACGATCAAATCGGACGCGACTCGACCAATCGCTTCTTGCTCACTGTAGCCAAAAATAGCAACGGCGGCGGGATTCCAAGTAATAATTTCAAAATTGAGGTTTAACTCAATAATTGCGATCGGCGTTTGCTGCAATAAAAACGAGATTCTTTGCTGCGATGCTAGCAGTTTCTCTTCGGCTAATGTGCGGTCTGTGATGTCATTAGCAGTGCTGAGAATTTGTTTGGGTCTACCATCGGCTGTTCTGACAAATACTGTATCCCAAGTGTACATCCATCGCCATTCACCGTTTTTGTGTTTCATTCGGTATTGAGATTCAATGATATCGCCGTCTTTGGCTTCATCTAGTTTTTGGACGCTTTCAAAAAACTTTGGCAAATCGTCCGAGTGGATCAGAAGTGGCATCATTGCTGTACCCATATCTTGTATTTCTTGGGCGGTGTATCCGAGTATCGTGGAAATTTGTCGGTTGGTATAAACATTTCGCTGTTCAATTACATCGTAAACGTACAATAGGTTGGGATTTGAATCGGCGATCGCTTGAATGAAGTGCTGGCTTTCTCTGAGTGCGGATTCTGTTTGTTTGCGAACGCTAATATCTCTGGCTACGATAATCACTGAATCTGGAGTAAGCGGAGAAACTTTAGCGTCTAGGCAAACTTCGCGCTCTCCGACTTTAAAGCTATACTCAAGATTGATGCTTTGCTGCGTTTTTAGAGCTTGTTGGATGGCATTTAATACTAAATCTGCTACAGGTTCCGGCAAGACTTCGTGGGCTGTTTTGTTAATCATTTCGCTTGGAGGTTTCACCCAATTCGTTGATGCTGTCGGAGCGATTTTGATACAGCGGCCTTCTGCATTTCTCACTAAAACTGTGTCAGTCATGGCGGCAAAAATCGCCCGCAATTCTGTTTCCGATTCTTGCAGAGCTTGCTCGGCGCGGACGCGGGTGCGAATTTCTGCTTGCAGCACTTTATTTTGCCGATCGAGCTGCTGAATTCGGTTTTTTTCTCGTTCGAGCAGTTTAGCTTGAGCGATAGCGAGCCCTACTTGAGCCGCCACAGCTTCTAATAAGTCGATTTCCTCGGAAGTCCATTCCCGGTAACGATCGCACTGGTGCAAACAGATAGCCCCGTTTGCCCTGCCTTGGTAGGAAGTGCGAATTGCCAGCATCGATTTTAACCCTACCTTCTGGCAAATCGGTTGAACAGCTTGCAACAGAGGGTCTGAATAAACATTGTTGGAGGCGATCGCCAGATCTTGTATCATCATTTGTATGACGTGAGGATTGCCCCAAATTGGAACAGGTACATTCCGAATAGATTCGCACTCGGGTTCGAGATACTCTGCCGCCAGAGGAATATCGACTTGGGGGGTAGTAACGTAAGTATGAATCAAACAGCGATTGGCGCAGAATGCCAGACCGATTTGAGTTGCAGCTATTTGAAATATTTGTTCTGGCTGCAAGCTTGAGCGAATTTCTTGAGTTATTTTTGCAATTAACAATTCTCGTTGAACTTGCCGTTCTAAAGCAGCTTTAGCTCCAGCCATTTCTATTTCTGCGTGTTTGCGATCGCTGATATCAAAAACTACGCCATACCAAACAATATCGCGATTATCGCGTATTTCTGGCCGAGAATTAGATTGCAGCCATTTGAGTTTACCCGACGGTGTAATAATCCGCCATTCAAAGGCAAAAGGTTCTAAAGTTTGGGCGCTAGTAGCAATTTTTTTGACCAGATAATCTTGGTCATCTGGATGATTTTGAGAGAAGCAAAATTCGGGATCTCTTAATATTTCTTCACTCTCGAATTCGTAAATCTCCCGACAAGCATAACTAATATATTCAAACTTGAAACTTCCATCGGCCTTCTTTATAAATTGATAAAGAACTCCCGGTATATTGACTGCCAATTTCTGCAACCGTGCTTTGCTTTCCCGGAGTGATTGTTCTGTTCGCTTGCGAAATTCTACCTCTTGTTGCAGTTGGGCATTCTGCTGTTTTAATTGTTTTGATAGCTGTTGTATAGTCAATTGACTTTCGAGCCGCACTAAAATTTCTTCCACTTGAAAAGGCTTAGTAATGTAGTCAACACCGCCGACTTCAAAAGCTTTGACTTTGTAAAAAGTTTCCTCAAAAACGCTCAAGAAAATAACCGGGATTTCTCTAGTTTTTTCGTTAGCTTTCAGTCGGGCGCACACTTCATAGCCGTTCATTTTGGGCATGGCAATATCCAGCAAAATTAAGTCTGGGAGGACGGTTAAATTAGCATTAACCACCATTTCTCCCGAAATTGCCCGCTGAACTTTATACCCTTCTTTCGTCAATATGTCTGATATAAACCGCAGGTTTTGGGGCTGATCGTCAATAATTAAAATTTGAATATTTTCTTTATCTAATATCATTTTTGTCTGATTGTGAATTTTTTAGTGCTAGCAGCAGGTTGATGATTTAATAAGTTTAGCGATTCCTTTCCGATCGTAATTATTTTTTATTAAACACTTTTTGACCTCACCAACAAAAAGAGTAATTTTAGATATTAGTTCATCAAATAACGTACATTCTCTACTTTTAACTTATTAGTTGCTAGTCTTAAGTTAGCAACTCAAGTTAACCGTATTTTAATTATATTTAATTGCCCACAAAAATCCCCTTATTTGCTGTCCAAATTAAGTTGGTGGAAAAACAATCATCGCTTAGGCACTCCACACCAAAGCAACCGGGTTTTTTAACTTTGTTCAAGGGCTGCGACAACGTATTTTTGTACAACCAGGTTGAGCCGCCTGGGACAGTTTTTTTTACTTGACTTTAGCATTAAAGATCCCAGGAGGGTAACGCAAGTTTCTTGACATTTTGCTGCCATCTTCAAAAAGTTTTAGCACATATACATACCTGGACGCAGTGCGAGGCGAATAAACCGGGTTTTTTACTCTTGCCCCAGGGAGCATCTCAATGAAAGCAACCAAGCTAGAAATTGGAGTTTTGAGCCAGGAGACAGGAGGCAGGAGGAAAGAGGAAGAAGGAAGGAGCCAGAAGAAGTGTTTTTACAAATATGAGATGCTCCCTTGCCCCAGGCTGCAACGAAGTATCGCTGTGAAAAAACTCGGTTTCCACGCACCCGTCCACAAGTCTTAAGATATTTATAGGTGACTAAGAGTATACATGGCTCATTCCGCACCCAAAGCCTAGCATATCAACTATTTTCTCGGTTTTTTCTAGGCCAGCAATTCCTTAAGTTTAGCAATATTTTCATGGCTGAAGTAAATTTTAATTTCTAGTTCTTGGTCAGATTCCCACAGCAGCAGCATATTATCTTCGGGCAAGGCGATTTCGGGATTGTTTAATTCAAGTGTTTGATATTTAACTTCGGGAATGCCTACGCGAATTACCAGTTCCGATTCCAAGTGAGGATAGATGTACAATTGCTGTTGCAAGTTGTCAAGTTCTAATTTGTCAACAGTGTTGTGACGTTGGACTGGAGAATCGGGTGTATACCAATAGAGAGTTTGCTCCCGAATTTCGGGATTGACTATCACAAATGTTTCGTCAAAACGCTGGGGGTGCCAGTGAATTTCGCTCAAACCGCCGATTTGCGGAATTAGTCGCTCTACCCAGCTAATTTCTTTGCCGTTGAGGTTGCCCCACCACTCACTGATATTATGGAGGTTGTCAGCATTTTCGGGGTGGCTGCTGCCGGACTGCCAGACTGTTTTTAGTTGTTGCATATAGAGGTTCTCCAGCGAATTTAAATTTGAGATTGCAGGCTTTCAATTGGAGATTCATTGGTTATACAATAATTTTAATGGACTTACCAATTATTTACCACGAAGATTACGTTGCACCTCTGCCACCGGATCACCGCTTCCCGATGGCAAAGTTTCGGATGCTTTACCAGATGCTGCTCGCGGACGGGGTAGCAGATAAATCGCAATTTCACGCTCCCGAACTTCCCCCTCAAGAATGGATTGAATTAGTCCACGACCACTCCTATGTTCAAGCTTACTGCAACGGGACGCTGGATAACAAAGCGACTCGGCGAATTGGTCTGCCTTGGAGTCGCGCCCTTGTTAATCGCACTTGCACTGCGGTTGCAGGAACTGTACTAACTGCCAAGCTCGCTTTAGACTGCGGTTTGGCTTGCAATACTGCGGGCGGAACTCATCACGCCTTCCCTGCTTTTGGGTCTGGTTTTTGTATTTTTAATGATTTGGCGATCGCCTCTCGCGTTTTACAAAAAAATGGTTTAGTTCGCAAAGTTTTAATTGTCGATTTAGATGTCCACCAAGGAGACGGAACCGCCGTAATATTCCAAGATGACAGCAGCGTTTTTACTTTCTCAATGCACTGCGAAGTAAATTTTCCCGGCACTAAACAAAAAGGCGATTTAGATGTACCTTTGCCTGTGGGTATGGAGGACGACGAATATTTACAAACATTGGATAAATTCTTACCTGATTTGCTTTCAAATGTCAAGCCAGATTTAGTTTTGTACGATGCTGGAGTAGACCCTCATCACGGTGACAAACTGGGAAAATTAGCTTTAACTGATACGGGCTTATTTCGCCGGGAAATGCAAGTTTTGATGGCGTGTTTGGCTGGCGGCTATCCCGTTGCCTGCGTGATTGGCGGGGGCTATTCCGATGACGCTAAGGGGTTAGTTTACCGGCATTCGCTGCTGCACCGAGCCGCCAGTCAAGCCTACAGGCAGTATCGACTTTGATCCAGAGCGGCGATACTTCCGAAATATGGCCGAAAAAACTGTCTCCCTCACCCAAACAACTAAAAATACTATTAGCGCTCGCTCCTGCTTGCCAGATCGGTACAACTTGAGCTAAAAAGTTGTTAAACAAACAACCGCACCTATGTCCAATGCCCGCGAGTCCAATCACCCGTATCCACTGCTGGTTGTCATTGTTAACTACCGAACCTCTAGTTTGACAATTGACTGCTTGCGCTCTCTAGTTAGCGAAGTGCAATCGCTGCCCGGTATGCGGGTCGCAGTTGCCGACAATGCTTCAGGCGATCGCTCAGCCGAAGAAATTGCCAGCGCGATCGCCTCAGAAGGCTGGAGCGAATGGGCATCCTTCGTTCCCCTAGACCGCAACGGCGGATTTGCCTTCGGCAACAACGCCCTCATCCGTCCCGCCCTCGAATCCACCAATCCCCCCCCTTACTTCCTGCTGCTCAACCCAGACACCATAGTTCGCCCCGGTGCCTTAAAAGCCCTCGTCGATTTCATGGACTCCCACCCCGAAGCCGGCATCGCCGGCAGCCGCTTGGAAGACCCCGACGGCACTCCCCAGGAGTCAGCTTTTCGGTTTCACAACCTCTTGACTGAACTCGATTTTGGTTGGCGCACAGGCTTTATATCCAAGTTATTAGCCAACTGGGCCGCAGCGCCTCCCATTTCCCAAGAAACCTGTCAGACTGATTGGGTAGCTGGAGCCAGCATGATCGTCCGTCGCGAAGTATTTGAAAAGATTGGCTTGATGGATGAAGCTTATTTCATGTACTGCGAAGAAATGGACTTTTGCCTGCAAGCGAACAAAGCTGGCTGGAGTTGCTGGTACGTACCTGAAAGTCGCGTTGTCCACCTAGTCGGTCAAAGCTCAGGCGTCACTGACACCAAAAAGCCCGCCAAGCGGCTGCCTACCTATTGGTTTGATTCCCGGCGTAGGTACTTTGTCAAAAACTACGGCTTGGTTTACACAGCATTAACTGATATATCCTGGGCTTCGGGTTTTGCAGCCTGGAGGGTGCGCCGCGTACTTCAAGGCAAACCCGATCGCGATCCACCACAATTACTGAAGGATTTTGTATTAAATAGTGTATTTTTTAAGGGTGGTAAGATTGAAAAATCCAAAAACTTTTAAAGGGAGTTGGTAAATCCGTCAAAGCCAAATCAACCACGTCAACCTAGGCAAGCAAAATTTTTTATGATGCAGCCCAGAAATTAGTATTCTTGACGCTCGATAAAACCGGCTTGCTCCTTCCTCAAAAACCTGAGAAACCAATTAATATCGTGGCAGTCAAGAAATAGAGTAAACAATAAATAGTGTGAATTAGAGCTTATGGTAACTGAGCAAAACTTAATCACCAGTGAAAATCAAGTAGAAACCCCCGCCCTGGGACTGTGGCAGCAAATTAAAGAAGACTGGATTGCTCATGGTCGGGATTGGACAAAACCGGGATTTCGCGCCGTAGCAGTGCAGCGTTTTGGCGTCTGGAGAATGCAGGTAGAACCGAAATTACTGCGAGCTCCTTTGAGCATTATTTATCGAGCACTCTACCGAAAAGTCCGCAATAGTTACGGGATAGACTTGCCTTACACTGTGAAGCTCGGGCGGCGGGTGGTGATTGAACATCAAAACGCTATTATTATTCACGGATATTGTACGATCGGCGACGACTGCATTATCCGCCAAGGCGTAACCCTGGGAAACCGCTATTTGGAAAAACCGCTAGAATCCCCTCAATTGGGCGATCGGGTTAACGTCGGTGCTGGTGCAAAAATCCTCGGAAAAGTAAACTTGGGAGACGACGTAAATATCGGGGCCAACGCCGTAGTTTTATCAGACATTCCTGCAGGTCAAACTGCCGTTGGTATCCCAGCCAAAATTATCAAATCCCGCCCTGCTGAAAACAATACTTAAATCATTGTCTTCCTTTTGCCTTTTTCTTCCTCCTATAACTCTGCAGAGATTCAATCAATCTACCTAGTCAAGTTAGAGATCCCTGTTAAGGTAAAGTGTACAAATAGGCACAATTGTCAACATCATCAAAATATTGCACAAACAATGGTAGAGTCAATCTCTAAGCCAATCATTTCTGCTACAGAAGCAGACTGGAGCCGCGAAAAATCTAGCAAGTGGTGGGAACCCAGTCGCCAACTGCTCAAATCTATCCGCAACTATCAAAAGTGGCAGAAGCAGGGTGGAATAGCAGGATATATTTTATGCCGTTGGAACGTTATCCAGCATCGATTTTGGAGCGTGGTAACTGCAACAGACATCCCTTTAAACTGCCAAATACAAGGAGGACTGCTGCTGCCTCATCCTAATGGCATTGTCATTCATCCCAGTGCTTCCATTGGCCCTAACTGTCTGGTTCTTCAACAGGTGACAATTGTTGCTGATGTGAAAATCGGCGGTCACGTCGATATCGGTGCAGGAGCGAAAATTATTCGCTCCGTAACGATCGGCGATCATGCTTTGATTGGTGCTAATGCTGTGGTGATTTGTGACGTGCCACCGGGTGCAACCGCAGTGGGAATTCCCGCAAAAATCATCGAAAAAACCCCCAGGAAGTCTGAACAATAATTTCTAGAAGTCGCAGAAAAATTAGGAAATTAGCTGGACTTTTATTAAAATATAAAACGAACTACTCAGTAGTCGAATTCAAGAGGTAAAACTTGAAACAAATTGGATTAGTAGCGATCGGACGAAATGAAGGGCAGCGCCTCCGCCAATGCCTAGTCTCGGCCACCAATAAAGTTGCCCGCGTCGTCTATGTCGATTCTGGCTCAACAGACGGTAGCCTAGAGTTAGCCCGATCGATCGGAGCCGATACAGTAGAACTAGACTTATCTATACCGTTTACCGCAGCACGCGCCAGAAACGAAGGCTTTGCCCGCTTGCTTGAACTAGCGCCAGACATCGAATTTGTCCAATTTGTGGACGGTGACTGCGAAGTAGTTGATGGATGGCTCCAGAGAGTCGCACAATAACTCGCAGCCCAACCAGAATTAGCAGCAGTCGGCTGCCGCACGAGACATTCCCCGCAGCCACAGCTTGCAGGATCAATTTTGATCGAGAAACACTACTCAAACTAAAACAATAATTCAATGGGTACACTCAAAAAGCCAGCGCACATTGCTATTTATCTGCATTGCCTGTTCAATGGGGGTATAGAGCGGGTAATGTTGAACTTAACCCGCAATTTTGTAGCTCGCGGTGTCAAGGTAGATTTGGTACTTAACTTTCCCGGGAATCTTTTCCTGTGGGACTTCCCCCCGTCGGTTCGGATTATCAACCTTGAAGCTGAAAAGATATTAACAAGAGTTCCTAAATTAGTGCGTTACCTGCGACAGGAACAACCCACAGCTTTAATGTCAGCAAATCATTTTGCTAACGAAGTAGCACTATTGAGTAAGCATTTTGCTGGCTTACCGACACGGGTGGTGGTATCAGAACACACGCATCTTTCCCAGGAAGTGGGAAATTCCTCTCCCTTAACCTTTAAGCATTGGTCGCCTCTGACAGCGCGACTTTTCTACCCCTGGGCCGACGGCATAGTAGCAGTTTCTCAAGGAGTAGCTGAAGACGTAGCGACTATAACTGGCTTAGCTGCCGAGCGAATCCAGGTAATTAACAACCCAATAGAGATTGATGAAATCATAGAAAAAGGTAAAGAACCTCTAGACCACCCGTGGTTTAATTCCCCAGAATTGCCTGTAATTCTGGGAGTGGGGAGATTAGAAAAGCAAAAAAATTTTCCTAACTTAATTAATGCTTTTGCTAAAGTACGACAGGTGCGCTCGGCTCGGCTGATGATTTTAGGCGAGGGGTCAGAGCGGGAGCAACTGGAATATCTAATCCGCGAATTGGGCTTGGAAAATGACGTGGCAATGCCCGGTTTTGTAAGAAATCCTTTTGCATACATGGCACAATCTACAGTATTTGTCTTGTCTTCATCTTGGGAAGGCCGGCCGGTGGTACTGGGAGAAGTAATGGCTTTGGGAACCCCAATTGTTTCTACAAATTGCAAAAGCGGCCCGTATGAACTTTTAGACGGAGGCAAGTACGGCGAGCTAGTTCCAGTAGACGACACTGAAGCGCTGGCACAAGGTATTTTAAAAGTATTGTCCGGTCAAACAAAGCCTGCCGATCCAGCTTGGCTTGCCCAATTCAACCTGGAGGGTACTGCTCAAAAATATCTGGATATTATGGGCATCACTGATTGCGGATTCCGCTCCGCAGTTCCGGTAAAGTAACTACAATACTCCTAGGGGCGGGTTGCACCAAAAATTTACAATTCAGACTAGCAATCTACATCAAACCGCCCCCAAAGAAATCTACAGAATTTGATTATGGGCAATTCCACTGGTGGCAGAGAGAGAAAAATGTATGGCTGGCTCACCGTTCGAGACAGTAAATTGCGAATAAATAACTTAAATTTAGCATTGGTGACCCAGCAGCAATCAGAAGTATTGGTGTGGTTTAATGCACAATAAGCTACCATTAGTTGAAGACCAAAGACAGGAACTCGTTGGGATTTATTTTATAAAGATATTGTGAAGTTAGCTTGAGAGTTACTAAAATATTAAAATAACAGCTCGCGAGTCGAATTTAAGAGGTAAGAGTTGAAACAAGTTGGATTAGTGGCGATCGGACGAAATGAAGGGCAGCGCCTCCGCCAATGCCTAGTCTCGGCCACCAATAAAGTGGCCCGCGTCGTCTATGTCGATTCCGGCTCAACAGACGGTAGCCTACAGTTAGCCCGATCGATCGGAGCCGATACAGTAGAACTAGACTTATCTATACCGTTTACCGCAGCACGCGCCAGAAACGAAGGCTTTGCCCGCTTGCTGGAACTAGCGCCAGACATCGAATTTGTCCAATTTGTGGACGGTGACTGCGAAGTAGTTGATGGATGGATCGATCGGGCCTACAACGAACTCGCCGCCAAATCCGAGGTAGCAGCAGTATGCGGGCGGAGGCGCGAACGATACCCCGAAGCCAGCATCTACAACCAATTGTGCGACATCGAGTGGGATACCCCCGTCGGCGAAACCAAAGCCTGCGGTGGCGATTCCATGATGCGTGCCACCGCATTTGAGCAAGTCGAAGGTTTCAATCCGGCACTAATAGCCGGCGAAGAACCAGAACTGTGCGTGCGGTTGCGCCAAAAAGGTTGGAAAATCCTCCGCTTAGATGCAGAAATGACCCTGCACGACGCGCAAATGACCAGTTTCGCTCAGTGGTGGAAGCGGGCTCAAAGAGCGGGTCACGCCTATGCCGAAGGTTCCTGGATGCACGGCAGCGAACCAGAGCGCCATTGGGTCAAAGAAACCCGCAGCACCTGGTTTTGGGGCTTAGTCTTGCCAGCCCTAGCCTTGGCAATGACATGGCCGACAAAAGGCTGGAGCTTGTTACTATTGAGTGGCTACCCCTTAGCAACCTATCGTACCTATAACTATTATATAAAGCATCGGGAGCTCACAACTAAAGAGGCAGCCATCTACGCTTTTTCATGTGTATTAGCCAAATTTCCCCAGCTACAAGGTCAAATCCAGTTTCACCAGCGCCGATTGCTGGGGCAGCAGAGCAAGCTAATCGAATACAAAACAACCAACTCTATTAATTCAGCCAGCTAGAATTACAGCTAACGTCCCAGAAAGTCCACCCCTGAGTAGCCAACAAATGAGTAATAAAAAATTAAAAGTTTTACTAAT
>JACJNV010000013.1 GCA_014695175.1 Microcoleus sp. FACHB-DQ6 | reverse complement strand
AAATGTGATTCTGTTTTCCTTTCTTCTTGCCGTTTTTACGGATATGGGTTGATTTACATTCTGGGCATTGCATAAATTATTCCTCCTATTCATACTCTAACTCAGCAACGCCTCATTTTTCTACTGAGATTAGCGATCGCATCTGCACTCACATGAACGAAGACCACGCGAGTGCTGTCGTGCTGTACGCTCAAGCATTTGGCGACCAACCGCAGGCAACAGAAGCTCAAATGCTCGCTATTGATGCCAACGGCATAGATTTAACCCCTAAAGTCAACGACGAATATGACGCACCATACTACTACAAACCTAACCTAAAAATATCCGCAAGAATACCATTTTTCTCAACCATTCTCCCCGCATCCGGCGAATCATAAACCACTAACAGCGAATTCTGCTCCCCCAAATATGGAAACAGGCTCAACCCCTCAGCATTGTCCGTACCAACCTTAAAAGGCAAGTCAAACAATACCTCCAAATCTCCCCCATCTTGTCCAGTAATACTGTCGCCCGATCGCCCTAAAATCCCCTTTAACCGAAAAACCCTCATCGCCCCCGATAAAGTCATCGTCGGCCCGGCTAAAACAATCAAATCTTCCCCGTTCCAGCACAATTCTCGCACCCCCAAACCGTTCAAATCAACAAAATGTTTCTTGTAAAACTTGCCGGATTCACCAATAGCCTTTAGCTTTAAAACCCCCTGTTTTGACTCTTGCACTTCTATTTCTAAAATTATCGCCCAACCCCGCAGTACAGGTCCGCGTAAACCAAGAAAAATCCGATTGCCGCGCACCGCCAATCCTTCAATATCAAAACCATTTTCTTTACTCGGAATCGGCACCGATAAATATAGACCGAGATGGCTGTCATCTTTCAGCGCATCAGTCAGCAAATTCCCCGTTTTGGTCGGCTGAAGGTATCCCGCTTTCAGTTGGTTTTTGGAATTTTCAGGATGGGAAATTGACTTGCACAAACTCCCGTTTTTTACAGGGATTCGTGCCAGCAAATAACGGTTGACCTCCGTCTCTATTTTTGCTAAATTTTGAATGTCTTTATTCGGGTCTTGGCCTTTAGCTTTCTTGCGTTTGGTGCTGTGAGAAGCCACAAACCAAAGATAATCGCTGTTGAAATCAATTCCTTCAATATCGATTTCACCAGCTTGTTCGGAAAAATCGATAAAATCGGCGATCGCAAATCTTTGATGTTCTCCAAAAATATGAGGCGCCACAGGCGACAAACGCTCGATCGAAGTCGTTTCATCGGAACCCAGCCACAAATGACCATCGGGAGTTAAAGCAACAGCGGATAAGTCTGTAATAATATCAGCCGCTTCGCTGTTGAATTGCAGCAGCAGCCGACCGAGCAAAAAAGATTCTGGCATAATTATTAGCACCAAAACAATTCTTAGGGTAAGTCATTATAGCTAAAGTTGCTTGAAACTGATATCTTGCCACAGTTGTAATAGTCAGCCGGGGGATTAATTCCCCCTCTCAAAGCTTGCATTCGGTTAAAAGTGAGATGTTGCACCATTCTCAATAAGGCCTTTATGGGCGGGCTAGGAGCAACGGCCCACAAGAAAGAAAATTCATCTGTTGTGGAACAGGCATCTTGCCTGTTCATGACAGAGGTGCAAAATGTGAGTTAAAACCCATTGAAAATTAAAACAGAAAACTAAAACAAATATCCCCCTCAAGCCTCATAGCGAAAACTTCCGTTTTGAGATAAGGATTTTTAACCCCTGGCGGGCAAAACCGCAGTCGGCGGTGATTATTCCGCAAACCGAACCTCCACAGACGGATAACACCCTAATTGAAGCATTAACATCGCCGTTACGTTTCGTTACGATAAGGAGACAGAGAGAAAAACCTCTCATTCGTAAAATCAGAGGTAGCCATTATGAACGGTACATTTCGCGTCGGCAACCTGTTTGGGATTCCCTTCTTTGTCAACGCATCTTGGTTTTTAGTTCTGGGTTTAGTAACCTGGCAGTACGGCGGCGCACTAGCTGCCCTGTTTCCCACATTGGGCCCCGTAGCGCCCTGGATGCTGGGATTATTCACAGCGTTACTGTTATTTGCTTCCGTCTTAGCCCACGAATTAGGACACAGTTGGGTAGCCATTAAACAGGGAATTGGCGTGAAATCGATTTCGCTATTTCTGTTTGGCGGACTGGCTAATTTAGAAAGAGAATCTAAAACCCCAGCCGAAGCATTTTGGGTAGCAATTGCAGGCCCGTTGGTCAGCTTATTTTTATCCGGTTTGTTAACAGCGATCGGCATCGGTGCTGGTCTCACAGGCCCCGCAGCGGCCATCGTCGGACTTTTAGCTTCCATCAACTTAGTTCTAGCCTTATTTAACTTAATTCCCGGTTTGCCCCTCGACGGCGGCAACATCCTCAAAGCGATCGTCTGGAAAATTACCGGCAACCCTTACAAAGGTGTAATTTTTGCTAGCCGCGTCGGTCAAATAATTGGTTGGATTGCCATTGCTACAGGCATATTCGACTTCGACAATATTTGGAATCTAGTAATCGGTTGGTTCTTACTGCAAAATGCCGGTCAATCTGCCCAATATGCCACAGTCCAAAATAAACTGGCAGGGCTGACAGCCGCAGATGCTGTGACCCCCGAAAGTCCGATCGTCTCCCAAGACTTGTCCCTCAGAGAATTTGCCAACAACTACGTAATCGGTAGCACTCAAACCTGGCGCAGGTTCCTGGCAACAGATGATGCCGGACAATTGGTAGGGGCGATCGACCTTGATGACCTCAAAACCATTCCTACCGGAACTTGGCCCCAAGTTTTAGTTAAAGAACTCCTGAAGCCGATCGAATTTTCCACAACCGTCAAACCAGAATTATCTCTCCTCGAAGTCGTCACCCTTCTAGAACAACTCAAAGTACAAGAACTACCCGTCATTCGCGAAAACGGTGTCCTTGTCGGACTTGTAGAAAAAGCTGAAATTGCCCGCCTGCTACAAAGACGAGCCGAAGCGAACCCTGCTTGATCTTCTCAGATACTTGACAAATAACACCTGTTTCCCCCAGAAAATGCAACTGTAGCCCCGTGCTTCAAAGTCTGGTAGTCATCAGCCATACCTGGGGGGGTGACAAAGAGGCCTACGAGATAGACCGAATCAGGGTTGCAGCCCGCATACCTTGTTGATAAAAGCGACGTTTATTTGGAGTTAACTTTATTAACTGTTCCACCACATCAGAATATTGTTCGAGATAATTAACCCACTTTTCTCCATCTAAGCCAACACC
>JACJNV010000129.1 GCA_014695175.1 Microcoleus sp. FACHB-DQ6 | reverse complement strand
ACCCTACGGCGTGAAGCTGATTGACTTGCGTCCCGAAGCTCAATTTTTAGAAAGACTCACAGAATTCGTAGTTATTGTTTCTCTGTTCAGTTGCGGCTTAAAAATGAATCGCCCGCTGCAATTTTGGGCTTGGAATTCCACAGTACGGCTGATCGGTTTTTTAATGCCGATTTCTATTTTTGCAGTGGCCGCGATCGGTCATTGGTTTGTGAAATTAGATTGGGGCCCGGCGATTTTACTCGGAGCAATTCTCGCTCCCACCGATCCAGTTTTAGCCTCAGAAGTTCAGTTAGCTGATATAGACGATCGCGATGAATTGCGATTTGGTTTAACATCGGAAGGTGGTTTGAACGATGCTTTAGCTTTTCCCTTTGTTTATTTCGGCATTTATGCGCTAAAAGATAACAACTGGTCAAACTGGTTTTCGCAGTGGGTAGCAGTTGACTTGATTTGGGCGATCGCCGCAGGTATCGTTATGGGAATTTTAGTAGCTAAAGCCGTCACCTGGATCGATCGGCGACTCCAACACTATCGACCGGCCGATCAATTAATGGAAGATTTCATTGCTCTCAGCACAATTCTGCTCACCTATTCCCTCACAGAAGTAGTCAACGGCTACGGATTTCTCGCAGTTTTTGTAGCAGGAATTGTCGTGCAGCGGAGTTACCGCAACCCAGAAAAACCGCTTTCCCAAATGCACTTTACCGAGCGCATAGAAAAGTTAATGGAAGTAGCAACTATTTTACTATTAGGTTCGCTTTTGCGCCTAGAGCCTATGTTGGCATATGGAGGGTACTCCCTCTTAGTAGCTGGATTGTTGATTTTTTTAATCCGACCTCTGGGAGCTTGGATCAGTACGATCGGGAGTCCTTTGCATCCCGCCAGCCGCTGGCTGTGCGGGTGGTTCGGCATTCGTGGTGTCGGTTCTATCTATTATCTTACCTATGCTTTGGGTAAAGGTTTGAAAGACGAAACCGCCGAAAGAATTGCCTGGATTACCTTTTCAACAATCATAATTTCTGTAGTTTTGCACGGCATTACTTCCACCCCGTTAATGAACTGGTACGAGCGCCGAATCAAACCTAAAGTACCGGATTTAATTTAATTCAGTAAGGTGCGTGACTTTAATAGTCCTGGACGCAACTGTCACACAACAATCGAGTTGTAGGGTGCGTCAGGCGACGTTCTCTAAAGGCGATCGGGAATTTCGGGAGCTCACGCACCTTACTATATAATCTAAAATCGACTTGTAGGGTGCGTCAGGCGAAGTTCTTTAACGACACTGAAAGAAAAGAAGATTATATTTTTTGGGATAACTCTAATATAAACGTTCGCCGAATCAAACATGGAGCGATTTGAATTTCAGCTAGCAATGCTGCAACAAGGAGCCGAGGAACTAGAGAAAAAAATAGCTAACTTCACAACAATTCTGATGCAATTAAAAACTACGGCAATTACCATTTGGGTAGCGTTGATTGGCTGGGTTTTTACAAGCAAAATAGATGCGTTGGTTCCCCTAGGATACGTTATAATTTTTGGTTTCTGCTTTTTAGAAGCTACCTACTGGAAGGTGCAATTTTATTACATACAAAGAGTCAATGCAATTACCCAATTCTTGAATAATGAAAGCGCATTAAATGAAAGTTTTAATGCTCGCTCAATTCCGGAAGGTCTTGTTCACCCGCTCGGTTCATTAAAAACAATTAAAATGCCTTCTTTATGGAGAGCTATCTGCGCTCCCTCAATCTATATTTTTTATACCTTTTTGTTTGTTGTTAATTCGATCGTTTGGTTAATAACTCTTAAAACAGCCCTCTAACTGGGTAAGATCCCAATGTGCCAGCGACCGGACAATATCTTCCATCGCAACTAACTAAAAGTGTAAATTGGAGGTTCAATTTGCTTGCTACTCCAAAAAACGGTTGCTTTCTGTAGCGTTTGGGTTAAGAGTTCGCTGTTCTCTCGTCAATACTCTGTTGGTTATTTTCAAATAACCAGAACTGTTAGCGCTCAACTTCTACTACGACAGCAACCTCTTATATTCAGGACTTAGGCAACTGGCATACTTAAAATCAAGCTGTAGGGTGCGTCAGGTGAATTTCTCGAACGATTATTGAGGGTTTAAAAATCTGACGCACCTTGCTAATTGTGATTATTTCCAATTTTAAAAGGACACTACAATGCAGTCCTTACCCGCAGCTAAACAGGTTTGACACCAACTAACAAAGCTAGTTCCCGCCACTTCCAATAACAATCTGCATCGGTAAAACCAATTTCTCTAAACCAGCGCAGTTGCGTTTCTACATCGAGCAATTTATTAGACGGATCGTCTGGGGAATCGCTAATACCGATCGCCTCTCGAAATTTCTGATGTAAAGCGGGAGTTGCGGACGCTACGTGCTCCAAATTGCAAAAGATGCCTCCCGGTTCCAAAAGCTCGAAAATCTCGGCGTAAAGCGAACGTTTGCGATCGTCTGCTACATGATGAATCGCAAAACTAGAAACAACCGCATCAAACTTGCCCAAATCCGGCAGCGATTCGTCAAAATTGTGTTCGATTACCGTGACATTCTGGTCATCAGCAAAGCGAATTCTGGCTTTTTCCAGCATTGTCGGCGAAAAGTCGATCGCCACACATTCAACATTTGGTCGATCGCACTTCAGCAAACCCAGCAACCGCCCGTCTCCCGTGCCCACATCCAGAATTCGCTTAACATTTTTCGGCACTTCCTCCAACAAAACCGCTTCACCTTCAGTGCGGTGAGGAATTCCATCAGCTTTAGCAAGATACCACAAAGCGTGTTCCGCCGAAGTCCAAAGATTCACTTGACTCATAAATTTTCAACTCTCATAAACCTCGCCATTTTTGCGAGTAAAAATCCAACTATTTCCGTTACCTTTCGCCATTAGATCGTCATCGGGATATTCGGCACTATCTCCCGGAGTGCGATCGCCAATTTCCAGATAAACAACCTCTCCCTTCGAGCGGTTGACTAAATGGTGTCCGTCTGCATCTCCCGCCGGAAAACCCGCCGCCATACCCGGTTTCAGCACTTGCTCTCCCGAATTTGTAATCAGAGTAACTTCCCCTTCCAGGACATAGATTAACTCATCTTGCCGGGTGTGCCAATGCCTGAGAGCAGAACAACTTCCCGGTGCAAGTCTCACCAAATTTACCCCAAAATTCTGCAATCCGGCAGCATCGCCCAAGCGTTTTTTAACTCTCCCCGCAACAGCAGATTGGAATTGCTGAGGGTACTTGGAACCCGTAATTTCCGGCACATTTTTAGGATCGATAATCATAAAACATTCCTTTCACCAATTGCCCACTCTTATCCAAAAAAAATCAGCTATTCTAACGGTTTCAAAGTAGTAGGATTTTCCCGAATCGGTTTAATAAAACTGCTATTAGCCCGCACAAAACAATTACCCTTATCCGTTGAAATCGGCAACCAAGGTTTGCCCTGAGAGTCAGCAATCATAATTTGATTGGCATTATTTCCTGTGACCGCTTGCAAGCGTTCCCCCCGTCTAAACGTAGTCACGACAGGCCACTGAGAAACATTGTGTTTATTTCTTTCAAACAACTCAGCAGGCGCATCCAAACCGTCTACAGAAATTGATCGAAATCTCTGAGCCATCCGGCAATTCAACCCTTTAGAATCCGAGTCCACAACCAACCAATTTACCTGCCTGTTGCCCCGCTGTCCCGCAGGTGGCACCGGATAATCACCTTGCTTGTTAGCAACAGGTATTGCTGAGGCTAAATTAGCCCCCATTCCTAAAATCCAAGCCGCTGCGAGAAAGACAATTCTAATTTCTGCTTTCATTGCTACCAAAAATCCTTTAATTCGAGCTCATCATAATTTTATATTACCTGCCACTTTCCCGTCACTTTCGCATCCCACCTCCGACAGTTCCCGGAAGCCATTAAGAATGTGTTATAAATATTGAGATTCATTAAGAAATATTGCTCAAATGTTCGTTTCCCCCTCCGGCGTCAGCAAACTCAAAGAATCTTTAAAAGAAAAAGTATTCTTTGGGAATGAGCCAACCCCCGAACTCATAGCCATCTTACTGATTTACTTCGTCCAAGGCATTCTCGGACTCGCCCGCTTAGCCGTCAGCTTCTTTCTCAAAGACGAACTCGGCATGAGTCCGGCAGAAGTCTCGGCAATGCTGGGCGTCGTCGCCCTGCCTTGGATTATCAAACCCGTGTTCGGCTTCATGTCGGACGGCTTGCCGATATTCGGCTACCGCAGACGCCCTTACATCGTCCTCTCCGGGCTGCTGGGCACCTTAGCATGGGTGAGCCTCGCAACAATTGTACACACGCCGCTTGCCGCTACAGGGGCGATCGCCCTGAGTTCTCTCTCCCTCGCCGTCAGCGACGTAATCGCCGACTCCCTGGTAGTCGAAAGGGCCAGAAAAGAATCCGTTACCGACGCCGGTTCCCTGCAATCCTTGTCTTGGGGCGCAGCAGCCCTCGGCGGACTAATT
Source organism: Microcoleus sp. FACHB-DQ6 (assembly GCA_014695175.1). Taxonomy (GTDB): domain Bacteria; phylum Cyanobacteriota; class Cyanobacteriia; order Cyanobacteriales; family Microcoleaceae; genus Microcoleus. The sequence goes on along the minus strand of JACJNV010000129.1, from coordinate 8,818 downwards.
ACCGCCTACCTCAGCGGTTCCCTGCTGCAACACTTCAGCACCCACACAATATTTTTAATCACTGCATCTTTCCCGCTAATTGTATCAGCCACAGCTTGGTTAATTGCCGAAGAAAAAACCGACAAAAGAACAGACTTTGAAACGGTCAAATACCAAGTAAAACAACTGCGGCAAGCTGTTACCCAAAAAACAATTTGGCTGCCCACCGCCTTTCTCTTCCTCTTGCAAGCCACCCCAAGCTCTGACTCCGCCTTCTTCTTTTTCACCACCAACGAATTAGGCTTTCCACCAGAATTTCTCGGCCGAGTGCGCCTCGTTACCAGCATTGCCGCCCTCGCCGGCGTCTGGGTGTTTCAGCGCTTCCTCAAAACAGTTCCATTTCGAGTAATTTTTGGCTGGTCAACCGTCATTGCGACTGCTTTGGGCATGACTACTTTATTATTAGTAACTCATGCGAACCGAGCTTTAGGAATTGACGATCAATGGTTCAGCATCGGAGACAGCCTGATCCTGACAGTAATCGGACAAATTGCTTATATGCCGGTGCTGGTACTCTCCGCCCGCTTGTGTCCCCCAGGCGTCGAAGCAACTTTATTTGCACTGCTGATGTCAATCACCAATTTAGCAGGACTTTTGTCCCACGAAGGCGGTGCACTTTTAACCCACCTGCTAGGAATTACAGATCGCAATTTCGATAACCTCTGGCTGCTAGTTATCATCACAAACCTCTCCACACTTCTGCCCCTACCGTTCTTAAATTGGCTGCCCGCCGAGAGTACAGAAAGCGGCGCTCAAAACAATCAAAAGTCTCTTCCCGTATTAGAACCCGAACTGGGCAGTTCCAAACCAGGCGGACAGCATTTCATGCCCGAATACTTTCCCGACTTAGTACCGACAGTAAGGTCACAAAGCCGCACGGCCGAGAGCAAATAAAGGAAGTTCGGCAACGGATTTTGTAACGAATGTAACGGAGTGAAAGAAGGAAGAAGGAAGAAGGAAGACAGCAGAAAGATATTGAACTTGTAGATATTAGAACTACAATTCACTGCGAAAATCTCCCTAGTTTTATTTCCTCTTCTTTCGCCTCCTTTCTTTCTCTCTGCGCCCTCTGCGCCCTCTGCGGTTAAATCAATAAAAGCTTATTCTACACAATGCAAAACATAGAAACTCCTCCAGCCAAAACTGCCGCCCAAAACCTATCATACGATCGCACAGACTGGCAGCGCGGCTACGAATCCCAACCCAACGAATCCGACTACTGGATTGACGACATAGAAGGCGAAATCCCCCCCGGTTTGCAAGGCACATTCTTTCGCAACGGGCCCGGATTATTGGATGTCAACGGCCAGCGCATCCACCACCCGTTTGACGGTGACGGGATGGTTTGTGCGATCGCCATATCCGAAGGCCGCGCCCATTTCCGCAACCGATTCATACACACAGAAGGCTATCTCGCCGAACAAAAAGCCGGAAAAATTCTTCACCGAGGCGTTTTCGGCACACAGAAGCCAGGGGGCTGGTTAGCCAACATCTTTGATGTCAAAATCAAAAACATTGCCAACACCAACATCATTTATTGGGGCGACAAACTGGTAGCGCTTTGGGAAGCCGCAGCACCCTACAGACTCGACCCCCGCACCTTAGAAACACTCGGCTTAGACACCCTAGACGGCATTTTACAACCCGGTGAAGCCTTCGCCGCCCACCCGAGAATTGAAAAAGGGAAAAATGGCAAAGGAGACAGATTGGTAAACTTTTCTGTCAAGCCCGGTTTGTCGAGTACCATCACGATTTACGAACTCGACGAAAGCGGCAAACTTTTGCAGCGTCACGCCCATGCAATACCGGGTTTTGCCTTCCTGCACGACATGGTAATTACCCCGAATTACTGCATATTCTTCCAAAATCCCGTCTCATTTAATCCTCTACCATTCGTGTTAGGATTGCGGAGTGCTTCCCAGTGCATTCAATTTTCCCCAAACAAGCCAACGCAAGCAATTTTAATTCCCCGCAACGGCACTGACGAGGTAAAGATATTAGAAACGGAACCTTGTTTTGTCTTCCACCACTGCAACGCATGGGAAGAAGGAGACGAAGTTTTTGTTGACTCAGTTTGTTACGAATCATTTCCCACTGTAGAGGCGGACGGCGATTTTCGCGAGGTTGATTTTGAGAGCGTTCCAGCGGGCGAATTGTGGCGCTTTAAGTTAAATTTGCAAGACAAAACGGTACAGCATCAAGTTGTTGAAACTAGGTGCTGCGAGTTTCCAACTTTGCATCCGAATAATGTCGGACAACCTTACCGATATCTTTACATCGGTGCTGCTGATGCTCCCACTGGGAATGCTCCTTTGCAAGCTATCCTCAAAATGGATTTCGTGACTGGTGAAAGGCAAATTTGGAGTGCGGCACCACGCGGTTTTGCGGGGGAACCGGTGTTTGTTCTCCGTCCCGATGCTGTTGCTGAGGATGACGGCTGGCTGCTACTTTTAATGTATGATGCAGCTCATCATCGATCGACCTTAGTGATTTTAGATGCTCGCGACATCACCCAAGGGCCCCTAGCGCGCTTGCATTTAAAACAGCACATTCCCTACGGTTTGCACGGCAGTTTTACACCAAATGTACTGCTTCCTATCGGTTCGTAGTTGCCCGTTGATTCGCCTGGTTCTTGCGCCGATGAGCGCCACAGCCCGCCGGGGGTTGAAAACCCCCGGCTCACAGCGAAAGTCCTCTAAAAGAGGACTAAAACCCACATTTATTATCGATCGAGTTTCTTTAGTCGGTTTCAACCGACTTTAGCTATGAGCCGGGGGTTTAAACCCCTGGCGGACTGCCGGGAGTCCTAACAACTATTCAAGATGTAAAATATCATAATAAATGCAAACTCTCAAGACATTTAATTTCAAAAAACTACTTATTTTAATTGGCACTTTCCTCGCAATTTTCGCAATTATCTTATCTATTTACTCTCACAATGCTAACGCCCAAGAGCCTTACAATCCCTCTCCAGAAAGCGCTGTAGCGTCCAAAGGCTTGGTTGAGGTCAAAATGACGGTAATTGCAGTTGATCCCATTAAGAACGAATTAGAAACCCGCTTGCAGTTTGAACTCAAAGGTATCTATAAAAAAGGGCCAACTTACCCGGCTCAAGACTTGTTAATGACAGTTAACGGCGCCAATGTACAGGATTCGGAAATTACCTTTAAAGAAGGCAAACCGATGATTGTTCCTGCATTGAAGTTTAACTTGGTCAAAGGAAAAATTAACAATTACCCGTTTGACAAGCACATTGCTAAAGTAGCTATTTCGCTCGACCCGCTGCCTTCAATTGGTAAAAAATTTGCTCCGTTTGAACTGAATCCCGTGCCACTTAAATTTAATTTTAATGCCGACGTTCCCGGTTTCGACATTAGTTATAAGCCGATGCAGGAGAATTCATCTATCTTTATTTATATTGATGTTTCTGCAACTCGATCGCTCCCGGTCAAATTCTTTGCCTTAGTGATTATTGTGATCATGTGGGTGTTGTCAATTATGGCATTTTTGCTAGCATTAAAAGTGATGAAATCCGGCAAGTTGCCGGAAGTGGGAATGCTGAGCTGGACTGCTGTGATGCTGTTTGCTTTCCCCGCGATTCGCAACGCTCAACCGGGGGTGCCTCCGGTGGGAACTGCAAGCGATTTCCTTTCGTTTTTTTGGACGGAAATTATTGTTGTGGTGGCGTTGGTGATTATCGGTAGTTGTTGGTTGAAGCGGTATCATCCGCCAATTGAATGATTTGAGATTTGAGATTTGAGATTTGAAGAATTTAGCCCAGAGATAAATCAGGGGGCTTTTACCTTGGAGACTTTCAATGAACAGTCAACAGTCAACAGCCAACCGTCAACCGTCAACTAAATTCAAAGATTCACTTTTGGACTTCTAAATTCTCAATATCATTTGCGGGTACTCCCAAACCTCGCAAAATAGTAAAAGCCATAATTCGATATCCCGACGGATTCGGGTGAACTCCATCTGCTGCCAACAAATTCAGAGTTTTACCTGCGTGCTTTTGATACGTGCCGATAACTTCCCGAAAAGGCGCATTCAAATCAATAAACAAGCACTGATTCTCTAACGCAATTTCTCGCATCGCGGCAACATACTGTTGCAACCTGCGATTTTCTGGGCCGTCGATACTTTCCCCTATCAGAGTAGGAGAAAGCAGTACAACTCGAATTCCTGCGGCTTTTGCTGCCAGCACCATTTGAGTTATTTTCTCCCGATATTCTGCCAGTGGCACTCCCTTGGGCAACTTGCCTTGCGGATAAAACTGACGGTTTTGGAAGTCGAAGAAAGCGTGCCAAACGTCGTTGACTCCGACATTAATCATCACTAAATCTGGCTTTTGGTCGATCGCATCTTTCTGGAAGCGCGCTTGCATATCAGTCGCCTTGTTACCGGAGATTCCGGCGTTGACGATTTCGATTTGGCGATCGGGATAAAGGGCATTCAGATAGCGTTGCAGCAGCCAAACGTAACCTCCGGGGTATTTCCCGGCCTCGGTGATGCTGTCGCCCACTGTCACAATTTTGCGCTTGCCGGCGAGCACGTTTTGGATTTCTGGTGGCGGCGTTGCTTCGGATACGGATTCTTTAAACACGGGAATTAAGGAGTGAGGAATGTTGAAGGCGATAATAGCAGCAATTACGGCGATGGCAAGTCTAATTAAAACTTGCCTCAGCCGGGGCTTGGGACGGGGCGATAGCGCATTGGGAGACATTACGCAGATTCCTACTAAAAGTCTAACTATTTATGCCTGCAATAATATTATCCATTTGTGGTTTTTTTGTCACTTATTTCAATAAATCAGTTTGGGAAAAACATCAACCTGGTTTTGACGCCAACTCCCAAGTTATGAGCATTAAGGCAAAAACCTGATTGTTGACCCCGTATGCGTAAGTTTTACAAGTGAAATTACTGAGGTTTTTGTCGCCCTCATCTCTCTGTGTAATTGCCATCACAAAAAAACTCGCCAAATGTCACATGATTTCTGCTACTTACAGCACAACTTTAGAGTGGAATCGTGGTTTATAATATTGATATGTTCAGGGAACAAGTTTTCATGGGAGGTTAAACCAATGGCAGCCAATTCAAATTTTTTATATCCTCAAACTCGCTATTACGGTGAAGTAAAGCCAGAAAATTTAGTATTTAATGCGAATTTACAAGAGTTTTCTCAGCGGGTGGGTTACATCAGCTCCTTGACATCTAACGGTAAAATCTCTGTAGAACAGGCATTTACTCAGATACAAACACTCTGGGAAGAGGTGGAAAACTCGAAAAAGCAGTTGGGAATTGGCGAAAATCCCTTTTCAGCTTGAATAATTAGCGGTAGGCTTTGACGTTGATTTACGCTGATTGATGCCGCTCGATTAATCCACAGCTTAAGATAAAAAATGAAAAAGTAGCTAGTGGCGATCGACCTTTTTGCCTATGAGTTCCGACCTCGTTCCTCTCCTTCCCAAAGTATCCGTCGGCCGCCGCGCCGCGGCCCTCTGCATCGACGGAATCGCAGTTTGGCTGCCCAGTTTGCTTCTGGGCAATAATGCGATCGTCCAAACCATATTTTTTGTCCTGCTGTGGCTGATCCTGCGCGTACCCATCGTCAGGAAAAACCAAGGTCAAAGTCTCGGGCGCTGGGCCTTGGACATGAAAATTGCCGATACCAGATTCCAACGGACTCCCGGAGTACAAGAACTCTGCAAGCGCGAGGCATTGCTGGGCATTTGCGTCGCCTTAGCCTTCGCAGGTATAGGGGGAATCACATCTACCAACGCCGCCGTCTTGCTGCTGATCCTGCCCCTGGCGATCGACTGTAGCGTTGCCCTCACCTCCGCCGAAAGGTTTCCCCAAGCTTTCCACGATCGCATCGGCGGGACGATCGTCGTCGGAGCCCGCCGCGGCTACTCCCTCGACATCAAAGTTAGAAGATTGCTTGACCAAGTGCAGAGCAATGTGAGAAGATAATAAATTGTGTTTAAATTAGTCGAAATTTATTTAGAATTATGGCTAAAGGCGTCCGCATCATAATTACTCTAGAGTGTACTGAGTGCCGTACAAACGTAAGCAAACGCTCAAAAGGCGTGTCTCGGTACACCACCACCAAGAACCGTCGCAACACGACGGCGCGGCTGGAACTCAAAAAGTTCTGCCCCCATTGCAACCAGCACACTGCCCACAAAGAGATCAAGTAGTGATTAGTCATTAGTCCTTAGTCATCAGTCATCAGTTGTTGGCAAGTGATATTGAACCCGCCCAAAAACGGGTAAAAGCCCCCGACAATCATGGGTGGAGATCGCAAAATTTTAGACGAAGGTTCAAGATCCCCGATTCATTGGTGGAGTCAATCTAAAATCTAAAATCTAAAATCTAAAATCGACTGACCCGCCAAAAGCAGATAACTAACCAATGCTTTCCTGACGGCTAGCAACTAACGGCTAATAACTAAAAACTAACAGTCAACAGTCCAAGAACAACAGTAAACAAACAACAAACCATGACTTACTTTCGCCGGCGCGTTTCGCCCATCAAACCAGGAGACCCGATCGACTACAAAGATGTCGATTTGCTCAAAAAATACGTCACAGAACGCGGTAAAATTTTGCCCCGCCGGATTACAGGTTTGACTGCAAAACAGCAGCGAGACCTGACCAGAAGCATCAAAAGAGCAAGAATTGTAGCTTTGATGCCCTTCGTAAACCAAGAAGGTTAACAGGATTTGGGATTTTGGGTTTTAGATTTTGGACTGGGAATAAGACTTGCGCGAAAACAACATCTTTCTGTCATAAAAAAAGCAGCAAGAATGCAGCGAAATAATCGCGAAATAGGGTTAATAGTCGCTGCAGCGCAAGTCTTAATCACAAGTCAAAAGTTAAAATATAAGCAAAAAACAGAAAAACTTTTGAGATTTTAACTTTCACAAACCAGAAAAATTGCCAATATCCAAAATCTAAAATCGCAAGCTCGAAACTCGATAAGTGGCCACGGTAAAAATCCAAAATCTCAAATATAAAGCTGGCAAGTGGAGAAGGGAACGTTAGTAGAATTTAGAATGCACGGCGACCGCCGTCTGGCAGTTGCCGATCGCCCCGACGGCAAGAAAAACTGGGTCGTGGTAGACGAAAACGGTCAACCGCACAGCATACCGCCCAAACAAATCACCTACGAAGTAGTGGGAGAAACTTACAAACCCTCCGACATTCCCAAATTTCTCAAAGAAGTAGAAGCCTACTCAGATCCGTCGAGTTTGGAAGTCGCTTGGGAACTTTTAGTCGGTGACGGAGAAACAGCAGATCCCGAATCCCTGGCAAAGCTGTTATTTTCTCAGAGTAGTCCGGCCCAGTGTTACGCGGCTTACTGTTTGCTATCAACAGACAAACTGTATTTCAAACAAAAGGGCGATCGCTACGAACCGCGACCGGCAGCCCAAGTAGCCGAAATCAAACACCAGCAAGAAGTAGAACAGCAGCGACACCAAGAATCCCAAGGATTTTGGGATCGAGTCAAACAGCGGCTGGCAGGGGAAAATGTAGATTGGGAACACAGCGATCGAACTCGCCTCGACGCCTTAGAACGCTTTGCCCTCCTCGGAGAAGAAGCAACACACCGCACCCCGGCCTTAGAAACTTTAGCCAGCTTAGAACGGTCCGAAAACCCCGAAGCAGCATTTCAACTCCTAGTCGATCTCGGCCTGTGGAGCAGCCACGAAAACCTGTTTTTGCGGCGCAGCCAAATTCCCCTACAATTCTCCGCAAAGGTATTAGAAGTGGCCCAACGCTGCCTAGAAAATCCCCCAGCCGACTCCGACACAAATCGTCTCGATTTAACTCACCTCAAGGTTTACACGATCGACGACGAAAGCACCACCGAAATCGACGACGGCCTCAGCTTAGAATTCCTCGAAAACGGCCAGCAGCGCCTGTGGATACACATCGCCGATCCCACCCGCTTGCTTTCCCCCGGAGACGAACTCGACCTCGAAGCCAGAAAGCGCACCACTACGGTTTACCTGCCCACGGGAATGATTCCCATGTTTCCCCCAGCTTTGGCAACCGGGCCGATGAGTTTAATTCAAGGCCAAGAGTGCAGCGCGCTCAGCTTCAGCGTCACCTTAGACGAAATCGGCGCGGCTCAAGATTACAGCATCCACATCAGCACCATAAAACCCACCTACCGCTTGACCTACGATGACGTAGACGAAATGCTGGAGTTGGGAATCGAAGCAGAACCGGAAATAGCAGCGATCGCCTCTGCAGCAAAACTGCGCCAAAAATGGCGGGAAGCCCAAGGCGCAATCAGCATTTTCATGCCCGAATCAGTCATCAAAGTCAACGGCGACGACATCAAAATCCACGTCATCGACGACTCCACAGCCCGGATGCTAGTAGCCGAAATGATGATTTTAGCCGGCGAACTAGCCGCCCGCTACGGTCAAGCTCACAACCTGCCCATACCCTACCGCTATCAGCCGCAGCCCGAACTTCCTCCCGATGAAGAACTGCAGGCCGTGCCCGCAGGCCCCGCCCGCGCTTGCGCCGTGCGCCGGTGTATGCCCCGCAGCGAAATGGGCCTCACCCCCGGACGCCACGCGGGCTTGGGTTTGGAATTATACACTCAAGTTACTTCCCCGATCCGCCGCTATACCGACTTGCTGACTCACTTCCAAATCAAAGCCCACCTGCGGGGCGAACCCCTGCCTTTTACGGCCCAAGAAATACAGGACATTGTGATGTGTCTCGGCACCGCAGTTAAAGAAGCATCCACCGTGGAACGC
>JACJNV010000128.1 GCA_014695175.1 Microcoleus sp. FACHB-DQ6 | reverse complement strand
CACTTATAAATGGGGGGACTCGATACAGAAAAAACTTATATTTAACTCTGTTTGAATATATAGATCGCTCCTGTTCTTAGTTTGCGATCGATTATTCAGCAAACCCTAATTAGTGATTAAAAGTTTAATTTCCACTAATCTCCACCAGTGGTTCACCTGCTTTCAATATCTCCAAAGCTTCAGGTAATGTTGCACTCAAAATCTCTCGCAACCGAGCGTTTGATGTATTGCCGCACGTCAACCAAATAATCTGTGGCGGTGAACCAAGGCGATCGACCAAATCAACAAAGTCACTATCTTTAGTCATTACGATAACTCCCTGCGCTCTCGATGCCTCAAAAATTTCAGGATCTTCGGCATCTCTCAAGCCAATCTCGCGCAAGCCTACTGCTGTGACACCAAATGTGTTTGTAATCCAGGTTGCGATCGCCGGTGACAGATGTGCATCTACCCAAATTATTGTCATGCAACCAATACCGGATGATTGAGTTTGCGCGAAGCATACAAAAGAGATGCTCTCAGATCGTCTGCTTCAAGATCGGGCATTTCTTCTAGTATTTGTTCCGCACTCAAACCAGCCACAAATAAGTCCAGTACGTCTGATACCCGAATTCTCATGCCGCGAATGCAAGGGCGACCGCCGCACTGTCTAGGATTAACCGTGATTCTTGCGAATAGATCTGACATTCAAGTTAGCTCCTACAACGCTTAGTTATAGTATGAATGAGTGCAAGCGTAGTTGTCAATAACTGGATTCCCATGATTATTAACTAATTAAGCTGTAAGAATTGCTTTTGTCATCACTTAAGCGCACTGACTCAGCGGCGGAAATTCCCATTTTCCTGAATATAAAGTAGATGGCAACTTTAAACAATAGGCAGCAGGAATCACCTCAATTAGCCACCAATTAAACATATCTCGTTGAGCCGCCGCAAAACCAGAAATAGCATCTCCGGTAATGGCATCATACAAAATATCCAAGATTGCATTATAGGCTGTTTTGGTGTTGAGTGTTTGCAGCAAGCCGTAGAAAATATTATAAGCTTCGTCAGTAGCTTGATATTTTCCAATTTTGTTAATATTAGGAAACAAGGTATCAGCCCAACTTTCTGGGATTTCACAGCCATCCTTAAGCCAACAAGATACAATTCCTTCAACGATATCAGCCTTGTGTTCTTCAGGAAAGTAATGTTTAATAGTCGGTTTAGCTGCTAATGCTATTCCATAAGCCATATAGACGTATCGCTGATGGGATATTGCATTATTAGGCATTCCAAAGGCTGTCATTACTTCTACAAAGGCTTCTTCTACATTGCACTTTCCATCTGTTTCGTATAAATCACGATACTTTCTGTCCCAAACCGTGTGAAGTGTTTGCTGTAATTGGTCTGGAATATCTGAGTTGCTGGGCAACTTAAAATCGGTGTAATGACCTATATCAAACTTGATCATTGACTTTCCCTCTTTATGTATTTTCCTTAATCATAAACCAAGATTCAGTTAATTTTAAACTTCATATCACCTCAATTTTACCTTGGGTACAGAAGCCAGTAAAGCTCTGATAGGCTCTACTGGCTCTCTATCCTGTATGTCTACGGATATGGACGTTCGTAGAAGATAATTACTTTAATATTCGGGAACCTCATGTTAAAGTCCTCATCACAAGTAATGTTGCAGCCAGAACACATATCTCTCTCAGTGTAGAGGTAGAGTATTCCTTCTACTTCCAAAGAAACATCATCTCTTTCCAAGTCTTCTGCAAGTGCATTGAAAATCTTGTACTCAGCGTGGTGTTCGTTGTAACAGGATTTTTGTCTATCAATCCTTTGCTCAAAAAACAACTTTGGCCCATCCTCTTTACCAGGAGTATTTAGAGGATCTGGCCTGCTGGTAGCTTCTTTGCTATAAACTCTACCCATTGCGAGTTCTAGTTTGGCAGCCGCAGTATTACCAGAACGGGTTTTTCTAATATGGATCGATCGAACATCTTGAGCCTTAGTCCGCAGTTGCTCTACCATATCCCGATGGCAATCAGGTATGTCTTCGGGATACTCGTAATGAGGTGTGTTTCTATAGGGGTTTCCTGTAGTTAAGTTTTTTTTCACGGGATTAAATTTTATTTGTACAAATAATTTTATATATAAGCTGACTTAGACATAAGCTTAAAGCCTCGTCTGACTCAGGTATTTTGATTATATCGTACTTTCAAATAAACTGCAAACTGCGATCGGACACCTCTAATTCAGCCCATTTTAATCGTTCTTGAATAGACATTGCCTGCAACTTTTTACTCATTTCATATAAATCAACATGGGGATAATCCCCCTTAAATAACGGAATCAAAGACTCCACAACAGCAGCAATTCCCTCCGGTGGCACTGCATTCCCAATCTGCCGCCGCACTTCAGTCGTAGAACCTTCAAAAACAAAATCATCGGGGAATGTTTGCAATCTTGCCCTTTCACGATTTGTCAAAGAACGCGGTTCTAAATAATGATAACCCCAAGTTCCGCCACCTCCACCAGCAATAATTGTCGATGATGGTTTATCTGGATGAATTCGCCGATAAACGTGACTGATCATACCTTTGACATAGTATGGACTATCCTTGGGAATATCAGCAAAATTGCCTCCCGGTTGAATTCGATTTAAAATTTCAACGGTGCGGGCCTGAATTTTATGATGTTTGTTGTTGTCAAGAACTGCTTCCACATTTTTGAGTGCTTCGCCCGCAGTTCGATAAGGATTTTTGCGATCTTGACCGTATTCTGGCTGAGGATGCACAAAGTTAAATCCTGTATCCATCCGAATGCCAACTAATAACACTCTTTGGCGAAATTGCGGAACTCCGTAATCAGCAAAGTTGTAAAGTTTAGGTTTAACTAAGTAGCCTGGAGCGATACTTTCAAAGTCAGAAATTATTTGTTTGATTGCTTGATAATTATTGGCACTTAATAAGCCTTTAACATTTTCTGCTACAAAAGCTTTGGGCTTTTTTTTATTGACAAAATCGAGAAAGTATGTATATAAATTACCTCTGGTTCCTTCAAGTCCGGGACGTTTCCAAATTAGGGAGAAATCTTGACAGGGGAACCCTCCTATACATATTTCAGCTTCGGGAACTTGTCCAATGTTTATATTTTCTATACTGTCGTTGATGATGACATCGGCGATGTTTCGGCAGAATGTTTTGCAGGCGTATTGATTGGAGTCGATCGCCCAAACTACCTCAAATCCGGCTTGGTGGAATGGCAAATCCATGCCGCCGCAACCAGAAAATAAGGATATGAGTCGCGGTTTTTTTGTCCAGGCGATCGGCTGGAGACGTTCGATTAACATAGGAGTGTAAAGTTAGCCAAGGGCGGGCTGGATGCCGGCACCACAAGAGTGTCATCATACCAAAACACGATCGAACTCGACTCATCAATTGATATTTCACTCTTCATGATCTAACTCGATCCCAGCTTGACGCAGTTTTTCGGCCAATTTTTCAGCGCGGAGTCTTTCGCGATCGGCTCGTTCTTCCGACCACAGCAACAACTCGCCTTCTGCATCCCACCATCTCAACCAACAGCCTGTTCTCCCTTCGTGCGTTCCTTCCCAAATACCTAAAAACAAATCTAATCCCGGTATCCAATAACGTCCGTTTTCATCAGGTTTTTGCAAGTTGTAGTGATCTGATTCTAAAGCGTAAACTTCTAAATGACCTGTTTTTGCTCGGAATATGACGTATCTGGGAACTTGGATTACTTGCTCGTAAAAATACCACTTTCCCACCCGCGAGGTAAATTCAACGGAGTATTCTTCTCCATAGGTTTCTGAAAGAAATTCCATCACAATTTGGGGGATGGTTCCTTCTGTGTGTGGCGTGTAACTGCGGCGAACTTGCGAGACATTTTTTGGATTGACGGGTTTCACGTACATCCAATCTGGTGCTTTGCAGATAATACGCTGTTCGTCGCTGGTTGAACCTGGGAAACTAATTCCGGCACACAAGGCAAAGTTGGAAACAATTAAGGCATCCTGCATTAATTCAGGAAATCCTGTTAGCGGCTGGCGCAAAGCGGCGGCTAATAATGGTTGGCTTTCGTCTTCCACGGGGTCGTCTGGTAGTTGAAAATCTTCTGGTAGTAGCGGCCAGGTGATTGTGAGTTTTGTTTCTAGGTTTTTAGCTGCTACAGACATAGTTTATCCGAGGTTAAATGTTTTAATGCTTAAATTATATTTCTTGGTTTTTGGGATTAATGTTAATGGCTTAATGACGAGGAAGAGCCTCTGGATATGCGTTACCGGGCAGAGCCTGGTAACGAGGAACCGAGAGTTTTAAGGGTTGTTAATTTTCTGCTGTAGTTCGGTGGTCATTGCTAGTAGTTCTGATTGCGCGATCGCACTTTGTTCACCACTCGCCAACCACTTCAATTGTACCGTCTCGTTTTCAGCTTCCGCATCTCCCAAAACTAAACACCCAACTGCACCGCTTCTGTCGGCTCTTTTAAACTGTTTCCCGAAAGCACTGCCACTCAAATCTATCTCTACACTAAACCCCGCACTTCGCAATTTTTGAGCTAACAATACCGATTGCTGTTCTGCTTTTTCGCCCCTGGATACCAAATAAAAATCCAACTTTGGCGCGGGCAATGGTTGCAACTTTTGCAGCAGGATAATCAACCGTTCTATACCCATTGCCCAACCGACTGCCGCCGTATCAGGACCGCCCAATTCCTTTACTAAACCGTCGTAGCGGCCGCCTCCGCAAACTGTTGCTTGCGCTCCCAAATCCTCGGATATAATTTCAAAAGCGGTATAGGTATAGTAATCTAAACCGCGCACTAATCGGGGATTTAACTGATAGGTAATTCCTAAGTTTGTGAGCATAAGCTGCACTTGCTCGAAGTGCGATCGCGATTCCTCTCCCAAATATTCTAAAATGCTAGGCGCACCAGCTACAATTTCTTGAGTACGCTGATTTTTGCTGTCCAAAATCCGCAGCGGATTGCGCGTCAAGCGATCTTGAGAATCCGCGTCTAATTCGTCTTTGTGCGGTGTAAAATAATCGATCAAAGCTTGTCGGTAATTTTGTCTATCTTGCTTATTTCCGACAGAATTAATATCGAGGCGCAAATTTTTTAAACCGAGGGTTTGCAGGATGTCGCAGGCGATCGCAATTACTTCGACATCCGCACGGGGATTCGCACTCCCCAAGACTTCCACGCCAATTTGATTAAACTGCCGCTGTCTTCCTTCTTGCGCGCGTTCGTAGCGAAACATCGGCCCCGCATACCACAGACGCTGCACGTCTCCTGCTGCGTACAAACTGTTTTGAATAAAAGCTCGGACTACTCCGGCGGTGCCTTCTGGACGCAAAGTAGTCGATCGATCGCCCTTATCCTTAAAAGTGTACATTTCTTTGCCCACGACATCGGTAGCTTCGCCGATGCCGCGTTCAAATAAAGATGTCTGTTCAAAAATAGGCGTCCGAATTTCTCGATAAGCCGCTTTTTTTAAAATGGTTCTAGCGACTTCTTCTATATTTTGCCAATATTGAATTTCAGCGGGCAAAATATCCCGCGTTCCCGGTAAAGTTTTAATTGCACTCATTTTGTTAGTCAGTTGTCTGTTGGCAGTTGTCATTAGTAATTAGTCATTAGTTCTTAGTTATTAGTTAACAGTCAACAGTTAACAGTTAACAATTCCCAATAACTAATGACTTAATAATTCCCACGCTCCGTAACGATCGCCATAATAAGCCAAAATGCGATCGACCCGCTGGCGACCTGCCAAATCGAACCCTTCAGGATACTGTATCCACAAACCCCCAATTTGGCTGTCGCCGTAATCAAACCGCTGCGACTGCTGCGGAATTAAACCGGTTTGCACCCCTTCAACTTGACGCAAATGGACCGCCACTTCGCGATACACCGCCAGCGGCAATCCAGGGCTTTGAATTTGATAGCGGAGTTGTTTTTCTTGTGCCGTTTGCATCATTTCTTTGCCTGTACCCAACCTGATCCCCTACTTAAGATACTTCTTTATCGATCGGCCGCGGTAAAGGGCAGCAGTTAATATTGTCCAAACATACCTTTCCCCACTGCAACGCCCAGCGTACAAGCGTAACTCGATTGTCAGCGCGCGTCTTGTTCAAGATATTGCTAATGTGGTTGTCAACAGTACGCTTGCTAATCTCTAACTTTTCGGCGATTTTCTCATTAGTCAATCCGGCCGCTACTAACTCTACCACTTGCAATTCTCTGTCCGACAGGGTGACAGGGGTCCCAGAGACAATCCCACTCATAAACTTTTCCTATGTCTGCATATTTACCTATCTACAATTCTAAAGGATGAGGGATCGAGTATGAAGAGAAAATTAAATTTGCTGTGCTACTCTTTCGGGCCCGAAGCACCAACTCGCTTGCAGAATCGCCAAAAGTGTCAACCCCGCGCTGACACAGCAAGACGCACAGCCACTTGCACTGCTTGTGCGTCGGGTGGCGGATGCTGCCTTTACCTACGCCCATCTGACATCCGGGTCAAACCCGCAGATGTTTTCAGGTAAAACAACTGATACGCCCGCACTGCACTTGTGCGTTGAGCGAGTAACTGCCAGTATCAATAAGTCTGATATTATAGGATCAGCCATAAAAAAATAGCTTGCAATTTTTCTGGGATGGGTTAAAAATCATTATTGACCTGTCTACTGCTGCTCTAAAATCTCACATCTCAAATCTAAAATTTCTATGACTTATCCTCGCGTTCTGTGTCTGGGTGAAGTTTTATTTGATTGTTTAGCAGACCAACCAGGAGTATCTCTCGAAGAGGTAGAATCTTGGACGGCATATCCCGGTGGTGCTCCTGCTAATGTTGCCTGTGCTTTGGTTAAATTGGGGACGGCGGCGGGATTTATCGGTGCTGTAGGTGAGGATGAATTGGGGGATTCCCTAGTGGAGGTATTGCAAGAAGTAGGGGTTGATATCGCTGGAGTGCAGCGCCATCCGAGTGCGCCGACGCGGCAAGTTTATGTCTTGCGGAATCAAGCGGGCGATCGATCTTTTGCCGGTTTTGGCGAATTCGATACTGCGGATTTTGCCGACACCCACCTCCTCGCGGCACAACTACCCCAGGTGCTGTTTGAAAATGCGGATTTTTTAGTGCTAGGCACTTTAGAATTAGCTTATCCTGAGAGTCGAGAGGCGATCGCCAGAGCGATCGAACTAGCAGAACAGTACGACGTTAAAATTATACTTGACATCAATTGGCGTCCGGTGTTTTGGTCAAATCCAGACGAAGCAAAAGCGCACATTAGAAAACTATTAAAAAAAGTAGATTTTGTCAAGTTATCTGAGGAAGAAGCCGAATGGTTGTTTGACACTAGCGACGCTGGAGCTATTACCTACCGCCTCGATTCCGTAGAAGGCGTTTTGGTGACGGCGGGCGAGAAAGGTTGCGCCTATTGTATCTCGGAAAATGAAGGAAAAATCCCCGCCTTTAAAGTAGATGTTGAGGATACAAATGGTGCCGGCGACGCATTTCTGGCTGGTTTTGTCAGCCAATTGTGCAAGGTGGGAATTAAAAGTTTAGCCGATCCAGAAATAACCAAAAAAGTTGTAACTTATGCGAATGCGGTAGGTTCGATGACAGCGATGAAACCCGGGGCAATTAAATCTCAACCAACCGCTGCTGAAGTAGAAGCTTTCTTGTATTTGTACAAACATTAGCACGCCACACCTCTCCCCCGGAAACGGAGAGGGGACTATATTTGTTTCACAAACCCGGAAGGTGAAAAAAAATAATTCTTATACTAAACCCCCGTTACAAAGCTTCGATAAGACTCGGCCTTTGGAATCCCTACTATACCAACTCTCGTCCTACCTGACAGGGACTAAAAAATAAACAAGTATTTAAGCCAAATTTGGTATTAGAGGTTTTATTGTGGGCAATTAACCGCACTTCAGATGATTTCTAATTTGGCGCAAGATTACCTCTAGCGGTTGCGAAGCATCTATGATAATTGCATCTTCGGGTTCTTCGAGAGTGTCTAACTGACTTAACAACAAGTCTGCTTTCATGTAGTGATTTTCGCGACTTGTTAACCGGGCTGCCAATATCTGAAAAGAACATTTGAGATAAACAACTTTCATCCGCTGTTGGTCGCGGCAGAGCATTTCGCGGTAAGATGCTTTTAAAGCAGAACAAGCCAAAACCACATTTTTATTTTCTAACAGCCACCTGTCTATTGCCGCTTGCAATTGTAATAGCCAAGGAAGGCGATCCGCATCTTCTAAAGGAATGCCGCGACTCATTTTCTCGATATTAGCTGATGGGTGAAAATCGTCGGCATCGCTGAAATCCCAGTTGAGAGATTGCGCCAGCAAGTTGCCAACAGTAGTTTTGCCAGAACCTGAGACTCCCATCACGATTGTAATCATCACGTTTATTTACCGAATACTTGCAATTTGATCGAGTTGTGCGATCGAGAAACCGGGTTTCTTAAGTGGTTCGATGAATCATACAATTATAAACAATTTAACAAACCCAGTCTCTTTCTAATTCTAGAGCAATTTTATTCCCGAGTGGGTCTAAGGAATTCACAATTATTAACTTGGGTTCTTCCCTAACTTTGTGATGAGAATTTTACTTATTGTTGCTGATTATCCGATCGCACTTGCAGCTAAAATATCGCTGCTAACCGACTGGTACATCGCACTGGAGAAGGGGCGAAAGTCTCGCCCATCGACGGTAATCTTGCACAGCAAGCTAAACTGTAGCGGCGCTGGGGGTTGATTCAGGCGATCGACTTCTACGTGAACCAATTCTGGATGCTGCAAAATAATTTCAAAAATATCATCCACAAGATAGCGTTGACAATAGCCGACAATCCAGTGATCTTTAGTACACAGAAGCAGACGGGAAGCGCGCGGATTTTGAAATTCGTGGGCTAAATACAAAAGTTCGCCCACTTGAAGCCGATTAATCCGTTCAATTGCCGACTTTGAAAGGTATCGCAGTCCATCGGCAAAAAAATGGATACAGTAACGTCCATTTTCATCTGGTTCGGGACAAGGGAACACCTCAAATTTATCAGTTGCCCGTTTGCCTCCGCTGCGCGCCAATAAAGCAATTGGGTCATGTTCGTGTTCAGGGATATTCAACCACTGTACAAATTCAGGGTACTCAGGGCGCGATCGCGACATCACTCGATTAGAAAACAACGAAAAAACTTTCTGTGAAGTGTAAACATTATTGAAATTCGGGAAAGATGGCAAGGGTTGAAACCCGCACTTAAGTTTAGCTTCTAGAACACCATTTGTATAGTTGAACTGATATTCTTTACCGTTAAATGTCAATCGACCAATCGGAAACCAAGAACCGCTGCGCGGGCTTTGCCAAGCCAAAAATAGTGTTTTCAAAACAAATCTCCTGTCAATTCAAGCAGTGCACACCTTACCCAATGATAGGGTCGCGCTCGGCGGCGCACCTTATCGCTATAAGTAGCCTGTCAAACCAATTTTTACCTAAGCCCTGTGAATGTATTCTCTTAGTCTATAGGAAATGGCATCAAAATTGGGTATTTTTGGCTTTCTGCCAGGACGACAGCAGCACCAATCAACTGAATAAACATCTTTTTTAACCAGAAGCTAAAGCTAAAATAATACCACAAATGCGGACAATAACTTAAACTGTACTTAGCAGGATTGTAGTGAATATAGTTTAAATGCCGTTCAAAATCATCTTGTTTGCAAATAGGATCTCCCCAAAAGCGCCGAAACCAAACATCGCTTTCTCGATGCTGGCGACCAGAAAATGAGATATTTTGATCCCAAGTTCCTTGACATCGCAAAGATTGTGTAAATATAACTTTTATCTCTCCAATATGCTTGGGATAGGGAGTATAATTAGGAGGTAATTTTCACAAAAAATGAATGTAGTTTGGCATTACAACTGCCCAATAATTTCCAAAGGTTATTCTGATTTAATCGCCCATACAGCAGTGCGGAGTCACAAGACATTTTCTGAATCGGAAAATAGCGGTGTGCGATTCTAAGTAACAAGTGTTAGGGATAAACTTCCACCAGGAAGCTAAAATCGGCGATAGTTTGGCATTAATATCGTCATCCTACTTTTTTATAGGTCATTTTACACTCATTTTTGCGGGTGTGCCGAAGCACACCTTACATTCATCTCGTAGGGTAATCTGCGACGCACCTTCCAGGGGCCTCCGGGTGCGCCGCAGAGTACCTTACATCAGCTACTTTCTAACACAGGAATTCGCGCGGATCGGTGACATACCCAGTCAGCGCAGAAGCCGCCGCCGTATAAGGCGAAGCCAGATAAACTTGCGCTTCTTTATTCCCCATGCGGCCGGGGAAATTGCGGTTAGTTGTAGATACACAAATTTCTGGTTCGTTCATCCGCCCAAAAGTGTCTTTCGGGCCACCCAAACAAGCGGCGCAAGAAGGTGCTGCAGGCTCGATGCAGCCTGCAGCTAAGAAGATTTCCGAAAGCGTTTGACCTTCGTATTTTGTGACAAACAAATCTTCGTAAACTTTCTGAGTTGCTGGTACTAAATAAGTCGGAACTTTGACTTGATTTCCTTTCAGAATGCGGGCCGCATTTAGAAAGTCGGAGGTTTTGCCGCCGGTGCAGGAACCGATGTAAACTCGATCGATCTTGACATCGCGGCAGTTGCGGGCTAAGTCGCGGTTGTCCGGGGAGTGCGGTTTGGCGACGACTGGTTCTAATTTGCTGACATCGTAGGTGCGATCGCTATAAAATTTAGCATCCCCATCGCTGTAAAATGAATCGAAGGGTTTGTCAGTCCGCGAAGTAACGTAATCAAACGTAGTTTGGTCGGGCGCAACCGTGCCGTTTTTACCGCCAGCTTCAATCACCATATTGCACAGCGTCATCCGTTCTTCCATCGTCAAACGCTCAACTGTATCGCCCGCAAATTCCATTGTCCGGTAGTTAGCACCGGCAACGCTAATATCACCAATAATCTGCAAAATCAGGTCTTTTGCTAACAAATAATCCGGCAGTTCACCGTTGAACACAAAGCGCATGGTTGCGGGAACTTTGATTAACAGTTTGCCGGTTCCCATGATAAAAGCCGCGTCTGTATTGCCGATACCGGTGGCGAATTGTCCGAAAGCGCCGGCATTGCAGGTGTGGGAATCTGTGCCGAAGAGCACTTCGCCCGGTCTGGTGTGACCTTCTTGTGCTAAGGCGATGTGGCAAACTCCTTTGTAGTCGGGATTTGCTTTGAAGTCCGATCGATCCGTGATGTCGTAAAAGTATTTTATCCCTTGTTCTTGGGCAAAATCGCGGAGAATATCGACGTTGCGGTTAGCGCGTTCGTCGTTGGTGAAAATGTAGTGGTCGGGAATGAGGACGATTTTGTCTGGGTTCCAGACTTTTGCATTCTCACCGAATTCGCGTTTGAAAACGCCGATGGTGCCGGGCCCGCAGACATCGTGGGTCATCAATACGTCTGTTTCTACCCAGATATTTTCTCCGGGCTCGACTTTAGTGCGCCCTGATGCTTTGGCTAATATTTTTTCGGTCAGAGTCATTCCCATAGTGCGATCGCTCTTTTTTATTAGATGCTACATAGTGTATTGTAAGCGAAACATTCCCTGTTACCCAAGATACTGAGGCAGGAAAAGGTTTCGGAGGTACTTCCAACTTTAGGGAACTGTCCAGCTTTATAGCAGTTTTCAATTGCATTGAATATCAATTGTAGGGCGGGAAATCCCCACTTCTACGAAATTATGCGTAATGTTATGTGTTGTTAAATAATTAGAGTTAATTATCAAAAGCTAAAGTATATTTGACGGTAACTTAATTTAAAAATTATGTTTGGGCATGAGCAAATTTTTGTAATAATTTATCGAGAGGTCGAAGGGAGAAATTACTAGGATTGGCGAAAAAGTTCAACCTTTCAAATTGCAGCTATTACAAAGCGATCGCACTTCGGAATTCGCAGCGATCGCCCCAAAAACACGATCGCTAAAAATATCCGCTGCGGGAACTGCGATCGGCACTCTGCTAATCCTATGAGCACCGCCGGTTGAAGCTGTTAATCTTACATTCGTGAGCGATCGCGCGGCCTTGGGAGGTACAGATCGGGTTGATTGGTCGATTGTAGGGCCACTCCAGCCACCGTTTAAAGTATAGCCCCACTCCTTCTCAGTCAGGATGTCATATTTCCCCATCTAGGCACTACAATCCCCACAACTCCATCAGGATACAGAATTTTCTGATTTTTGTTTGACTCTCTAGGTTTTAGAAGTGGGGTGTCATTTTCAGACAATGGTGCATCAAGCATCTTGGCAACTAAATCAGCCCCAACAATCTAGCTTTTGAGACAGAAGCTAGAGAGTAGGGGTAAGGTGCTAGCAATCACTAGACAAGTGCTAGACACCTCCGACCCAACATAGCGATGTTATTACGATAATCACAGTTAATATGCTACAACCCAAACACCGTAAAGAATTGACTGATTTTAGGTAGCACCATTTATTTAATGCTAGCAAGAGGAATCATTGGTGGGCGGGGGGTGGAGTACCCACCGCTTACTGCTGCTTCAGAGGTTTCGCTAAGTTCGCTCCACAATTGGTTTGACTTATCTTTTTTCAAAGAAATGTCGGTCAGCATTTGAGAATCATTTTTTTGAGTTGGTTTATTTCTGAAAATCATAAATTTTATCCCCTTTGGCGAAATGCTACATTTAGCGCCATTTTACTAAACACCCCCTTTCCTGTCTTGCACGTTCTTGCTGTTTTTACACATTCTTGCTACACATTGCAGGGTGAGGTTAGGTATCGATAACAGGCTTTATAAATACCTAACACCCCCAACTGCACAAGTTACCTAAAGTATTCAGTAAGGGTTACCAGCAGTGTTATAAAGAAATGTCGAGTTCCTACTAGAGATTTCTGCTGCTGCCCCATTATTCTACACAAGGAATATAATCGCTCCAGTTCCAAATGAAGCTCCACCGCTTACTGCTGCTTGAGAAGTTTCGTCAAGGTCGCTCCACAGTTCGTTCGATTTACCGTTAGTCAAAGAAATATTGGCTAGCTTTTGACTACCATTTTTTTGAGTTGGTCTATTTCTGAAAATCATAAATTTTGTCCCTTTGGGGAAATGCTACATTTAGTGCCATTTTACTAAACACTCCTTCCCTGTCTTGCACGTTCTTGCTGTTTTTACACATTCTTACTACAAATTGCAAGGTAAGGCCTGGTATCTCAAAGTGCGCTTATAAATACCTAACACCCACAACTGCTACAGCTTCATCAGGATATGTTGGTATCCTGATGTAGCAACCAGGGTTACACGCTCTAGACTGGGAAATTCCTATTTTCCCGCCTAGGACGTGGAACGTTGCAGCTCGGTTAGTTTAAATTTTTATCCTGATTCACAGCCTCAAATTTTGAGCCACACTCTGCCACTTGCCGATTGCCGATGGCTCCAAACACTCTTAACGTGTTGACGAAAATCCTAGCCCTCTCTCATTAGTCAATAGTCCGGACAGTTTTACTCAGAGGCGTTAGCCGTCGATCACGAGGTTCTTTTTAATAACCAATTCCCCACTCATCGCGACTGAACTACTTTTACTTGTTAACGTAATATTCTCACTGGTAAGTGAACTGATTCCACCGCTTACTGCTGCTTGAGAGCTTTCATCAAGGTCGCTCCCCAATTCGTTTAACAAGTAATGGTCATTCAGCTTTTGACCAGTATTTTTTTGAGTTGCCTTAGTATGGAAAATCATCGATTTTATCTCCTTTGGGGAAATACTGCATTTAGCGCCATTATACTAAACACCCCATTACCTGTATTGCAAGTTCTTGCTGTTTTTACACGTTCTTGCCACAAATTGAGTCAGCATATCGGTATATCCTGACTCTGCCTTACCAATTTCAAGTCCTGGGTGGGGAAATGGGTGTTTCCTGACCTTGCAGCTAGTCATTTCTATCGCTGCCAGTGAGAGCAACCTGTCCTATATGACTTAGGGCATAGGTGTAAACTTAAGCTGTCAGCCTGCCCACCCGGTAGTCCGGTAGGAAATGAATTCCCTGTCTAATAGCTAAAGTCCACAGCGAGGAGGACTAATGAGTTTAAAAGTTTTTCTTCTCAGGCCTATGCAAGAGGACTTTAGCTTTGAGGCAGGGGTTTCAACCCCTGTCGGACTATCGGTTTAACGTTAAGTTGACACCTATGAACACTGCTGTGTCCCTACAGTTATCAGGTGCAATTAACCGAATTTGAGATACTTTATGGATGCAAAAAGTCTAAATGTTCCCCCGGAATTTGGCTCAACTCTTGGGGAGTTCCTGTTAGTTTGAGTTCACCCCGATCGAGCAGTACAATCAAATCGGCGCGCTGAATAACTCGGGGACGGTGGCTGATTAAAATTGTCGTTTTGCCCTGACGATCGGCTAATAATCGATCGAGCACTTCAGTTTCTGTTGCCGGATCGAGGGCTCCTGTCGATTCATCTAAAATCAAGACAGGCGGGTCGGTGACAAGGGCGCGGGCGATCGCCAATCTTTGCCTTTGTCCCCCAGAAAGATTGGCGCCAAACTCGCCCAAAACAGTCTGATACGTGTCGGGAAGTCCGCTGACAAAATCGTCGGCACCGGCAATTTGGCAAGCTTTTACTATTTGTTCTAAAGTCGCGCTAGGGTAACAAAAGCGGAAATTCTCGACAATCGATCGGCTCCAAAAGTGAGCTTCCTGCGGCACGAGCACCACTTGTTCGCGCAGGCATTCTAGCGACAAATCGGATTGATTGTACTGTCCGAAGCGGATATTGCCCGATTGCAGCGCATACAAACCGGCCAGCAGTTTTGCCAGCGTACTTTTGCCGCAGCCGGATTTGCCAATCAAAGCTGTCACCTTGCCGCCGGGAATCGTCAGAGAAAAGTCTTTCAGCAAATCCACGCGGCCGATGTGGTGGAAATTGAGGTTTTTGCAAGTAATATCGGCATCAGCGGGAATGTCGGCACGATCGCGCGGGGCGTTGTCCCCCATTTCTGGCGCGGTGTCGATGATGTCGCCGAGACGCTGGGTAGCAGTTTGAGCGCGGGCGAACTCGTCCATCAAGTTGATGGCGGTGCTAATTAGGGTGGTGAAGTTGCGGTTCATGCCGTTGAATGCCAGCAGTTGACCGACGGTGAGTTCTTGGCGAATTACCAGAATGCTGCCAAAACAGAGGACGGCAAGGGAACCGACGCCGGAGGCCAGAGTAGAGAAGACGCTGTTGAGGATGCTGATTTGTAACAAGCGGAAGGTGACATTTGCCATATGACCGAAGCGACTTTGCAGTTCTTCCCAAGCTTGAGGCGCGGCATTGTTGGTTTTTAAAGTCAAGGCGCCTTTGAAATTCTCAACTAGAATGCCTTGGTTTTCCGCATCTGTGACCAAAACGTCGCGGGTTTTCTGTTGCAGGGCTGGCAGGAAGATTAGGGCTGACAGAGTTGTGAGGAACGAAACGGCGACGGCAGCGACAGTCAGTTGCCAGCTATAGACCAGCATAAATCCCAGGGATACTAGGGCGATGAAGAATTGGCTAGGCAGGCTGGTTACTACCTGAGAGACTAAGAGATTGATTTCCCGGATGTCCCGCAGGCGGCTGACGATTTCGCCGCTGCGGTGCGATTCGTAGTAGCTGAGGGGAAGTCGCAGGATTTGGCGGCCGAATTCGAGTGCGAGTCCTAGTTCCAAACGTTGAGCTAAGTGAGCCACTAGATTCGCCTGAACTAGGCTTAGCAGGCTGGTGAAGAGGATTGTGGCGGCGGTGGCGATCGCGATCGTAATTAGCAGTTGGGTGTCTCTCCGCACCAATACGTCGTCGGTGAGTACCTGAATCAGCAGCGGGAAAGCCAGAGAAAGCAGGCCGATCGCCATATTCAGCGGCAAAACTTCGGCAACTAAGCCGCGATAGTGCCAGACGCGCTGCAAAAAGCGCCCAAATCCCCCTATTCGGTCATTTGGCAGTGCGTAAAAACGGTTCTCGTCCGGCACCAGCAGCAGCATCACTCCATTGTTCCAAGACTCTGTGAGTGCCTCGCGGGTGAGGTAACGCAGCCCTGCACCGGGATCGGCAACCACATACTTTTTGCCCCGGCGACCGTAGAGGACAACCCAGTGAACGCCTTTCCAGTGAATGATCGCGGGCAGCGGGGCTTCGTTGAGGCGATCGATCAATTCGGGTGTCGCTTTGACGGAACGGGCGTTAAATCCCAAAGCTTCTGCCCCGCGGCGCAATCCCAGCAGCGTTGTGCCCAATTGTCCCGTACCGACCGCTTCGCGGACGCGGTTCATGGCCAACGTGCGCCCGCAGGATTTGGCAACCGTGGCGAGACAGGCGGCACCGCAGTCTTCTTCGCTGTGTTGGAGAACGATCGGGTATTTCATAACAAGTTTGAAGCTTACAGGCTTATTTCCTTTGTTAATTTTTCGTTTCTCTGGGTCTTTTGCGCCTAGAACGCTTGATGATTAGACATCTCGAAAAACTCTTTTGGGGAGTAGGGGTTAGGCACCCTGCAGGCTCTTGATTAGCTTTGGATATTCAGAGTTTTTAGTCGCCGATCGCCCTATTAAACGTAAAATTCAATAAACCGTAAACTTGCACTATTAGGACTTACCCATGAACTCTCTCTGTAGGGCAAAATACACCGCACCTTACCGCTACCAATAGTCTTGAAAGGGTGTTTTTGCGTAAATCCTAACTTCTCAAGAGAAAGATAGTTTTGTAGCAGGGGACACAAAATCATGTCAGAAGGTAAAGTTCTTTTTGTCGATTCAAGTCAAGAAAACCACTTCCCCGAGATATTTCCTCAGTTGCCAATCATCAAGAGCGATCGCACAATTTGGACTGGCATCAGTTTAGAATACCACCGCCAGCCACCCTTTGAAACCCCTGAATATGCGATCGCCTCCTACCAGATCGCCATTAACCTCGGACAGAATCTCCTTTTGGAACGAAAAATTGACGGCAAGTGGGAAACCAAGCAAATATTTCCAGGTGGGATAGGTCTTTGTCCGTTCAATCTATCTCACGAAATGCGCTGGCATACTGAAATGAATTTACTCTCTCTCAATCTCGATCGCGAATTCTTAGTTCGCAGCGCACTGGAGTTATTCAATACCGAGCAAGTTGAGTTATTGTATCCGATGGCATTTCAAGATCCGTTAATCCAGCAAATTGGACTGGCACTCAAGGCAGAAGCGCAATCAGATGGCGGGGGCAGCCGGCTTTATTCAGAGACGATGGCGAATGCACTTGCCGTACATTTGTTGCGGCATTATTCGACGCAAGGAACTCAAAATTTTGAGTGCAAAGGGGGAATGTGTCAACACAAATTGAGGTGGGTTCAAGACTATATCAACGATTATTTAGAACGGCAATTCAGTTTAGATGAACTGGCCGCGATCGCGCAACTCAGTCCCTACCACTTTTCCCGCGCTTTCAAACAATCTGTTGGTATCAGTCCGCACCAATACGTGATTCAACAGCGGGTAGAACGGGCAAAACAATTGCTGTTGCAGGGAAAGATGAGTCTAGCTGAAATTGCGATCGCCTGCGGATTTACTCATCAAAGTCATCTCAACCGCCACTTCAAACGCTTGACTGGAGTGACTCCCAAGACTTTACTCAAGTCATAGCAAGAATGTGCAAAAACAGCAATATCGTGCAATACAGGTAATGCGCCGTTTGTCATGATGCTACTAATTCAGAATTTCCACAAAGGAGATAAATCGATGATTGCCAAAGATAGAGTAATTCAAAAAAACGATTCTCAAAAGCTAGCCGACATTTCCTTAAACAACGATAAGTCAAACGAATTGTGGTGCGAACTTAGCGAAACCTCTGAAGCAGCAGTAAGCGGTGGTACTACCGTTCTCATAGTGGCGATAGCACACGTAAAGGAGGATGCCGCATTTGCTGCCAAAAAGTAACCGTTTAAAGACTGTTATGCAGAGTAAACCCTGCAACCCAGCCGTACCAGTTCCAAGCTGTAGGCGGGGAATTGTCCCTTGACTTGACCGCAGGGGTCTTAGCTCTAGACCCAAAAAAGGCGAAAACCTGGCTCAAATTGGGGCATGAATGTGTAAAAACAGCAAGAACGTGCAATACACGTAATGGCGTGTTTAGTACAATGACGCTAAACGTACTATTTCCCCAAAGGATATAAAGTCGATGATTTTCAATACTCAGCCAATTCAAAAAAATGCTAGTCAAAAACTGAGAGATATTTCCTTGGTAAAAGGTAAATCTAACGAACTGTGGGGCGAACTTGACGAAAGTTCTCAAGCAGCCATAAGCGGTGGGCAAATTACTCCCCGACCACCCAACCCTCTTGCTAGTCTTAAAAAGGTGACAAGCATTCTCGAACTCATTGCGCCTTACTTCCACAATGGCCGAGGACGGGTTGTTAAATTTTTGCTGAAATGAAAAAGCTAGTTTCGGATCGTCGAAAAAATCCCACTAGAGGTTTAAGCGAGGAAACACTTATATCTCCGTTTGACCGTAGCACTTTAAGACCTGCGTAGCAGCAATGCTTCTACGTCCTAAGCTGGGAAATAGAAACCTTTGACTTGACCGCAACAATCCTAGCTCTATGCCGAAATAGGGCAATATCCTAACCCAATTCGAGGCAGGAATGGGCGAAAAACAGCAAAAATGTGCAAGATAGGAGATGGACTGTTTAGTATAAGGGCGCTAAATTCAGTATTTCTGTAAAGGAGATAAATCGATGATTTTCAACGCTAAAGCAACTCAAAAAAACAATTCTCAAAAGCTAGCCGATATTTCTTTAAACAAGGATAAGTCAAACCAATTGTGGAACGAACTTGACGAAACCTCTCAAGCAGCAGTAAGTGGTGGGCTAGTTCAAACCTTTTTTGCAAAGATAAAAGGGTCAGATTCTTTTCGAGGTGTACCAATTAATTTTGATGATCGCGGAAATGGTGGGAGTTAATACTCACTGTGTCAATTTCCATCTACATCTTAGCCTCAACTCTCTAGTATCTGTCTCAAAGCTAGATTGTTGGGGCTGATTTGGTTGCGAAGATATTTGATGCACCGTTGCCTGAAAATGACGCTCCACTTCTAAAAGCTAGAGAGTCAAATAAAAATCAAAAATATTCTGTATCTTGATGAAGCTGCAACGGTTATAAGCCCTAGGCTGGGAAATAGCTTAATTTCCGTATACCCTAATATATTAGGGCTGAAAAAAATTTCCTATTTTGAGAAAATCCTGTGAATAACATCAAATTCCCCGTATTGTATTGTCCCTTTCCTTCAGCTATTAATCCGCACTGCGATGCTGCCTACCAGCGCACTCTTAACTGGGTGCGTTCTTTCAACCTTGTGACTGATGAATCAGTCTACCGAAGTTTGCTTGCGGGAAAATTTAACATTTTGGCTGCACACGCCTACCCCTATGCCTCCCTTGAAGACCTAGAGATTGTTACTGATTTCATGTTCTGGATTTTCTTCGTTGACGACGAATTCGAGAAGGCTGGAATTAGCAAACAACTAGAAATATTGGAACCTTCGCATGCTCGGTTAGTGGAGATTATGAAGAAGGAAGCAGAACTCACCGACATCGATACGCCAGCAGTACGGGCATGGGGAGATATTATGCAGAAGCTACACCATTTCCCATATGCAACGTCAGAGTGGGTGCTTCGTTTCACAAAAAATATGGAAGATTATTTCCAAGGAATACGTTGGGAAGCTCTGAACAACTCGCAGGGGATTACGCCAGATGTTGCGACCTTTATAAAAATGCGTACTTCCATATCTGCAGTATGTCCTTTTATTGATCTGATACTAATAATGGATCGGATTGCTCTCCCGCATGAAGTCATCAAACACCCTATGGTGAAGCGGCTAGAGCTGGCGGCAAATAATATTATCTCGTGGTCAAACGATATTTTTTCTTTCGATAAGGAAACAAGGGCAGGGAATAATTTCAATCTAGTCACAGTTCTACGGCAAGAATACCAGATTTCTCTTCAAGAGGCGTTCGACCGTGCCGCTGAGCTTCACAATGCTGAGGTACGGCTCTTTATAGATATGTCGGCACAGCTACCGTCTTTTGGAACCGAGATTGATGCTACTCTCGAACGCTACCTATTAGGTTTACGTTCATGGATACGTGGCAGTTTGGATTGGTATGTCAAGACAGGACGCTATTAGATCAATTAAGCTGCTTGAGCGTTTTGACTTCCAAAAGTGGAACTTCTAAAGCGATCGCACGTTTCCTCACGCACCTACAGGAATCGCGATCAGTTCATTAAAGAATTTCTGCAGAAAATGCTCCCTCGATCACCAGTTCCCCGTAGCAACCGCCAAGACGCAAGACATCCTCGATCGCATCTTACAAACCATTAAACTGAGTGAGCTGTTTGCGGATGCAACTTTTTAACCAATACAACTTTATCAGCATACTTCCCTATCCTGACCTGACCGTAAGAATCCTGGCTTTATGCCGAAACAGGGCGATATCCTGACTCAACTTGTGGCAAGAACGTGTAAAAACAGCAAGAACGTGCAATACAGGTGATGGCGTGTTTAGTATAATGGCGCTAAATGCAGTATTTCCACAAAGGAGATAAAACCGATGATTTTCAAAGATATAGCAACTCAAAAAAACGATTCTTAAAAGCTAGCCGACATTTCCTCAAACAAAGGTAAGTCAAACGAATTGTGGTGGGAACTTAACGAAACCTCTGAAGCAGCAGTAAGCGGTGGTTCAGGGAGGATTCCACTAACCGTGAAGAACTCTAGGTTCATAAATAACAAGATCGCGGTAAGTCAATAGCTATAAGTAAATGAGCACTTAACCTATTAACCAGGGACTTAAGTCCTTGGCTAATAGGTGCTTAATTTGACACCAAGGAACAATTTTCTGTCCCTACCGAGATAGAAACAACTCTAAAGTCGATCGCGCTATTTCACACGCTAGGACTTGTAGTATGCCCAAAAGCTTCAAGTCCTAGCAAGCAAGAACGTACAATACAGGTGATGAAAGCAATGCAGCCTAAGAAATCGCAAACCATACCAAACGATCCCAATCAAGCTTTATGGAAAGAAATCGATGATGAGGTAGCTGGTCAACTAAGTGGCGGGGGAAGATTCAAGGGATGGGCTAAGTGCCAAGCACCGGGCAAATGTGAAGTAGGGATTAGCATTGTCGTCCAATTTTAGCAAGCATACTACGTGAAGGTCGCATCTGAAATGGTGGGCATTGCCCACCTACACAAAAGCTTAACAAAAATTAGTACGCTAAAAACTAATGAGCCAGACACAAAAAAATCTACTCAGGTTCGTTAATGAAAAGTACCTCTTGGTATTATGGTTGCAGAGTTTTGGGTAACAAAACCTTTTAATTACATTAGGGAGCAACAGACTATGGCTAGCGTCAAAAATGTGATATATGGAAGCGCAGCAAGCGAAAATATCCTTGGTAATGACACCTCTTTCTGGTCTATTGAAAACGGTCAGTATGTCCTCAGACCAGCCGACGATATCATCTATGGCTACGGTGGTGATGACACTTTAAATGGACGGGGTGGCAATGACGAATTGTTTGGCGGTTCTGGCAATGATATGTTACAAGGCGAAGATGGCAATGATGAATTGTTTGGTGGTTCTGGTAACGATCGCTTGTTTGGCGATGATGGCAATGATTCAATGTCTGGCGAATCCGGCAACGACGGCATGAGTGGACGGTCTGGAAATGACACTTTAAATGGTGGATTGGGAAACGACTTTCTGGATGGTGGTTTGGGTACAGATACATTAATCGGTGGAGATGGTAATGACTGGATTCGCGGTTCTGCTGCTGCTCCAGGCGCGAACAATACCAACGAATACGACGTACTCACGGGTGGTGCTGGCGCAGATGACTTTGTTATGGGAGTAGTTGTGGAAGTAGTTGGACATCCAGACAGTTGGTCTCATTATGTGGGGACAGGTTACGCGATTGTCACTGACTTCAATCCTGCTGAAGATACAATTCATCTCGTTGGTAATAGGGGAAGCTACACCCTTAATGCGATCACCCCTTTTAATATTGGCATCTATTACCACGACGATCTGATTGCAGTCGTTCAAAACGCAGGAAGACTCGATCTGTCTCAGCCTTATTTTGTTGTTACCCCATACGAGCACGTTCCTACCAAGGTGATAGTGTGAATCTCCGAGGAGAGAAAACAGGGGGTAGGGGCGGATTTTTATCAACCATATATGTCGAACATCAACCATCTGGTAAACCCGCCCCCCCTCATGCTTTTACCAGAACCCAAGGAGTTGAAAGATGCTTCAAAAACACAAAACAAATAATTCATTGCAGTCTGCCTTGGATTTTGTATCCTGGCAAGCACTTGTTGTTGAGTTAGCCAAAGAAAATGAGGAATTACTGTCAAGAGGTTACACTGGTGAGGATAGAATTCGCCCCGATTGACAGCGAGAGATGTAGAACAAGTAACTGGAACTGGCAGTCTAGCCAGTCACTTCGCAGTATTCCTACTCTCATGATTTGAACAGGACTTACCCACCCGGAATCAAAAATCCGGTTTCTCTGTCAATATCTCTCCCTAGTAAGGCACAATTTTTCTCAGAAACCGGGTTTTTTGCGTAAGTCTTGTTGAAGAAATGCCGATCGCTCGACTCGTAGCAAGAACGTGCAAAAACCGCAAAAATGTGCAAGACATTCAAGAGCGAAATCTGACATTGTTTAGGTCAGACAGAAAACCGATCGTTAAGTTTGAAGCAAAATGGAGGATTTGATGATGGAAATTCGAGAACTTTGGCAAGAATGAGATGACCAACAAGCCGAAAAGCTTTCTGGCGGCTGGGTGGAGGGTGACTTAGCTTGGAGTATTGGATTCTCCGATGTCGTTCGACAAAGCACCTCACAGGCTCCATCCTCTTCCACTTCCCCTACAGGAAGTAGTCGGTCTGAAAGCTCAATTGTTCAAGCGGCACGAAAGATTAGCGGAACATGACTGCTCGATCGCGATCGCCCTTGAATGTCCCTATCTTATTTGTGCGATCGCATTTCCCATAATTTGTCTGTTTGAAAAGTCGGGAGGAGAAAAATGTTTGGCAAACACCCAACTAAAAATTCATCAAAGTTAGTGTTGGATGTTAAAAAAATACATCCGCTAGTGATGGATTTAAACGAACAGAGTCAGGAATCAATTTCTGGCGGAAAACTCCCAGAGGAGTTCGCGGCTGAGTTAGCGACTTTATATGCGATCGCTCTCCGTAATTTCATTAATCAACCCAACAATGCCAAACAATAGTAATTGTAACAGGAGGCTTAGAAATGCTTAATCAGAGTCCTTGGCTGAGCGATCGCGAACTTCAAGATATTTCCGATACGGAAGCCAATTTAATCGCAGGCGGTCAATTTAGCAGCGTTAGTCAACTTTCGGATGTTCGGCCGTCAGGTCTGACATTTTGGGGGGTAAGAACTACGGGCGGAGTTTGGACATTTTGGTGGGATCGCGCTACTAGAAAGTTTGGCTTGAGTTACCAGTTTACTTGAATTCCAAGCAGCCTACCTATCGTGTTGGTAGTTGGTAATTGGCGATCGTTCGTTGCGCGGGGGCGGGTTTATGAGATGATGGGTCTCAGGCGATTATTGTTGGTAAAACCCGCCCTTACAAGACCTTGCATTAATATCACAGATCGATCGTCCTCGATCTAACCAATAACCACTGCCAACTGCCAACTACCAAGTACCAACTGACTAATGACTACTAACTAATGACTAATGACTCATCTTTTGAATTTCTCCGCACCGCAAAACCGGATGAATTCTTGCCGCCCGTCAGCCGCTGGATAACGGCGGGCGGATTATTTTTGTTGGCAACTTTTGGCGGGGCGATCGCCCTTGCTGCTGTCGCTAAATATAATGTTACCGTCAGAGCTCCCGCTACCGTCCGTCCTGCTGGAGAAATCCGCATTGTAGAAGCGGCGACAGCAGGTACAGTTAAAAGCATTCAAGTGAAAGAAAATCAGGCTGTCAAACAAGGAGATGCGATCGCCCTGATCGACTCTTCTCAACTTTTAACTAAACAAAGCCAACTGCAAGGAAATATCCAGCAAAACCAACTGCAACTGCGTCAAATTGCTGCTCAAATTAGCGCTTTAGACGATCGCCTAGCAGCGGAAACCCAGGCAATGGAAGGCGCAGTTGCCTCTGCCCAAGCAGATTTAAGCCGCAGCCAGCGGGACTATGGAGAACGGCAAATTACCTCGCTGGCGGAAGTTGAAGCAGCCAAAGCTAATTTACAATTAGCCCAGTCGGAATGGGAAAAATCGCTGCCGGAATTGCAAAAAGAACAGGCTTCCTTGCAAACAGCCGCAGCGAATTTAAATGCAGCCCAGGCCAATTTAAAAGCAGCCGTTTCTAAGCGCGATCGCTATCAGTCAATCCAAGAAACAGGCGCTATTTCGCGGGATTTATTGGAGGAGACGAAACTTGCCGCACAGCAGCAAGAACAAGCCGTGGCAGGCCAAAAAGCCGCCGTAGAAGCGCAAAAAAAAGCAGTTGAAAGCCAAAGAAAAACCGTTGACAGGCAGCAACAAGCTGTTGAAGTGTCCGCTGCTAAATTGAAAGTTGTTGAAGCTGCCCTGAATCCCAGTGGTGCACCCGTGGCGATCGCCCAACAGCGAATTGCTCAAGAAAAAGCCAAGGGTGAAGCAGCTTTGGCAGCGTTGAAAAAAGAACAATTAGTTTCGATTCAGAGTCGCGCTGACATCGAAAATCAAATCAATCGCGATCGCCAAGAGCTCAAACAAATTGATACCGAACTTGCAAAAAGTGTCGTTCGTTCTCCCGTAGACGGCACCATTCTCAAACTGAATCTGCGAAATCCCGGACAAACTGCACAACTCGGTGCAGCAATCGCTCAAATTGCTCCCGCTAATGCTGCCATTGTCGTCAAAGCTCGCGTCGCCGCTCCCGATATTGGTAAAATTGCGATCGGTCAAACATCTATCCTGCGGATTTCTGCCTATCCCTATCCCGACTACGGCGTACTAGAAGCGAAAGTTAGCGCGATCGCACCCGATGCCATTGCTGGTGAAAATAACAGTCCGCCTTACTATGAAGTGACTGTTATTCCCCAAAAAACTTATTTAGTCAAGCGCGATCGGGCTACTAGCCAATCTGCCGAGCCACAGTGCTGTCAGTATCATATTCAAGCCGGAATGGAAGTTACAGCCGACATTATTTCTCGACAAGAAACCGTACTTACATTTATTCTCAGAAAAGCCAGGATGATGGCCGATTTTTAACCAACTTTACCATCACTAATTAGTATATTTGATGATGTAATTCACCGCGACGTTCTTAGGGAGAGTTATTGATGGCTTGCCACTTTCTTTTGAGTTATTTTTTTATATTTAAAATAAAATAAAGAGACCTTAACACAAAAAATAAAATTATGCAAGTCACTCGATTATGTGACTTGTAACTAATAGCTAGTGACTGTTATTAGTTAGTAATTACTTAAGAAAAGCAACTTAAATCAGGGACTGTCAAAAAATCTCAGAGTGCATTTCTACAGTTGTAGACATTAACAAGAGTGAAATGAGCTAGATACCCGCACCGCAAGGGTATCTGGTTTCGCCATTCTCACCCTGTATGCCAATGGAGATACTTCCCATGAATTCACAGACACCAAAGCGTCAGCGCGCAGTTATGTTGACATCTGAAGGTATGGATAAATTCCCAGCAGCAAAAGCTGAGGCAAAAAGTTACGAAAATTGCTACCAACATTATACTCTCGAAGTTTTAGGCGATCGCACAGACAAGGAGCCAGATACTTTCATTAAGGGATTAGTCAAGCAAATCTTGGATCGCGTAGGGGCGATAGTTGTGGAGATTGCAGGGCAGGTGCAATTCATTACTCAACGGGCAGAAGAACTTTTGAGCCAGTATTTTTTACACCGCATTCCCTACTCATTGCCAGAATCCTTACAACATTGGTTCCAGGAGCAGATTGCACGACTCACATTCAACCGCAATGTTCCCTCTCGCTGTTTGCCCTTGCACATTCAGCAAGCCGGAAGACAGTTGATCGTCCGTCTGCTTCCAGATCCCATCAACCAGCAATATCTCTTGCTGTTGGAGGAAGAAGAACTGCAATCATTCTCTATTTCGACCCTGGAATCGCTAGGACTCACCAAACGCGAGGCGGAGGTTTTATTCTGGATTGCCAAAGATAAAAGCAATGCAGGAATAGCTAAAGTGATCGGTTGCAGTGAAGGAACAGTGCGAAAACATCTGGAGCATCTTTACGGGAAACTAAGCGTACAAACCCGGACGGCTGCTGTGATGGTTGCTCTGGAAAAATTGGGGTTGTTCAACGGGGAATTTGTTGCAATATCTTCATAATCCTATACGCGGATCGTCGTATTGCTCTCAAAGTTTATTTTGAGGAATATGAGATCAAACGCTATACGGAGCCTGTAACCTGTGCCCAACAAAAATCCACTACGGAGGTAAAAATGGAAACCAATAATGTAGACGCAACGGTCGATTTTGTCGATGTCGGTGTTCAGAAACAGGATTCAGCAGCTCGCGAAGGTCAATCAGATGCTAAACCGGGCATCGAAAATGAAACCTTGCTTCACACGCTACGCGCATCATCAATCTTCTCTGTGGAAAACAAAGAAGTTTTACCTCAAAAAAGCCAAGAAGATGCAACAGTCGATTTTGTGGATGTCGCTGCCCTGAAACAAGATTCGACAGCTCGCGAAGGTCAATCAGATGCTAAACCGGGCATTGAAAATCAAACGTTGCTTCATACCCTACGTGCATCATCGATGTTCTCTGTGGAAAAAAAAGAAGTTTTACCTGAATTTACCCGTTCCACCAAAAGGACATAGAACCGTATTCATTGACAATTACTCATTGTAAGAGGTGGAAGATGCTCACAATTTGCAACAAGTATACACATGGTGTTTGGGTAGCTATTATGTACTATCGTCCCAACTGTTCAGATGGTGGAAATTGGGCAAAAAAAGGTTGGTGGCGACTCAATCCTGGCGAATGCAAAGTGGTCTATGGGGGGAGTTTGCGTAGCCTGAATCGCTACTACTGTTACTATGCCGAGGCTGATAACGGAGCAAATTGGTCAGGGCCTTACGTGAGGCCTGTCCCTCCACAAGCATTTGACTGGTGTGAGTGGATAAGCAACACCCAAGCAACTAATGTAGGCTTCCGGTTGCTTGATATTAACAGTTACGACAATTTCACGCTGAATTTGACAGCATAAATCTGAGTGGGGTTGTCAAGTTAGATTTTTCTTCTAAATTTAACTTGACAAATCAATCCAAACAGGAATCGTAACAGTTAAGTAAGTTGTTGCAATATCTTCATCATCCTATACGCGGATCGTCGTATTGTTCTCCCAATAAAGTTGGGTGATTATTAGATCAAAAGCAGTTATCTAGCTTCAGCATATAGCTAGAAACTACTGGCCCTTAAGGTTGTTAAATAACAAGGAAATAAACAATGTCTTCTACAACTAAACTTCATGCCTCAACTTCTATGCCGCAGTTTCCAGCAGCCCAGGAAAACCAAGACGCCAAAGTTGAAGAGGTGGGTCAATTTGGTATGTCTCAAGAAGGAGCTTCGCCGGAAGCATTTTTCGGTAATGGCTACCGTTATCGCCATGACTGGGGCGATCGCAACGGACAGCACATCTTGCATCTTAATTGGAGCATAATCACACGCGACTCTCTCGTCTTCGTCGCGATTGGTGAAGGTGCTGCTGGAGGTGGAAAGTTTATGGGGAATGCTCGATATACTCTCCATAACGTTGCCCCAAACAACGGTGTTGTGAGTATTTGGGTCAACATCGAATGGGGAAGCCCGATTCGGCTCTTGGTTGACTATTTCGTATTCAACCCTTAAAAGCATGGATGAAATACAGGGCTGTTTCCTCACAAGTCACAGCCTTGTAATTCAATAAATCTATTATCGCACTCAACGCATTATCCAACTCTAAATAAGAGGTATTTATGTCTGAACAACCTAGTTTTCCCATCCCAGAAACTGCCCAAGCCGATGAAACAACAGGGCGTTACATTATTACTTTCCGCGATGATGCGGTGATAGAAGGGTTAGACCTTCTGAACGACCAAACTGGCATCACAGGCC
>JACJNV010000127.1 GCA_014695175.1 Microcoleus sp. FACHB-DQ6 | reverse complement strand
TGCCATTCCCTATGTAGCAATTCAAAAAGGTTTGCTAACCGTCGAGAAACAGAACAAGAAAAACATCTTTTCGGGGCGGATTATGGAGATTGAAGGTTTGCCGAATTTGAAGGTCGAGCAGGCTTTTGAATTGACAGATGCGACGGCCGAGCGTTCTTGCGCTGGATGCACGATTAAACTGAGCGTGGAGACTGTTTCCGAGTACATTCGTTCCAATGTCGCGCTGCTGAAAAACATGGTGGCGCGGGGCTATCAAGACGCGCGGACGATGATGCGCCGGGTAGCGAAGATGGAGGAATGGCTGGCAAATCCGGTACTGCTGGAGGCTGATGCTGATGCGGAATACGTTGAAATCATCGAAATCGATTTGAACGAGATTACAGAACCCATTGTGGCTGCTCCCAATGACCCGGATAATGTTAAGTTGTTGAGTGAGGTTGCGGGCGATCGGGTTGACGAAGTATTTGTCGGTTCTTGCATGACAAATATCGGTCACTACCGCGCCACTGCGAAGGTGTTGGAAGGTGCAGGGGAAGTGAAAACTCGCCTGTGGATTTGTCCGCCAACTCGCATGGACGAACAGCAACTCAAAGAAGAAGGTTTCTACAGCATTTTTGGAGCCGCTGGAGCTCGCACAGAAATGCCCGGTTGCAGTCTTTGTATGGGCAATCAAGCGCGGGTTAAAGATGCGACAACGGTTTTTTCCACTTCTACTCGCAACTTTAACAACCGCATGGGCAAAGATGCACAAGTTTATCTCGGTTCGGCGGAATTGGCGGCCGTTTGTTCGCTGTTAGGTCGCATTCCTACAGTCGAAGAATACAATGACATTGTGTCGAAGAGAATCGATCCTTTTGCTGGCGATTTGTATCGGTATTTGAATTTCGATCAAATTGCTGGTTTTGAGGATGAAGGGCGAGTGATTGCTTTGGAAGATATGCCTCGCATTGAGGATATTTTGGGGATTCCCGATGGTGTGTTGAGCAAGTAAAAAGTGTGGCGGGCTATGGCCCGCCTTTTGTTTATAATATGAGTAAATGAGAGAAAGGAAAAA
The DNA here is from genome assembly GCA_014695175.1 of Microcoleus sp. FACHB-DQ6. Classification (GTDB taxonomy): domain Bacteria; phylum Cyanobacteriota; class Cyanobacteriia; order Cyanobacteriales; family Microcoleaceae; genus Microcoleus. Next base: position 14,193 of record JACJNV010000127.1, on the reverse strand, counting down.
AGTAATTATGTCAGAACAAGTTTTAAGCAGCGAAAGCCAAGGGACAGTAAAATCCGCGCCCGAAACTCCTATGGTTGAAGACAAAGAAAGCGATCGCCCCTTAAGCCAGCCCATCGCAGAATTTCTGCGCGTAATTCAGCAAACTCCTAGAGAATATTGGCCGAATTTACTTCAGATGATGCGCTTATTTCTGGAAACGGTGACTGTAAAGCCAGTCTTGTCAGAGCAGACCCAAATATCTGAGCAAATAGACATTACTAAACTGTCACTGGAGGAACGGATACAAAGAAATCAAGGTGCAATTGAATTATTGCGATCGTGGCGAGAAGATGATGATGAACAAGAGCAAAAAGAAACTGCGGAATATCTAGAACAAGTCATCAATGAAGATCGGATGTCTAATCGACCCTTGTTTCAATGAGCAGAATAATTATTTTGGATTCTGGCCCATTAGGGATGGTAACAAACCCTCAAGCCAAACCTCCTTATTTGGAATGCCAACTTTGGCTAGACTCCTTACTACAAAATGGCGAAATGGTACTCCTGCCTGAAATTGCTGACTATGAGGTGCGGCGAGAATTAATTCGAGCGGGAAAAGAGAGAGGTATCAGAAAACTTGACCTATTCAAGAAAGTCCTTACATACCGTCCTTTGACTACAGAGGTAATGCTTTTAGCCGCTCAGTTGTGGGCTGATTCGAGAAGGAGAGGAAGACCAACCGCAGAAGCCAATGCACTTGACGGGGATGTGATTTTGGCGGCTCAAGCAATATTGGAGGCCAGTGAAGGCAATGAGGTGATAATTGCGACAACAAATGTGGGGCATTTGTCGCAATTTGTAGATGCTCGCGAGTGGCGACTAATTCAGTAATCTTTAAATCGATCGCACTTACCTAATCCCTGCTATACTTTCAACTACAGATATTTTTGCAGACACCGTTAGCGAGATAAACAGCATGGTGGAAACAGTGGACACAATCGAAAAAATTGACGATCGCACGCAAACCCGCTACTGGGGTAAAGTTACAGTCATAGACGCGGGCGATCGTTATAAGATCAATCGCATTGAAGTCAAGCCGGGGCATCACATCAGCACCCAAATGCACTATCACCGCAGCGAACACTGGGTTGTCGTCTCCGGTACCGCTAAAGTTATCTGCGACGACAAAGAGACGATTCTCATGCAGAAACAGTCAACCTATGTTCCCATGAATACTGCTCACCGCGTAGAAAATCCAGGCGTTATTCCCCTGGTGATGATTGAAATCCAAAATGGTGAATACCTCGGCGATGATGACATTATCCGCTTCGCCCAAGATAGTCACGAGGAAGATTGATCCTAGATCCAAATATGAAGCAATCCCAGACGCCAGGGAAAAGCTTCGCACACCGAACAATGACCGAAAGCATCCAGGATACAAGCCCCCGGATTCATACGTGGGGTCAATGCTTCAATCTAAAATCTAAAATCGATTGACCTACGCAGCGATCGGAAACCCGATAAATCTTACACTTAAAAATTTAGGGGCAATTTCAGAATTGCCCCTAAATTTTTATATTAAGTTTTTTAAGCACCAGAATTTGATATAGCAATTGGCGATCGTCCTACGGCAAAGAAGCGTTTTTCAAATCTACATTTGCCATATTGGCATTCTTTAAATTAGCACCTGTCAAGTCCGAACCGTTCAAATTTGCACCGTTCAAATTTGCATTGGTCAAATTTGCATCCCGCAAGTTGACTCCCTGTACGTCCATTCCCGACAAACTGCCACCTCTGAGGCTGACATTCGCTAAATTCGCTACAGACTGGCGAGCATTTCTCAGGTTTGCACCCGCCAAATTGGCGCTTTCTAAATTAGCGCCGATTAAATTAGCGCTGGTGAGGTTGGTATTTTTCAAACTCGCAATCACTAAACCCGCCATACTTAGATTAGCACGGCTCAAATCCGCACCCTCCAAATTAGCCCCGTGCATTTTAGCCGCAATTAAACTCGCACCTTGCAATTTAGCTTGTTTCAGATTGGCTTCGTTCAGTTTGGCTTCGTCCAAATTTGCACCGTTCAAATTTGCACCTCTGAGATTCGCACCGCTCAAATCTGCCCCGCTCAGATTCATACCAGCAAGTTGCGCTCCCGTCAAGTCACATTGGCTACATTTTTTAGTTTCTAATAGTTGCTTGACGTGGGATACGTTTTCTGCCTTTACTCCCGAGGTCCAGCCCATCGCAATCAGCAGCCCTGTTGTTGTTAAAATTCCAAGTTTCATATACCCACCCTCAGCAAAATCTCTCTTTTAATAATATCCCACATTATTAAAGAGGTTAGGGTGATCAGTCTCTTTGAGAAACTGTGACAATCATCACCCTGTTGTGCACAAAATATGCAATAATTATTGACGTTTCAACACCCCCCAATTATTGTAACGAATTATTGCTTCTTCAGGAACCAAAAAGGAAAAGATTGCGTCGGTTCGAGACGAACCCCAGCGATGGTGTTCTGAGCAAATGTATAGTCCTTATCCTGCCAAAGAGGGATGAAAGGTACATCTTTACCCAGTATGTCTTGAATTTCGGCAAATATGCCTTTGCGGGTTTCAGGGTTTGTTTCTTTGCGCTGCTGGTCGATCAGTTGATTTACCCGATCGCTATAATAAAACGAACCCTGACTTTGACTGGCACCCTTGGAACAGCCCCCAGCCTCCGAACCTGTGGCACAATCTAAAAACGGCTGAATGTAATTGTCAGCGTCAAAAAAGTCGGCGGACCAATCCACTAAAACCGCAGGATAAATTCCCTTCTCTATGTTTTGAAACAAAGTCGGAGATTCAACGCTGTTAATTTCTACCTGCATTATCCCGTCCATTTTGAGTTTAGTTTGCGCCTCGATCGTACTCGCGACTAAAGCTCTTTTTCTGGAAGCCGAAGCATACCAAATTGGCAGAACAAAAGGATTTGTGGCCGAGTATCCCGCTTTCGTTAAAAGTTCCTTGGCTTTTGCCGTGTTGGCGTCGCCGTACAGTTCTTTGAAAACCGGTTTTTGAACGTCCAAGGTTGTGGGAATCAGACTGTAAAGCGGTTGTGCTTGTCCCTGCAGTACGCGCTCGTTAATCAGGGGGCGATCCATCACTGATGCGATCGCTTGTCTCACTTCTAGCTTGTCCAGCGGTTTAGACTGCATATTCAGCGTCATGTAATTAACCGTACTGCTTTCCCCCGCGATTTCCTGCCATTTCCCTTTTTTTGCTCCCTCGTCCAAGCTGCGAACTTGGTCTGCATCCAGAGACAAATAAGCCACATCGACTGCACCAGTCTGAAAAGTATTGAACAAATTTGACGAACTAGAAAGCAGCAAAATGTCAATTCCTTGATTAACCGGCTTTTCCCCCCAATACTTGTCAAACACGTCAAACTTGAGAGAATCGCTGCCGTATTTCGCCAGCTTGTAACGTCCAGTTCCCACAAAGGTATCGGGTTTAAATTTACCCTGCCCAATCTCGTAAGCTTTTGGAGAAACTGCACACATACCGGAAAATGTCAACAGGGAAGGAAAAGCAGCAAAAGGCTTTTTGAGTTGAAAAGTTAATTCGTACTCGCCCGTCGCTTTCACCGATTCCACTGCATCGCTTAACAACAAAGCCGGACTGCCGCCATTTTGGATAAACCGCTGCAAGGAAAATTCCATTGCTGCGGCGTTAAACGGTGTGTCGTCGTGAAAAATAACTCCTTGACGCAAGGGGATTGTATATGTCAATCCGTCTTGGCTAACTTTTGGCATTGCTGTGGCTAAGTGGGGGATTAACTTTGTAGTTCCCGACTCGTAGGTGTAGAGAGTGTCGCCCAAATTTCGCAGCAATTGTCCTGATAAGGTTTCGTAACCGTCCGCAGGGTCGATCGTCCGCAATTTCAAGGTTGTGCCAATAGTAACGCGGTTATTAGCATTTTCGCCGGTCGCAGTCACCGATCTACGTGGTCCCTGTCCGCAACTTGCAGTTAACAAGCAGCACAGAAAGAACAGAGCTATTGCTTTAATCACTGAAGGTTTTATACGTATTCTAGGCTGCTGCTTGTTAATTCCCATCGTCTTTTTTTGACACTCCAAATTATTGATTATATTATCAGGACTTACGCACTATTAGACTAGAAACCGGATTTATTTGTAGATTCTCCTGCAATACAAATATCGCTGCCTAACCACAGCAACTTAAAAGCTTGGTGATGTTCGATCGGTTTGAGCTCCTTCGGCTCAATTTTTATAGCTTCCTGGGTCATGAGTGTTCTTGCTAAGAAGTGCGACGATCGTCTTAATTAATTCATCCGGTGCGATCGGCTTTGCCAGATGTCGGTGGAATCCAGCTTGCAAAGCTTGCTGTTTATTAAACTCGCCCGCATAGGCAGTCAGGGCGATCGCGGGAATCAGCCCACCCCGTTCTGGCGGCAGGGCTCGCACTTGCCGCAACAGCATATAGCCATCCATCCCCGGCATCCCAATGTCGCTCAACAGGACATCCGGCTGGAAATTAGTCAACGCTGTGATGGCTTCTTGAGGGACAGCCACCGTCAGTACCTCTGCACCTGCATCTTCTAGCAAAAAGGAAATCAAGTCTCGCATATCCGGCTCATCATCTACAACCAGTATCCGCATCCCGGATAACGGTTCATCCGCAGTCGATCGTTCCGAAAGTCCTGCAAGAGAGTTTTCTTGTCCCTTTACCTTCCCTGATAGGGGCAGTCTTACGGTAAAGGTAGCTCCTAGCCCTTCACCCGGGCTATCTGCGACAACGGTGCCGCCGTGCAGTTCGACTAGATGGCGCACGATCGCCAGCCCCAATCCCAAGCCGCCAAAATTGCGGGTTGTGGCGCCATCTTTTTGCCGGAAGTAGTCAAACACGTAGGGTAAAAACTCGCGTGCGATGCCAATCCCTGTATCCGCCACCGTAATTTGAGCGTGATTGCCAACACGAGTCAAATTCACCTCAACGCGCCCTCCGGCTGAGGTGAATTTGACCGCATTGGAAACAAGATTCCAGATTACTTGTTGCAAACGGCCCGAATCCCCCAAAATCTGTCCCACATGAGGATCTAACACAGTCCGAATATCAATGGATTTGGCAACTGAAGCCAAATTGACGGTTTCGATCGCCGATTCCACCGTTAAAGCTAAATCGACTGGACGCATATTAAGACTGAGCTTGCCTTGAAGAATTTTCGAGACATCGAGCAAATCTTCAATCAGTTCACTTTGCAGCCTGGCGTTGCGTTCGATCGTCGCTAACGCCTGTGCAGTTTTCGCCGCATCCAGCTTGCCAGTTTGCAGCAGCTTTGACCAGCCCAGGATGGGATTGAGGGGCGATCGCAATTCATGGGATAGTACCGCTAAAAACTCATCCTTGATCCGATTTGCCTGTCTTAGCTGTTCCGCTTGCTGCTGGAGTGAATCGTTCAGGCTTGCCCGTTCCAGAGCGATCGCGATTTGGTCACAGGTCGATCGCAGCAGCTCGATTTCTGCAGGCGTGAAGTGCGTCCGAGTCCGACTGGCAAATGAGAGCGTTCCTAATAACCGCCCTTGAGCGATTAACGGTTGACCCGCGTAAGCCGTGATGCCCATTTCAAAGAGGGCTTTAGCATTTGGATGAGTGGAAATTTGGGCTTGATTCAAGACAAGTTGCTGCTGCGTTTGGGCAACGACTCCACAGAGATATTCACCTAATTCGATCCATGCGATCGCCTGCGCCCTTTCTTCAGAGAGGCCATCATAGTTTCTCAAATGCAGCATCCGGCGGTTGTCTTTTTCTTCCACCATGAAGTTGTAGTAACAGTGCAGATCGAGTTGCACTGAAAGTTTGCGGAATAGCGCGTGCATCAAAGCCAGAGGCTGTTCTGTCTTCAACAGATCGCGGGTAGTTTCATAAAGCAATTGCAGTCGCTCACTTGCTTGCCGTTGTGCGGTCTTGTCCTGCATGATTTTGAGAAATCCCTGCGGACAATCCGCTTCGTTAAGCAAGGGCATCATCAATCCACTGGCCCAAAAGCGATTCCCATCTTTGCGGACGTGCCAGCGTTCGTCTTCGGCCCGTCCTTGCAGTAGAGCCGTTTGCCTCTCGTACTCGGCTTGTCCTTGTTCGTTATCTTCGGGCGTGAAGATCATCCGAGCGGGGCAACCAATTGCTTCTGTCTCGGTATAGCCCAACAACCTTTCTGCCCCTGAGTTCCAACTGGCAATTATGCCGTTAAGGTCGATGGTGAAGATGGCATAATCTTTGGCGCTTTCAATGATCAGACGGAGGCGGGATTCACTTTCGCGCAGGGCTTCCTCAGCTTGTTTGTGGTCTTCAATATCAACACAGGAGCCGATGTAGCCCAAGAACTCACCTTCCAATCCGTAGCGAGGAACACCTTCATCCATAACCCAACGGTATATGCCATCACAGCGTTTCAAGCGATATTCCATCTTGAACGGTTGACGGGCATCAAAGGCAGTCACATACGTGTCTAAACACCGCTCAAAGTCGTCGGGGTGGACTCCTTCTGCCCAACCATTGCCCGTTTCTTGTTCGATCGTCCGTCCCGTAAAGTTTAGCCACGGAAGGTTGAAGTAATAACAGAGTTTATCGGTGCCCGACATCCAAATCAGCACAGGGGCGGCATCTGCCATCAGCCGGAACCGTGCCTCACTCTCCCGTAGTGTGGCTTCGGCTTGTTTGCGATCGGTGATATCGTTGACCAGTGCTACAAACCCTTCAACTTTTCCCTGGCTATTGAAGCGGGGAACATAGGTTGCATTGACATAACGGGTTACACCATTTTTGTAGGGAATTTGGGTTTCAAAGGTCACTTCCTCTCCTGCCAAGACTTGCTCAACATAAGGACGAATCCCTTGATAGCCAGTTTCACCTAAAACCTCTCGGAGGTGCTTGCCATAGATTTCCGCTGCAGGATGTCCAAACCATTCTTCATATGCTCGATTGTTGAAGCGGTAGCATTGGTCTGAGTCTACAAAGGAAATCAAGGCAGGCACAGCATTGGTGACTAAACGAAGTTCTGCTTCTCGTTGTTGCAATACCTCCTCAGCAAGTTTTCGATCGGTGACATTTCGGAAATAAATCGTAATCCCGTTCGCGGCAGGGTAGGTGCGAACGTCATACCACCGATCGTGATCCGGATAAAACGCCGTGACTGACAAAGCCACGCGCTCGTTTGCCACGCGCCGATGAACCCGCTCAAACTCGCTGCCCTTGAGTCCTGGGAATTCTTCCCACAAATTCTTGCCAATCAGAGCGCCCGGAGTGCGGTCTAGCAGAATTTCTGCTGACCGATTCACGTAAGTGAAACGCCAATTCTCATCCAGGGAAAAGAATCCATCATCAATGCTCTCCAGAATGTTCCGACTCTGCTCTTGGCTTTGACGCAACGCTTCTTCGGCTTGTTTGTGATCGCTGATGTCGATGAATACGCCCCGCGTCGAAATTAGGATGCCCTCAGGGTTGTAGGCGCAATCGCCCTTTGCCAAAATCCAACGAACGGTGCCATCTGCCCAAAGCGTCCGATATTCTATTTCAGTATGCGCTTGATTCGCTTTTAGCTCACTGATGACGGTGTGAACGAATGGGCGATCGTCGGGATGCACGGCTTCTAAAAACACCTGCACCGACATTGCTGTATTGACGGGTAAACCCAACATCGCTTTGGCTCTCTCCGTAAAACTCAGCGTGTCTGTTTCTATATCCCAATACCACAAACCAAAATTTCCGCCTTCGGAAGCCAATCGGAGCTGTTCTTCGCTCTCACGCAAAGCCTGGAACGATCGATCGCGCTCGAAGGCGATGCTGGCAACTTGCGTGCCGAACTCGGCGAGTTTATATTCCCAATCCGTCGGCCTCCGCCCCTCGCTAAAGCAAAGCATCAGCCACCCCAGAGCTAGATTGTCCTGCCCGATCACGGGCTGAGAATGACACCCTAGAATGCCATGAGCCACGCATAAATTTCGCCATGCTTGCGACCAGCGATCGTCGTTGGCAATGTCGGCGCAGGTCACGGGCTGACCGCAATACACTGCTTCGCCGCAGGTTCCAATGCACAAATCGTTAATCGGAGCATCCTTGAGTCCTTCACCAAAAGACGCTGGAAAGTCTGGAGTAATGGAAGCGTTAAACGTCAGCCGCCGATCGTCGGCTAGCAGGAAGCAGGCGCGGGTACCCGGATTCAGCCTGGATACTGAGCCACACACGGCTGCCAGACAGTCGTCTAGTGGCTGTCCGAAGGCGATCGACTCCAGCAGTCGTTTCTGCTCGATTAGGATGAGTTCCGCCTGTTTGCGATCGGTGATGTCAGCAAGCAAAACGGTCAGTCCACTGGGCGAAGGGTAAATTCGATGGTCGTGCCAACCATTCCAAGGAGAGTAGAGATAATCAAACTGGAGCGGCTTTTGTTCGCGCATTGCCCGATGAAACTGCACATAAGCATCGGTGTCAACGGCAGCGGGAAATAGCTCCCAAACGTTCTGACCCAGAATCGCTGACCGCGGCATTCCAACCATTTCACAGTAGCGATCGTTGGCATAGGTGTAGCGCCAATCGCGATCGAGAATGTAAAACCCATCGTTGATGCTAGAAAGTACCGTTTCTAGCTGTTCTTTTGCCTCAGTCGCCGCAGCTTCTGCGGCTTCGCCCTGCAACTGCTGTTCTAGTTCCATTGCCTCCTGTAAATTTTGCAAGGCTGCTTTCGCGTTTTTTATAGCAGTGCGCCACGATTGATTGAGTGAAGCGATCAATCCTGCCGCGATCGAAAACATACCCAACCGAACTATTGTCTGTAGATTAGCGATCTGTAAGGAATAGAACGGCTCAATAAAAAAATAGTTGATTGCCAGGGTGGATAAAATTGTTGCCAGCAACCCAGCCCCGAAACTGCCATACCAGGTACTCACTATCACCGCGATGAAAAACAGGGGCGTCGTGGTTGGGTAGATCCACGGTAAAAGCGATTGCGTTAGCCCCAGTGCCAGAGCCACAGAGAGGGTCGCCACACCATAGGGAAGTAGTCGAATATTTCTGAAAATGCTGTTGATTCCCTCTAAACTCACCCTTTGTACTCCTTATCCGAAAAATATCTTGCTCGGAGCGCCTTAATGTATTCGCGAAGCGTTGCATCTGGCGAATTACCTAACTCATCCAGCAAGATGTAAATTTGCTCCAGTGCCCAGCGAGAAGGGGTAGCGTGTCCGTTTTCCCAACGATTAATCGTGGGAATGGTCATCCCTCATTCATCCGCCAACTTTTTCTGAGACAGCTTCAGCGCTTGCCCCAGTTCTCGCCCCCCATTATCGATCGCTGGTTGTTCCGCCCTAAGGCGTTCTATTTTGAGAACCCTCAGAAGTAACAGGTATAAAGCTATTTATATTTTACACCTTTGACAGATTCCGCAGCTCAGTCATCACTCTCCAGATATATTTTAGTTGAAGTGGCTTGAAAATATAAACGCTTCACCTTAAAAACCGGGAGTATCTTAATTTTTCTAAAAACACTTCTTCTGCCTCCTCCCTCAAAACTCCAATTTCTAGCTTGGCTGCAAAAGTGAGATACTCCCTAAAAACCAGTGTGGTACCGGGGACGATCCGAATTTTCTTGAAAGTCTCTGGGTTGTGCCTAAAAGCTCGATTGTTAATGCTGTTGTGGCTGATTTTAAACACGGGACAGGCTTCTGTTTTCTTCATCCCAGAAAGCTCTCCGGGCTTGGATGACTTGGTGACTTACCTGTCGCACAGAATCTCTGCTGGATTCTGGCTGGTGAATCCTGAATTATTGTGCGGTAAGCAGCTCAAAATTTTAGATCAAACTTCTATCTCCCAGATTCATCTGTGGAGTAAATCTAAAATCTAAAATTTAAAATCTAAAATCGAGTAACTTGCTTTAAATTCCTTTGAGGAGCGATCGCCAATCCCGACAGCGTTTCAGGTAAATGCGAGCTACCCGATCGCTCGGATTTGTCCGCAAACATTCTTCAAACAATTTCCCCGCTTCTCGGAAATCCTTGCGCTCGCACAGTAACATAGCTTCATTATATACAGGCAAATTTGCTAGCTTGGCCGACCAAATTTCCGGCGGATCTGCATCAAATACCTCATAGACTACGACATATTGAGATTTTCCTTTTACCTGTACTTTATCCACAATCCTAATAGCATAATCGTTCTGATTTCGCAACCGTTCCAAAGTCTGCTGAGAAATTAACAGAGGTACCCCGTAATCTTTGGTCAATCCTTCAATGCGAGATGCTAGATTAACAGCATCGCTAATCACAGTGCTGTCCATTCGGCTTTTACCCCCGACTGTACCCAGCATCAAAGAACCAGAATTGATGCCAATTCCAATTTGAATCGGGATGTAGCCGACGCCTTGACGGTATTCGTTGTAATTTTTCAGGATATTTAGCATTGCAATACCCGCTTTCACTGCATCATCTGCAAAGTCACTAAACAAAGCCATAATTGCATCGCCGATGTATTTGTCAATAAACCCGTTATTGCTAGTAATGGCAGGCTCCATCCGCGAAAGATAAGCATTGATAAATTTAAAATTTTCTTGGGGAGTCATAGTTTCTGAAAGCGTCGTGAAGTCGCGAATATCCGAAAATAGCACCGACATCTCCTGCTGCACTTGGTCGCCTAAATGCACATCTATAATACTTTCATATCCCAACAAATTTAGAAATTGGTGAGGCACAAATCTACCGTAGGCATCAGTTAATTCTGATTCGGCATCCAGGGATTTTTCTAAATTTTGGTTAAGGTCAAATAGTTTCTTAATAAATAAATGGCGATCGGCTTCAGCTTCTTTTCGTTCCGTGACATCTTGAAAAACTGCGATCGCAAAAGCAACTTTGCCACCCTCGTCAAAAATTGGTGTTCCCCAAATCTCAAGGGGAATTTTCTTGTCGGGTTGATGAATTTCCAGATCCTCAGCCGTCGCGTTTTCGCCCCTCAAAGCTCGGACGATCGGCAAATTCTCGAAAGGGTAAATAGTGTCAGTTCCCGCAATATAAATTTGATAACTTTCTGACAAATTCTCAACTGCATTTAAGGGCAAAACTCCTTGACCGAGTAACTGCTGTCCGGCGTGATTTACGTAGTAAGGTCTGCCTTGAGAATCCAGCACGAGCACACCTATGGGAATCGCTTCGAGAAATTGAGCCAGCTTGACTTCGCCTTCGCGCACCGCCTCGAATGCACGAGATCGCAACTCAGTTTCAACCGTATCGGAATGTTCAGCAGTAGTTTCCAGCAAGATTTCCAGATCCGCTTTTTCCTCCTTCAAGTCTTCCACTTGCTGGCGCAATCTTTCTATCTCTAAAAGTAGCTGTTCTCTAGATGGTTGTTCTTCCAGCATAACTCGAGAATTGGCGCCTCGACTAACAAAAAATTGCTCAACAGCTCGCACCCTAAAAGTAATCGTGTTTCTAGAAAAATTCCAACTCCAAACCAGGCATTAGGCGCTGGAAATTCTTCAAAGATTTACCGTGCCAAGCTATGCTTTGAGAACCTTGTACCGCCATTTGCACCCTGGCTGTTTTGCGAACCTCGATAATAAACTTCGATAGCATATTGATGCCAGAACTGTTCAAAAATTCTAACTGCTGCAAATTGAGGGTAATTTTCGTCGGTTCCACGTCGGCAACCTTCGCCAGCAACTCCGCTATCGGCGTGTACTCTGCAGGCCCGCTCAGCCTTAGAGATCCAAGAAAACTCACGGTTGCCGTTGCTGGATCGTAACAGATCTGGTAATCTTTTGTATTAATTTCCATAGCCACAAAAAAAAGTCCCTTAGATATTATTGATCGCCAGCGTTGCTTATACTGTTAATTGCACCATAGTTGTCACCGCAATTACTTCCGGGTCTTGGTGCACGGTCTGGAATTTCCAGCCAAGTTTAGCAGTATAATCGGTGAGCATGGTCAACAAACCCAATCCAGAATTGGTACAGCTTTCGTCAGCAGCATTTTTTTCCAGCCGCTGAAGGTAAAGTTCGCTTGGCTCCGAGGACAGCAACTGCTGAATATAAGCCTGAAACTTGTCCACAGCTTGCGGAGAGATGCTGTTAGCAACTGAGAAAATCACACCGTCGCTCTCTAATTGCAGTTTAATATCGATCGGGTACTCCGAGGTTTCATCATTAAACTTCATGGCATTTTCTAATAACTCGTTGGCAATGTAGCTAACAGCGCTTTTTATTTCAGCTTGTCTTTCAATTGTCGAGGGATCGTCTTGGTTGCGCGGAAAAAAAGTCGTCAGGTAGTCAGCCAGAAAATCCGCCGACAAACCGTTGTTCCGCCACCGCTGCTTGAGAGGAACCGAACTCGGAGAAAATCCCATTATTAAGTATTCTTGGCTAGCGGGCTGCTCGATGAAATGGCCGAAAATCTGGGTCATATCGGTGTAAGAGCTAAAGTTTGAGATGAGGGGCATCACTAAATATATTTTAAACTTTAGAAGGGATATCCAAGTAGTTATTTTTGTTTGAGTACCAGCAATGTGATGTCATCAAAAACTTTTTGTTCGCCGATGTGCGATCGCACGTCGTTAATTACAGCCTGCCTGATTTCGGCAGCCGAACGCTGCGAATTAATCTCTATTACCTTAATTAACCGCTCTAAACCATAAAGCAGTTTATCCATATTTTTAGCTTCCGTAATCCCGTCAGTGTACAGCACTACCACATCTCCTGAATACAACTGCACAATTGTTTCAGCAACAAATTCAGCAATATCTGCATCCAGTCCGATCGGGAAACCCAAATCGATCGTATCAAACCGCTCTACACAACCGTTAGACCGCACTACAATCATTTCTTCGTGCTGGCCGGTCAACTTCAGCATTCCCTGCTGATAGTCGAGCAAGGCAAGGCTAGCGTTTCTGTCGCATTTCATCCGCTGGATGTTATCGTAAATTACACTGTTAATAGCGCTTAAAAATTTAACCGGGTCTGATTCATTGTAAGCGAGCAAAGTTCGGACTGCCGTTTGAACCATAATCATTACAACGCCGCTCTCCAATCCATGTCCCGTCACGTCGCCAATGCCAATTTTCACTCTACCTTTGTGCTGGAGTACGTCGTAATAGTCGCCGCCTACTTCATCGGCAGCTTCCATAAATCCCGCAATATCTAAGCCCATAACTTCCTTTAGTTCTCGGTCTTTCGGCAGCAGCATCTGCTGAATCTTGCGAGTAACGTCTAGTTCTGCGCTCATTCGGAGATTTTCAGCTTTTAAGCGATCGTTGAGAACAGTAATTTCTTGATTAGCAGCAACTAAGGCATCGGCAATTTTGTTAAACGCAGCCACCACTTGCCCCAGTTCATCTCTGTTATCCAAAATAATTTTGTGATCGACATTGCCACTTGCCATCTTTTTTGAGGCTTCGTCTAGGACAAATACAGTTTGCATAACGCTTCTGTAAAAAGCTACAAATAAATAAATAACTATTAGTAAAGTTATTAAGACCAAAACCGAAATAAGAATTTTTTTTGTAATAAAACTCTCTATACGTTTGTGCAGTAAGAAGTCTAATTCATTAGAAGTTTCGTCCCATAGTTCAAAACTCGAATCCAGAACTCTATCGCTTCCATCAAGATAGGCATAATATTCCACTACGGCTGTGGGATTAATCAGTTTATCTAGTTGCGCCGTTAGGAGATCTACTACCGAGTTAAATTTTGTCAGTTTATCGCTTAATTTCGATCGCAGATTGCCGTGACGATTATTGCTAAATCCTACCTCCATATTGATTGCTAAATCCTGATTAAGTTCTCTCAATTTGCCAGCCAAAGTAATCAGCTTTGCTCTTTTTTCAGGTTTGACATAGGAAACCAAGCTGTTTTTTTGAGAAATTAGTCTAATTTCTGATAATACTTTTTGCATTTCTGGAATCTTCAGCAAAGTAGCATCCATCAAATAATAGGTATCTAAATCAGGGTCTAATATGAGATTGGAAATATCGCCAACGTGAGCGCTCAATCTATTAATATCATCTGTTAAATTTTGACATACAAAATCGTAAGTTTCTCTACTCCACTGGCTGCGACGAAGTTTAAAAGTAAGGATTCAGGTCAAAAAAACTTAAGTGGCGGCATCTGGTAAAATAAAGGAATGAAAAAGCCCACAGCCACCAGAGAGCAGAAAAAAACCGAGATAGAGCAGTTGAGCCAA
>JACJNV010000126.1 GCA_014695175.1 Microcoleus sp. FACHB-DQ6 | reverse complement strand
GTTCCACTACCAATTCTACGCGGCGCTCGCTAGAAACGCTGCCCGACATAAAGCTGAATTCTTGAGAATTGCGCTGTTCCCGCGATTCTGTTTTGCGGACAGTGCGGATGCCGACCACATCAACAACCACTTTTTCTCCTACTTTTAAATCGCGCAATAATTTGCATTTAGCCACTGGGCCATCAGCAGTTTCCGTAATAGCAACAGCACCGTCCATCCGCTGATTTTGCGCTTTCACCCACTGACCGTTTACCCGCACTTCTGTGGGATAAATCGTACTCACATAAAAGTCGTCCGGGGCGACGCCATCTTGCACTACCGGCTCTAAAATAGCGTCGCAAATCTCTTGCGGCGGAGGAACTGCACCCAAGTCAATCAGCATTCCCATGATTTCTTCCATCACATCGTGGGAAGGAGCCGAAACTTTAACATCCGCAGATGATGTGCTTTGCCGCTGCTCTCCTAAATTGAAATTGAGGACTTGGAAACTGCCGCCGTTTTCGATAATTAAGTCTAAAGCGCGGCTGATTAAACCAGCATCGAGCAAGTGACCTTCCATGCGAATGGTGCGGCTTTCTACCATCACGTTTGGCGATCCATCTTCTTGAACCGGTTCCGTTACCCGCAGCGTCAAACACTTACAGGCGCCGCCCGCTTTCAGGAATTCGGTCATCGGCGTTTCAATTACTTGAAAACCTGCCTGAGTAATGCGCGTTTTCAAGGCTTCGCTAACCTTGTTCATTACCACAACTTTGTCAATATTGACCGCATTGCAGGCAAAATTTGCGGCATCTGCTTCTTCAATGGCAATGCGTTTTTCCGGCGCAACTCGCATTTCAATTAAGCGGTTGGAGTAGGAGTCAAATGCTGCGGGATAGTAGAGCAAATAGCCACCTGTCAGGGGACAAAAACAGGTGTCTAGATGATAGAAACGTTCGTCAACTAAACGCAGCGAAAGCACTTCTATGTTGAGCCATTTTGCTAGTAACGGGTGCGAGTCGAGTTCGGAACGGAAGCCGTATCCGGCCCACAACCAGCGTCCTTCGCGATCGAGCAAAGCATCGCCCGCGCCTTCAAACGGCAAGTCTTTCGGGAGTTCGTGCACGGTGAAACCTTTGCTTTCAAACCATTCTTTGAAATAGGGCTCTTCGCCTTGGCGTTCTTTGTGATAAAAACGGCTGAGGACGAAGGTATTGCCTAAAAGTAAGCCTGCGTTTGCGGTGAAAACCATATCCGGCCAGCCTTTGGCCGGCGGTACGAGGTCTACCACAGCGTTTTCTTTGAGGACGTGGTAGAGTTTTTCCCACTGTTCGACGGCGCGATCGCGCGATGATTTGTGTACGTTGCCCTCCATCCACGGATTAATCACGTAATCCACATCGTAGTGGTCAGGAGCACACATGAGGAAGCGAATTGAGTCAGTCATAATTCAGTAAAAATGTGGTAGACGCTACAGCAGACGTATGTTGACAGAATTTGTATAAGAGCAACTGTAATATTCACTACTAATTTTAGCAGCGTAACGTCTGGAGGCTGTTAAGGCTAACTTTTTATTATATCAGGCTTAGGATTAAATTATACTAAATCACAGACTGTTAGCAAGAAATACTGGAGAAAATGCTAGGTTATGACGCAACCTAAAATAAGTTCTGATAGACGATTAATATGGTCTCCGTTCAATTGCCCCCAATTGGAGGATCGGGGCGGGTTTACGGTCGTCTCAGGCTGATATTAGATATGGTTGGTGGACTCGCCCCTACAATAATTATGGTTGATTCACCTGACAGGATATAACAGCTTATCCTAACTTTTAACTTTCAACTTTTGCGAAATCGGAAGTTCGATCGCAAATTCTGTTCCCCGGCCAACTTCTGAATGACACTCCAACTTACCCCCGTGGGTATCTTTAACAATTTGGTAACTAATCGATAACCCCAAACCAGTGCCGCTGCCGATCGGTTTGGTAGTAAAAAACGGGTCAAATATCCTTGACTGAACTTCGGGACGGATACCGGGCCCGGTGTCAGAAATCCGCACGCACACTTGGTTTTCTCGGCTGACTTCAGTAACAATCCGAATCTGCTTAACTTTGCAACTACAGTTGGCTGATGACTCTTCCACAGCGTCGATCGCATTCAACAACAAATTCATAAATACCTGGTTTAATTGAGCCGGATAACACTCGACTTTTGGCAGTGTGCCGTAATTTTTAATAAGTTGAATTTCCCGAGGTTTTGGCTGTGACTGCAATCGGTGCTGCAAAATCACCAAAGTGCTCTCTATCCCTTCATGAATGTCTATTACTTTGCACTCTGTTTCGTCAAGTCTCGAAAAGTTTCGCAAAGACAGCACTATCTGCTTAATTCGATTAGCACCTTGTTGCATTGAAGCCATGAGTTTCGGAAAATCGTCAGCGATAAAATCTACCTCGATTTCTTCCAATTCTTGAGCTATTTCGGGAACAGGTTCGGGATAGTGTTGCTGATAAAGGCTGAGCAATTTTACTAAATCGCAAGCGTACTGTTTGGCGGGAAGAATATTGCCGTAGATGAAGTTGACAGGGTTATTAATTTCGTGGGCAACTCCCGCTACCATTTGCCCGATACTTGACATTTTTTCGGATTGAATGAGCTGGGATTGAGCATTTTTTAAATATTCCAGGGTTTGTTCTAACTGTTGCGCTTTTTCCCGTTCTCGCAGTTCGCTAAGCAGCAAATCTGCTTCGGCTTGTTTGCGATCGCTAATATCGATATGCGTGCCCGTCATCCGCACAGGATTTCCCGCAGCGTCGCGTTCCATCACCTTCGCTTGACTCAAAATCCACTTCCACTCGCCGGATTTTGTCAGCATCCGAAATTCCTTTTCGTAAGTCGGCTCTTTGCCTTCTAGGTGAGCATCTAGCGCTGCTTTAACCGGACGCCAATCCTCTGGATGTACCAGTTGCTCCCACGATGCGATCTTATTTTCTATTTCCTCTACTTCATATCCCAGCATCGTTTTCCACCGCGAATTAAAATACAATTCTCCCGTGGCCAAATTCCAATCCCACAATCCCGTAGCACTGCCTTCAAACGCCAGATAAAAACGTTCTTCGCTAAGAAGCAAAGCTGCTTCGGCTTCTTTGCGATCGGTGATATCCATTACTGTTCCCAATAGTTGAATAACTTGCCCAGTTTCGTTGAAAACAGATTCTCCCCTTGCTTCCACGTATCGAATTTGACCGCCCGTATGCAAAATTCGGAACTCTTTTTTGTAGCAAGTTCCTCGTGAGATACCAAGAGTGAGAGTTTCTTGAAATAACTCTCTGTCGTCGGGATGATACATCTCGGTGATTTCGGCATATGTCGGCTCAGGTGCGGTTGAGTCAAGACCAAAAATGCGGAATACTTCTTCTGACCAAGTAATTTTATCTGTAAGGACATCATATTCCCAACTGCCAATATGGGCGATTTTCTGGGCTGCTGCTAGACTAGCTTCGCTTTGTTGAAGTTTAAGTCGCTGCTGCTTATCTTGTTCGAGAAGATTGGCTTGAGCGATCGCGATTCCCAGTTGTGCCGCCGCTGCTTCTAATAATCTAACCTCATCTTCTGTCCAGTGGCGAGGGCCATCGTACTGCTGTAAGCTGATTGCTCCGTTCGCTTTTCCCTGGTAAGAAGTGCGAATGGCTATCATCGACTTTAAACCTATTTTATCGACAAAATTTCTAGCATTTGCTAGCAGCGGTTCGGTCAAAACATCGTCCGAAACCACAGCTTTTTCTTGTGATAGTACCAACTCAGCATGAGGATTGCCTTCCAACCGCATTTCTAAATTTAAAAGCGATTCTGAGTCTGATTCCGTTCTGGTGTACTGGGCAACACAAGGGATGCGGGGTATTGGGTGTTGGGTATAACTGTGAATCAAGCAGCAATCGGCATTAAAAACTAAACCAATTTGGGTAGCAGCTCTCTGAAAGACTTGTTGCTGGTTTAAGTTGTAGCGAATTTCCAGAGTGATTTTTTCGAGCAGAAATCTTTGCTTTACCTGCCGTTCTAAAACAAATAAAGTTCTCTTAAGTTCGAGTTCTGCTTGTTTGCGCTCGCTAATTTCAGTAGCAGTTCCCAGAATTTTACAAGGTTTGCCCTGCGCTGTTCTGGAAAACACACTCTCCCGGCTGCAAAACCACCGATATTCACCATTCTTGTGCTGTATCCGGTATTCAAAGTTAAAGCTTTCGCCATCTTTTGCTGTCTCAAGTTTTGTTCTTTGTTCTGAGAATGCAGGGATATCGTCAGGATGTATTAATTTAGGAAT
Source organism: Microcoleus sp. FACHB-DQ6 (assembly GCA_014695175.1). GTDB lineage: Bacteria > Cyanobacteriota > Cyanobacteriia > Cyanobacteriales > Microcoleaceae > Microcoleus. Next base: position 32,004 of record JACJNV010000126.1, on the reverse strand, counting down.
AAATGTGGCTGCCATTTCCTGTATTTCTTCAAACGTGTAGCCAATCTCGCTATATATTTCGCGGTTGACATAGAGACTTCTCTCTTCTATCAAATCGTAAACGTACAATAGATTAGGATGCGTTTTAATTACTGCAGACAGCCAGTGCTGGCTTTCTCGCAGTTGTGCTTCGATCCGCTTGCGTTCTTCTATTTCAGCTTCTAGCAGCGCATTTTTTGCTAAAAGTTCCTTAGAAAGCCGACTGAGCAGCAGTTGATTTTCGACGCGAGCCACGACTTCTTCTATTTGAAACGGTTTAGTAATGTAGTCTACCGCCCCCACCGAAAAAGCTTTGACTTTATCAAAAACTTCATTTAAAGAGCTGATAAAGATCACAGGAATATCTTTCGTTTTCGGAGAGGCTTTTAGCTGTTCGCAGACTTGATAGCCATCCATACCGGGCATCATGATATCCAGTAATATCAAATCCGGTGGACTCGATAGAGCAAAGTTGAGAGCCAATTTGCTATCTCGTGTCGGCCGCGCTTTATATCCCCGCTTAGACAAAAGCCGGGATAAAAGCCGCAAGCTTTCTGGATTGTCGTCCACCATTAAAATATTTTCTTGTAAAGCCGTGTTTTGAAGCCTCAGTTTTTCTAGTCTGGGATTTGTATTGTCAGTTGTATTCACAGCAGACCCTCAAATTATTCAAATTTTGATGTGGGAATATTTTTAAGTCATTAACCGTTTGTAGCTAACACTCTCAGGTAAACCAGCACAAGTATTGGGTAGATACCCCACTCCTAAATTATCTGTAATTATATCAAAAATAATGATTGTTTTAAAATGTGTGGAAATCTAATGAGCGCAGCCGCTCAAGAAAACAGCCGAGATTCCTCAAATCACAGGCTAAGCAAGCAACTTTGATTAAAGGTAAAATTTTTACAATGTCTAGAACCCGGTTTTGCCTGCCTTTACCTGGTAGCTCTGTATTGTGTTTTCTCAGCAAATATCCGTAGTCGAAATGACAATTTAAACACCCCTGACCATTGGTGTCAACTTAATACTAAAATCCTTTGCTTCTTTGGTTTGTATCCAAGTCTTGAGTCCCCTAAATCCCCCTTGTTAAGCAAGGCTAGGAGGATTTAGGCATAATTGTCAAACAGTATACCGTTACTATATTTGAGCTTAAGTTGACACCAATGGGTCCTGAAACACTCCTACAATATCTTATATTTTATTTGCACGGTTCGGCTGATTTATGGTATCTTTGTCTCGCCCTGCAATTCCCCACAAGCGGCGTACACGGCTTTCACGTTATACCAATTCAGAAAAATCCGAGCGATTTCTAAAGCTAACTGTGGCTTGCCTCGGTCAATCAACCACTTCAAAAAAGGAGTCATCGTCCGCTCGTTCAGCATCCCACCTAATGATAAAACTCCCCACAGTATTTGGTGCAAAACAGTCATTTGAATCATCATCCGCACTTCCCAATTAGGGTGCTTTTGATAAAACAAAACTCCCATTCTCCCGCGCTGAATTTCTCGGTCAATCATGCCCGGAATTTGCTCTAAACTAAAAGGTGGATGCCAGTGATAGCCGACAGCAGCCGGACATTTAATCAATTTTAAACCTAATTTTTTCAACCTGACACCCAATTCTAAATCTTCCCATCCGTACAGTTGAAAGCGAGTGTCAAAAAGTCCAGCAGCCAGCAGCCAGTGGCGGGCGATCGCCACATTTCCCGTAGCAAAATAAGCGGCCGAAAAATCGGTTATTTTGTAAGGTTCCGAAGTAGGATTATCGAAATTACAAGTATTAATCACGCTGCCGTAAGTAAAAACCGCATCAGTATCTTTGTAACCCTGTAGCAAAGCATCTGCGTGTGCTTGCAAAAAATGCTCTGTTACCACCAAATCGCTGTCAATAAAAATAATCGTATCGCCCTTAGCATCTTCAACGCCCAAATTCCGGGCAGCGGCGGGGCCTTGGTGAGATTGACAGATCGATCGCACATGAGGCAACAAGTCGGCATCTGCAGCCAACCACTCCAGCGTCCCGTCCGTCGAGCCGTCGTCCACGACAATTACTTCATACTCTCTGACAATCTCACCGAACTGCTGATTTTCCAAAGCCAGTAGACATTTTGCCAAAATCGGTTTACGATTGTACGTCGGAATCACAACACTAAAAAACACGGTTTTTCCCCATCGCCACAGTTACCGTATCCCACGGTAGCAGATTTTTCGCAGCAACTCCCCCGCGAAATAGCCAAGTTTAGCAAAAAAAGAATATATAAATCTGTACTATTTCTGACAAGAATCGATCTCAATTAGGTGCATAATGAAAAGTCGGTTAAACCTCACATTAGGCACCATTCTCAAGAACAGGCAAGATGCCCGTTCCACAAAAATGATATTTTTTTGTGGGGTGGGCCGAAGAGCCCGCCCTGAAAAGCTTAGTGACAAGGGTGCAAGATGTCAGTTAAATTCAGGATGTAAATAGCAATGAGTCGCGCTAAAAAAGTTGTGCTAGCATATTCGGGCGGAGTCGATACCTCCGTCTGCATTCCTTACCTCAAAAACGAGTGGGGTGTGGAAGAGGTAATTACTCTGGCTGCGGATTTGGGACAGGGAGACGAATTAGAACCGATCCGCAAAAAAGCTTTAGCATCCGGTGCTTCGGAATCTTTAGTTGTTGATGCTACCGAAGAATTTGTCAAAGACTATGCGTTTCCAGCGATTCAAGCTAACGCACTTTACGAAAACCGTTATCCCCTTTCAACTGCCCTCGCTCGCCCGCTGATTGCTAAATTGTTAGTAGAAGCTGCGGAAAAATACGGTGCAGATGCGATCGCCCACGGTTGCACAGGTAAAGGAAACGATCAGGTGCGGTTCGATGTGTCGATCGGCGCGCTCAACCCCAAGATTAAGATTTTAGCACCTGCGCGGGAGTGGAAAATGAGCCGCGAGGAAACGATCGCATACGGCGAGAAATGCGGCATTCCGTCGCCCGTGAAGAAGTCTTCCCCTTACAGTATCGATCGCAACTTATTGGGAATGGCAATTGAAGCCGGAATCCTCGAAGATCCTTGGGCGGAACCGCCGGAAGAGGTGTATTTGATGACAAAGGCGATCGAACAAACTCCCGACACACCCGAATACATAGAAATCGATTTCGATTGCGGAAATCCTGTCAGTTTGAACGGCAAAGAGTTATCACCAGTCGCCTTAATTTCCCAACTCAACGAAATAGTTGGAAACCACGGAGTCGGCCGGATTGACATGATTGAAAACCGCTTAGTCGGGATTAAATCGCGGGAAATTTACGAAACACCAGCGATTTTAGTTTTGATGCAGGCGCACCGAGACTTAGAAAGTTTGACGCTGACAGCAGATGTGACGCGGTACAAGCGCGGCATCGAAGAAACGTACAGCCAAATGATTTACAACGGTCTTTGGTACAATCCTTTGAAAACTGCTTTAGACGCATTTATTCAGGACACGCAAAAGCGAGTAACTGGAACCGTGCGGCTCAAACTATTCAAAGGAAATGCGACAATTGTTGGCCGCAAATCTGAAAATTCTCTCTACAGTTTCGACTTAGCAACCTACGGCGCAGAAGACGAATTCGATCACAAAGCTGCTGAAGGATTTGTCTATGTTTGGGGGCTACCAACCCGCGTTTGGTCGGAGAAGAATAGAGGTTATAAATAGGAGCAAATTAGGGTTAAAAACCCGATGTTAAGCCCACCGAATCGAATTCGGATTAACAATTCGATCTTAACTCGCCGAATCGAATTGGGGGCTACACAAGCAAAGTTCGCCTTCGCGGAATTAAGAGTAGGGTGTGCACAGCACACCTTATTTGCCGCAATCGCCCAACCTCTGCCAATTGCCTAAGTCATGAGTTAGTAATAATTGGTAATTGGTAACAGGTTGTTATCCTAACAATTTGTTAAAGTGTCTTCACACAAATTTAGCTTTGAGGTAGGGGTTTAAACCCCTGCCGGATTGCGGCAGGGCTGCGCCAGGATTGCTGGGTCAACGTAAAACAGCCGATCGCTAAGATTTCTGTTTTTCCACACTTCCCAAATCCAACTTAGCCCGCAACTCTTCCTTAATCCGATTTAAAATAGACTCCTCATCCAAAGAAGACAAAATCTTGCTCACAACAGCCTTTGGCCCATCATCTCCCCAAGAAGCACCATTAGCCAAATAAGCCTTAGTAACTTGACCGATACCGTAGGAAGAAACCCCCGCGATCGCAGCTTGCGTCACCGCCACAGACAAATAAGGCGCTAAAGCCAAACCCCCCGTCGCTGGCGTCGCTAAACCCAAGAATCCTTTCAAAGAACTCAAGCCAAAATTAGCCAACAATTCACCGGCCGTAATCCCCCCCATACTAATCGCAATCTTTTGCAGCAATTCCACCGCGCCCGCTTCCGTCATCGCAATGCCGTAAACTTTAGATAAAGTTAATATCATCACCACATCAATTACGGCACCGCTAAGAATATCAACTACAGTAATTGGATTAAGTGCGATCGCCACCGCTTTAGTCATTACCGCGTTCCAGATAATTCGATTAGCCGCCTCATCTCGAATTTCCATTTTTCGCTGCACCAACTGCTCGTTAATATCCCCCGCACAGAGCATCGTATTCAGCGCGACCAAAGATTTGCCTTCTCGGTCTAAAATCTCCAAAATCTTTAATTTTAAATCTTGCACTTGTGGCAAACTGCGAGTCATTTGCACGCCCATACTTCCGTCGGGACGGCGCACCGCCCTCGCCGTCAAAGGCGAAGCCGCCGCCATCACAATTTCATCGGGAGACAACAATTCTCTCACGCGATCGTCTCGAATTTTATGATAAATTGCCAGCCTGTCTGCATCAGGATACTGGTCAATTTTATTAAACACTAATAACATCGGTTTTCCGGCTTCCCGCAACTGCGAAAGTGCTGCGTATTCCACCTTTGTAATGTCGCCAGCCACGACAAACAAAATCAAATCTGCTTGTTTAGCAACGCGGCGGGCTAAAAGTTCGCGAGTTTCGCCGTCAACTTCATCTATTCCCGGAGTGTCGATTAATTCAACTTGCGACAAACGGTAAATAACTGGCGAAAGTCGTAGCGTAGCGGGGCGTAAGCCATCGGGCAAATTCTCATCAATTCCCTCTCCGACATCCCACTGACCGATAGTCGTGGTGCGAGTCACCCCGTGAGTCGGGCCAGTTTCAAACACATTTTGACCTAGCAGCGCGTTCAAAACCGAAGATTTTCCCCTTCCCACCATCCCAAACACAGCTATTTGCACGCAAGCGCGCTCTAGCTTGTCGAGCATTTTCTCCAACCCGCCAATTTCCGGTTCCAGTCCAGTTCGCTCTTGAACTGTCAAGTCGAGATTTTCTACTATATCTCGCAGAGCATCTTTAGCGTGGCGCAGGTTGAGTTCTGCCTGAATGTCTGCGAAGCTTAAAATTGTGTCATCTAATTCGCGATCGACATTTGAAAAATCCGAGGCTTCAGTCATTGTTCCCTTATTTTATAGTTCTGTTTTGTTTAAAGTTTCAGCCAATACAATGCCATTCTAGCTTTTTCCGTCTGCTTCGTACAGGGCGAACCCAGTAGCAGCACGGTATTGCCCGCAGGTATCAACTGCAGGCTAAATGCAGTAACAGTCTTCTTGGTGAGTCCGACAGTCCGACAGGGGTTAAAAACCCCTGTCTCACAGCGAAAGTCCTCTAAAAGAGGACTAAAATTGATAATATTTTCTATTAGAGTCTCTAGTCTGTTTTTTTAATCGATCGCACTTTCTATTAAACTCTTTAGTCGTCTTCAGACGACTTTAGCTTTGAGGCAGGGGTTTAAACCCCTGCCGGACTGCCGGACAGTGAAAAAACCCCTATGTGTTGACACTAATGACTAATCGCATCAAAATAGCAAGTTATCCATTTCCTTTACGGATCGTGATTTTTTTATGGATTTTATTGTCAATATGGCTGCCATTAGCAGCACCAATTTACTTGTTAGTTAAAGACAGCAACCTCGCCACTATTCTAACTATGGCGCTGTTGTTTACAGAGTTTCTATTTTTGGTGCGGATCTGGGGAAAACAGGTTTACGGACAAACCCAATTACTCAAAAGTTATGGTTTAATCAATACGCGAAAAAACGGTTTTGAGCTTTTAATTGGATTGGCGATCGGGCTTTTGGTCACTTTCAGCTTATTTGGGGTGCAAGGGCTGTTCGGCTTAGTCGCGTGGCAAAATTCAGATAATTTGCGTAGAATCATCGCAGAAGGGCTATTAAGCGCCCTTGGAGTCGGTTTTGCGGAGGAGTTGGTATTCCGTGGTTGGTTGCTGGACGAGTTGCAGCGGGATTACAATTATAGAATATCTCTGTGGGCGAATAGCCTGGTGTTTGCCCTATCTCATTTTATCAAACCTGTCGCGGCAATGCTGGGAAGTTGGCCGCAGTTTCCGGGGTTGTTGTTGCTGGGTTTGATTCTGGTTTGGGGAAAAAGATCGCGCCAAAATCGCCTCGGTTTGTCGATCGGGCTTCATGCAGGTTTAGTCTGGGGATATTACACGATTAACATCGGGCAGTTAGTGCGATATTCGGGATCTGTACCCGACTGGGTGACAGGAGTTAACGGCAATCCGCTAGCTGGGGCGATCGGGCTGTTGTTTTTGAGTGTCTTGGCCTTGGGAATGCGAAAAATGTCCCAACAGTCCAAAGGTTTGTAATATATCCATCAGGTGCGTCGCTATGAGATTGTTGGTATTTAGTTAGGAATTTATCGCAGGCGACACACCCTACAACTACTGCTGTTTTAGCAAAGGCATTATCAGATTAAATTGATATTTAGAGATTATTTAGGTTATAAATTATTTCTTGAGAACGCTTGATCGCAATAGTAGCAATCGCAGATAATAAGGGAAAATTATCGTCATAGTCTGCTTGATTTCGATATCGGCGCAACACTGCTAAATTATCGGCAATTAATTGATATCTTGAGTCAGGATTAATATCAAATTCTTGCCAAACATAGCGGTGAATATCGCTACTTTTTGGCAGGGAATGACCTTGTTTATCTCGCAAATAGTTCCGCGCTAAGATAAAAGCAGCATAATAGGAACGACTGATAGCATCCCTCAATCGCGCCTCCTGTTCAGCAGGAATAGTTGCTTGACCAGCAAGTTCTTTTGCTAAATTTAGGTATTGCGACCAATCAAAACTCATCAGTATATTCCAAAATCGTATAAAAATGCTCCCGAATTTCATGGGATAATCCCCTAGACCAATTTTTACGCAATTCGTCTTCTCTATCCATTGCTTCATCGGGATCGAGGTCTGTCAAGATGATTGAGAGAACCAGATGAACATAGTTAGGAATTTCGGGGTCATTGATGACTTGAAGTAATAGTTTTTGTTCGGGAAAATAATTGCTAATGTGAACGGGTGCTTCTAGCACAACGGGAAGTAAAAACGGATATTTGTTAATAAAGTCAATGACTTCTGTCTCGTCTCGGAAAATGTATGATTTTTCTAGGGTTTCGATGTCTGATTGAGAAATGAGGAAAGGCGCGACTCTTGGTGCTGATATCTTGTCTAAAATTAAGGATGCTATGGCATTTTGTTCTGCTTCGGGTAGTTGAGAGACGGTGGCAAAAGTTTCTGCTAATAGGTTATTCATTTTGTAAATCTCCTATGCGACTATTCGTGAGAAAAATCAATATTTCTAATTATAATCTGTTCGGCGGTGAATCTGAAAAAAAAAATAGTTTACTACGCTGGAACCCATCCTAAATCAGCATCAACTCCTCCGTAAATAAACCAGACTATTTCAGCAGACTTGTCTATACAGAAAGCATTGACACAATGACAGTGATTTTCCCAAACAGAACTTACGCACAGGTGGCCAGAAACCGGGTTTTTTGAGGATATCCTTCGCTGTACTCCACAGATTAAGTAAAAAACCCGGTTTCTTTGTCGGGAGTGCATCCAGGAGTGCCAAAAATAAATCGAGTCACCAGAGACGACAAAAAAAGTGAAAAAGAAAAAAGAGTAAAGAGTAAAAGGGTAAAAGAGCAAAAAAGAGTCCTCGCGGGGAAAACTAGGACGACGAAGAAACCGAAGCAACCGCAACGCGAAAACCGAGGTAGCTGTCGCGAGGGCCCGCCGAATACCTGCCACGATAGGCACTACGGCAAAAGAGCGGCTGGTTGAGCCAGGAACCGCCACGCAGCCTCCGGTTTTCACTATCTCCACCTGTTTCCCAAGCACTACCATCAGTCGGCGCACCGTTATAATTCTTGTGCAAAATATCTTGACACCATTCAAAGACATTCCCGTGCATATCATAAAGTCCAAAGCTATTAGGCGGAAAAATACCCACAGCAGTTGTTTTTTCACGCCAGATTCCCTTCGGTGCAGAAGCGTAGGATTCATTCCCTCTATAATTAACTAAATCCGGGGTAACTGTGTCCCCAAAATGAAATGGAGTAGTGGTTCCTGCACGACAAGCATATTCCCATTCCGCCTCACTAGGCAGTCTATACTTGCGTCCAGTAAGTCGAGATAACCTCGCACAAAACTCTGTAGCATCCTCCCAAGATACTTGCTCAACAGGCAAATCATCACCTTTAAAATTAGAAGGATTAGCCTTGAGGTCAATCTTGACTTTCGGTAAACCTGCCACCGCACGCCATTGAGTCTGAGTCACCTCATATTTTCCCATAAAAAAAGCAGCGACGTTAACAGTATGCTGCGGCCCTTCCTGGTTATATCGGTCTGCTTCTGTATTGGGGGAACCCATGACGAAACTGCCACCAGGAATTGCCATCATCTCTAAAGTAACGCCATTGGCGATAGTTTCTGTAAAAACCTGTGCTTGACTTTGGCTGCGCTTGATGATTTCCCCCTTTGAATTCACTGTCACCGTTTCAAATTGAACTGTTTTTAGGGAATTTGACAATACTTTTACAGGTTGAGGCGATTTGTTCCCCAAACTTTGATACACCGTTCGTGTCGGTGGCGGTGGTGGCGGTGGTGGTGGCGGGGAAGGCCGCGACAAAGATAAAATTGCTTGTAATGCTTCCCCTGCATTTTGATAGCGCTGACTGAAATGGTCGCGCACCATTTTATCTAAAATATTCCCTAAGTTATTGCTAACTTGCGCCCGATTTCGCCAAATAACTTCTCCCGTCTGCGGATCTTCTGGTAAGGTATCAGGAGGTTGACCAGTCAATGCTTGAATCCCAATCATCCCCACTGCATAAATATCGCTACACAGTTTAGGTTTGCCGTTCGCTTGTTCGCTGGGCATATAACCCGAAGTACCAATGCCAACGGTGAAGCTAGTTTGTCCTTGAGCATTAACAACCATCGTGCCAATTTCCTTGACCGCCCCGAAATCAATCAAGATAATTTTACCATCTTGGCGGCGCATTAAATTAGCAGGTTTCAAGTCGCGATGAATCACATTTTGCTGATGAACAATGGCTAAAACTTCTAATATCTCGTGCAATAATTTAATAGTATGGGATTCGCTTGATTTTTTACCGAGAATCAGTTCTTTGGTAAGGTCATGTCCTTCGATAAAATCTTGCACCAAATAAAATTCGCCATTTTCCTCAAAGTGGGCGGAAAGGCTGGGGATTTGGTCGTGTAGCTTACCCAATTTATGCAGCGTTTCGGCTTCTTTGTCGAATAAGCCTTTGGCAATTAGTAAAATGGCGGGATTGGGGTCTTTCGGTTTAAGATGTTTGACAACGCAGTGGGGATGTCCGGGTAAGTCTAAATCTTTGGCGAGGTATGTGTCGCCAAAACCGCCTTCTCCCAAGTCTTTGATAATTTGATAATGATTGCGGAGGGTACGACCCAGCATAGTTTTCAGGGAATGCAGTGGAAGTTAGGATATATTGTCGCACAAAAAGTAATGAGATGCTTAAAATCAGAATCGTTTCCACAATTATACTGCTAGTTAGTGCCAGTTGTTCATTTCCCGCACAGGCACAAAATACCGCACCACTCAAGCAAAATAATTCTTTAGTTCAAGTGCAGCCAACGCCAGAACAAATTCTCAATGCTTGCGTGCAGAATCAGGCTGAAACCCTGCCAAATCCTTTTACCGATGTACCTTCCAATCGCTGGGCTTACAAAGCTGTTTTGACAATGTATTATTGCGGGGCTTACCGAGAAGCGACGCCACCTGATTTGCTGACAAACCGCCGATTTATAAAAGTGAATGCAAAGAAGGTGAATTAGACAAAAAAGTGACTCTTCAGATATCAGATGCTAACAACACTAATTCCTGCGGCCGCGGGCGATTCTAGCTTGTGCTTCACCACAATTTGCACATCGCACCCTAACGCATTTAAAAATCGAAACAACCTTTCTGTTGAAAAACCTGTCAGCTTTCCTCTCATCAACGCTGACACCTTTGGCTGGTCAATTCCTAATACTTCTGCTGCTTGAACTTGATTCAGTTTCCTTTGACTAACGATCTCAGTTATCTGTCGTACCAATTCAGCCTTCATCAGCATTTCATCAGAATTAGGCAGACCCAAATCAGCAAATATATTGCCACTACTAACTTGAATATCGATCTCCTTACTCATGATTTCCCCCTTTTTTTCCTGGTCTTAGTTATTCCTGAAAAAGTAGTGATAAGAACCCGTCTATTTCCAGCTTCTTTAGAAATATAATCTACTCTTATCACTACTAATTCCATTCTTACTTACTCTTGAACTCTTCGTAATGTTCTTGAGCTCGTTTTAGCCTCTCTTGGATTAACTTAATATCTTGTTGCGGTGTAGCAATTCCTTTTTTAGACTTTTTCTGGAAAGCGTGCAAAACATACACTGTATCTGCAAACTTTACCGTGTAAACTGCTCGATAGGTATCCCCATCACAGTCATCGGTAATTTCTAAAACTTTTGTACCTCCAAACCCTTTGAGAGGTTTAGCAGATTGGTGTTTTCCTCCTGTTTGTGCTAGATACAGAGCATAGCCCATTATGCCACGTACATCTTCAGGAAATTCTTTAACATCGTTCAAAGAACTTCCGATCCATACAATATCTTTGGGTGATATTTGTCTCATTGTTATTAGTGTATTTTTTTATCATGGCAAGCTTTTTACTTATGACAGACCTCTCTCTAATTATATTATGCTAGATTTAGCATAAAGTGTCAAGAGTTATTGCCAAATAAATATCAATATTAAAACTGGGCCCGAACCGTAAACGAATAATCCCCACCTGGTTCAAGCTGATAATCCCATTTTTCAAGGAAACGGTGCAGCGGTTCCTGAATCAATGCCCTACCCTGAGAAGGCTCAAGTATCAGTGTTTTTTCTGACGTGAAACGCCACTGAAACTGCCACTCAAAATTGCCGGCAGTCACTTCACCCTCAATCGTGCCTTTTTGCCAAGATTGGCCAGTAACCCGGACATATGCAGTTGTTTCAGGCAAACGTCTCGAACTCACCTTTTTGTTTCCGCGTTTGTTTCTGCAATTGTGCGACTATTGTAAAGGCTCATGGCTTTTTCTACTCCTTGGTGCAGACTCAGTTCCACAGCTTCTACAACCAGTTTAAGCACTTTCTCTACTAACTGACTTTCCTCTGAGGAAAATTTTCCTAACACGAAGGAAATCGTATCTTTCTCATTTTTAGCAGGATCGTTTTGAGGTTTGCCGATGCCAATCCGCAAGCGGGGAAATTTGTCTGTGCCCAAATGAGAAATTGTCGATTTCATGCCGTTGTGTCCGCCGGCCGAACCGGCAAGCCGCATTCTCAATTTCCCGATCGGCAAATCCATATCGTCGTATACTATTAATACCGACTCCGGAGGTATTTTGTACCAATCCGTCGCCGCCCGAATCGCTTGACCCGACAGATTCATGTAAGTTAGAGGTTTCAGCAGGCGGATTTTCTGTCCCCGCGGCCGGTTTCCCTCGCCAAATATGCCTTGAAATTTGCGATTTTCCGACAGGGAAATCTGCCACGATTTAGCCAAGGCATCGACAGCATTAAAGCCTATGTTGTGTCGGGTGCGATCGTATTTAGGTTCGGGATTTCCCAACCCAACAATTAGCTGGGGAATCACTAACTCCGCTGGTGTTTCCGACTTCTGAGGGTTGTTCATTTAACTGTCTGTGCTATCTTCCTTATGAGTAGCCGCTGCGACTTTTTCAGTTTCCGGTTTGCTGCTAGTTGCTACTGCTTCTTCTAACTGCTTGGCTTCCCGCGTGAACTCCGACTCAAAATCCCGCGAAGCATCTTGAAAGCCCCGAATAGCCTTCCCCATACTCCGACCGATTTCAGGTAATTTTTTAGGGCCGAATACCAATAGGGCGATCGTAAAAATAACTGCCATTTCCGGCAAACCAATGCCAAAAATATTCATTTTTTCTCTCCTGCAATTTGTTTAGTTACTTTTTGTTTATTTATGGCAAAAGTAACCGGAAAGGGTAAGGAAAAATGGGAAAACTTAGCTTTTACCCTTTCTCCTCAACCCTCAGCTTTTACTTTTAGCCTTACTGTTTTGCGTTCAATTTTTAGCGGCCTAGGCTCGACCAATCCATATCCACACTCTCCAGAATCAGAGAAGAGTTGTAGATTTGCAAAATAATCAACAAGAACACGAAAAACAGTCCAATGAAAACGCTCATCAACAGCGTGGTGCCCCAACCAGGAGCTACCTTGCCGTACTCTGAGTTAAGGGGTTTGAGTATATCTCCTAACCAAGTCCGTTGTGCCATAAGTCACCTGCAATGAATCTCTACAGAGAAGTTTGACATATTTTCACCGCTAATTGCGATCGCAATTTCTCAGAAATGCCGCAGGGGGACTGGGAAAACGGGGAGTGGGGGTTGACTGCCATACCGTACAGCGCCTAAAATCACTAGACTTTCAGACCGATTGTTATTTTTTGTAATATTATAGAGTGGAGCACTCATAATCGATCAAAAATATGGAACCCGCAGCAGTTCTCGGCATTTCACTGGGCGTGTGTCTGGTGGCAATCACCGGATTCTCGATCTACACCGCTTTCGGTCCCCCTTCCAAGGAATTGAGAGATCCTTTTGAAGAACACGAAGACTAAAGAAGAAGGAAGCCACAACACGGATTCGGACACGGATACACTGATGAATTTAAGTGTGTTTCCAGATATCTCCTATTCTCTGTCTCTCCCTCTCTCCCTGGTAGATATTCTTCTAGGGGTGGGAAGGGAGTGATGCTGTGAGGCGATCGCCTGTCGCCTACTCGTCAATGGTATATTTTTCATAAATACAGTAAATCTCTATTCGATTTAAGCTAAAAATTATCAAGTTTCAGGGCAAAGCATAATGGGCAATACCTTTGGGCATTTATTTCGGATATCGACATTTGGGGAATCTCACGGCGGCGGTGTGGGAGTAGTAATTGACGGTTGCCCGCCCCTGGTGTCGATCGACGCATCGGAAATTCAAGCCGAACTCGATCGCCGTCGCCCCGGCCAAAGCAAAATTACCACACCTCGCAAAGAAGCAGATACCTGCGAAATTCTGTCCGGAGTGTTTGAAGGCAAAACTTTGGGAACGCCGATCGCAATTTTAGTCCGCAATCAAGACACTCGCCCCCAAGATTACGGCGAAATGGCCACAACTTACCGCCCTTCTCACGCTGATGCTACCTACGATGCTAAGTACGGAATTCGTAACTGGCAAGGCGGAGGTCGCAGTTCGGCGAGAGAGACAATAGGTAGAGTAGCAGCAGGGGCGATCGCTAAAAAAATTCTCAAACAAGCAGCAGGAGTCGAAATAGTCGGCTACGTCAAACGCATCAAAGACTTAGAATGTGTCGCCGACCCGGACACTGTTACCTTAGAACAAGTAGAAAGCAACATCGTCCGCTGTCCAGATGCCGAGTGTGCCGAAAGAATGATTGAACTGATCGAAAAAGTTCGCGACAGCGGAGATTCGATCGGCGGTGTAGTCGAATGCGTCGCCCGCAATGTACCCAAAGGCCTGGGAATGCCGGTATTCGACAAACTCGAAGCCGACTTGGCCAAAGCCATCATGTCCTTGCCCGCCAGCAAAGGCTTTGAAATTGGTTCCGGGTTTGCCGGGACTCTGCTCAAGGGCAGCGAACATAATGATGAATACTATACTGATGATAAGGGTGTAATTCGTACAGTGACGAATCGCTCTGGCGGAATTCAGGGTGGGATTGCTAACGGCGAAAATATCATTTTGCGGGCGGCATTCAAGCCAACTGCAACAATTCGCCAGCAGCAGCGCACCGTTACCCGAGAAGGCGAAGAAACGCTGCTGGCTGCCAAGGGACGGCATGACCCTTGTGTTTTGCCAAGAGCTGTGCCAATGGTGGAAGCGATGGTAGCTTTAGTGTTGTGCGACCATCTGCTGCGCCATCACGGACAATGTGGAACCTTAAAGCCTGAATTTTAAAATGGAAATCAGCTTGTCCTCTGTAGCGGCAACTCCCGTTGATTGCCCTCAACCCTCCGAATCAATAAAAGGTATAGATGATTTTGTAGTACAGTTTTGGGGCGTGCGGGGCAGTGTTCCGACACCCGGACAGGAAACTGTTCGCTACGGCGGCAATACTTCTTGTTTGGAAATGCGAGTCGCTGGCAAACGCTTGATTTTTGACGGCGGAACAGGCTTGCGGATGCTGGGAGACCAGTTGGTGCAAGAAATGCCCGTGCAAGCTTATATGTTTTTTACTCACTATCATTGGGATCACATTCAAGGTTTCCCGCTGTTCGCCCCAGCTTTCATCCGCGGCAATAGCTTTGATATTTACGGGGCGACTCCGCCGGATGGAGATTGCATGAAAAGGCACTTCGTCGAACGGGTGTTGCACTCGAATTCGCCGGTGCCGCTGATGGGTTTGCAGGCAGATTTGAATTTCTACGAACTCCATCACAACCAGACGATGATGCTGGACGATATTGAAATTAGGACTGGTTCTCTGAATCACCCTAATACTGCTATGGGATATAGGGTGACTTGGCAGGGACGATCGGCTGTTTACTGTTCGGATACGGAACATTTTCCCGATCGCCTTGATGAGAATATTTATAATTTGGCCCTCGACGCTGACGTGCTGATTTACGACGCGATGTACACCGACGAGGAATATCACAACCCCAAGTCTCCGAAGGTGGGTTGGGGACACTCGACTTGGCAGGAAGCGGTGAGAATGGCTAAAGAGGCGCGGGTGAAACGAGTGGTGATTTTTCACCACGATCCGGCTCACACAGACGATTTTCTCGATCGCATCGCCGAAGACGTGCAAATTGCTTTTCCGAAGGCTGTCATGGCACGCGAGGGTCTTATTTTGCCGATCGGCTTCTGAACATTCGCCTAGGCGAGCTAGATCGAACCATCAACCGATCGAACCATAATTGTTATGTGAATATGTGGATCTGGGGGCGAGACCAGCTCCACAATTTTTTTTAATACGCAGCAAACTCTTAACTGCATGGTATAATTCTTGCTTGTTAAGTTTTTAGGTCGAGTATTTAAGGTTTTTTTTATTCTTCAACCGCGTCCGCAAGACGCCAAGACGTAAGATAATTGGAGAATTGCCAAGGGTGAAAAGGAGACTGTTTTGAATGTCAACAAACACGGGGAGGCGAGGCGATCGCACGCCTGAGTGCTAGTCTGATGCCAGTAGACTTCCAGAAGCCTTGTTACAGATTAATTATTAAGGACAAAAACTGAAGTTATAGCTCGGATCAAATAAAAGCGCGATCGGTTTTTTCGGCTCGTGAATATTGACAACTCTCAAAAGCTAATAGCTTTTAGGTAGAAACTGAGAAAATTTTCAGCAGTCAATTTGACTAACCAGAAAGAAACGATGGCTCTTGGGTTTGGCAGGAGCTGCGGCAAGCGAATGTTATGACTTGACTATCAAAATGGGAAATTTACGTTTTAGATCTTCAGCACATCAATACAGATGGATTGCCTTAGGCAGTTTTGCTGTAATTATGGGTATTTCAGGCGCCCTGGCCTACCGCCTCGCCCCGCCCCCCGGATTCATGGCTCAAGGCACTCTCACTTCTAATAATCCGCCAGTCAAATTTTCGAGTACGGGCACGACAATTCTCAAGCAGGGAGAGCAACTCACCCCAGAGGTTCTGCTGGCAGATAATGTTGTCAAAGCAGTGGCAGATGCAGTTAAGCTGTCGCCCCAGCAAGTTCGACAAAATGCTAGTGTCAAGATTTCTAAGCCGGAACAACCCCTAGAGATTGTTGTTGGGTATCGCTCGCTCGATCAGGAGCAAGCAGTCCAAACGGTGGATATGTTGATGAAGGGCATGGTGGAAAAAAGCCGCCTGATTAACAGATATCGGTGGCAATCAGTCAATCAGTCGCTCAACCAACGCTTGGCACAAGTCACTCAAGACCTGAAACAAGCTCAGCAAAAACTCGACCAATACGAAAGAGAACGCGCTCGGCTGTTGCAGCAGATGAAGCTTCAGCAAGACTTTTACAACAAAACTCAGCTTGCAATGGCGGATACGCAAGCTTCGGAAAAAGAAATGGTCAGCAGTTTGGCCGCCGCTACAGTGCCGCAAATTGTGGCGACGCCCACGAGCGATCCGACAGTGCCTCTGATTTTGGGAATTGGTTTGCTGTTGGCGATTTTGGTCAGCCGGGGTTTGATTCCTTCGGTGGCGGATTGGAGGTACAAAGCAGCTTTTCAGCGAGAAGAGAGCGAAAGGCTCCAAAGTGCTTTGTACCGACTGATCAAAGAAGGCCGCGGCGAAATAACTCTGGTGCGGTTTGCGATGGAAACGCGGCTGTCGCCGGATGTCGCTCAGCGTTTTTTGAACCAACAAGCTGAAGTTTTTAATGCCAATTGCGAAATTAAAGACGACGGCAGCATTTTGTATCACTTCCACATTTAAACGGCTGCGAGCGATCGCGCTTCACAGAAAAATTTAGCCGATCGGGCCCTCACTGCTCGATCGGCTTGTTTTTTTCTTAATAGGACTTATATCAGGTTCGGTCGATCGACTATCCCCCTCTAGGTAGGCGCGGGTTTACGGGATCTATAACTTATACTACTACTTACAGATTTTGGTGAACCCGCCGACGCGAGCTGGCGTTGCGGTGATTTTACCCGACATGATATTACGCTCAACCCGGTTTCTTAGCTTGTAGGATGCCCCGGAGCTAAAAATTGCTCGATCGACAGAGGTGTTGACTAACGTAGAGCACCCGAAGATTCTGCCACTTCCTCCCAGACTGGCTAAAAAATATTTTTTTTGTTCCGCTTGCTTTTTGCTTAAATATATGTATAATGATAAAAAATCAGTAAATGTACGGTTGCTTTTTAGCTAATTTATCTGATGAAGGGGTAATTTATCCTTAAATCTTTCTTAAGGTATAAATACCCTCAGTAAAAATGCTGTAGGGTAGAAAAATAACTGATGCAGGGAGGTTATGTAGTTTCACATCAGAAACTAGATCGGGCAAAAGCCTGGAATCAAACTCCCCGACTGAAAGCGTATAGTTTCATATTGAACTTTTGTAATTACCTAGAGGCTAAATCATGATTTTGGGAATAATTGGTTCTTCTTTCGTAGCTTACTTTTTGCTAATGTCGGTCGCTAATTACGGCGACACGGGAATGTAGATTAGTTAAGGCACTGATGCACCGAGACAGAAGGCAGCAGGCAAAAAAAGCTGTTTGACAACTTCGATTAAGTCTGTGCTCGTATCGTGTCTGTTGTGTCCGCTCTGAGCGAAAAATGGATGGATGAAGGAGTCGTTAAGTACCGCTGTGACTGGGAAGAGGCAGGCCCTGTAGCTGCCCGGAACATAGCAGATTTGATGGACTGGCGCGATCGGCTCCACGCTTGGGGATTAATTGGCGTCTACGAAAATGGCATAGGGTTTGGCAACGTCAGCGTCCGACTCGGGAATTCTTGCCAATTCGTGATATCAGGAACCCAGACTGCACACTTGAGAACTCTGGGACCAGAATCATACTGTACTGTTACCGAATTTAACTTAGAACAAAATTTCCTCGGCTGCCGGGGCCCCGTACAAGCTTCGTCGGAGTCCCTGACTCACGGGGCCCTGTACCTTCAGAGACAGGATATTGGCGCGATAATTCACGTCCATAATCCTAAGCTATGGCAGCAACTGCTGTTTAAGATTCCTACTACTAGAAAAGAAATACCTTACGGCACTCCTCAGATGGCCTTAGAAATGTTTAGACTTTTTGAGGAGGAGAATTTGGCAGAGCGCAAAATTCTGGCGATGGCCGGTCACGAGGACGGTATTATCTGTTTTGGCAGCACCCTGGACGAAGCTGGCAAAGTGCTTTCGGCTGTGATTGGTTACACATGAGATCTTGCACTATTCTCAGAAAAAGCTAAGAAACCGGGTTTATTGACAAAAAACCTAGGATTCTACCTGTGTCTATGGCAAGAAACTAAGGTGATGACGTGGATGCCTGATTTGAGTTAGACTGAGCTTTACCCTTGACATCGGGCCGCTGGCTCGATTTAGCCTAATGGGTTCAAAACTTTTGAAGTGCCTCTTGCCTCTGCGGTAAGGGAAAGATATTTTTAAAGAGAAACACATTATATAACAAAAGCTGAGAGTCATCGTGAATCAAACTAAACTTGTAAGCTCAAAAGAATTGCAATCAGAGGTATCTCGTCTCACCGAAGAGCTGCAAATGCGCGACCAATTGGTGCAGCAGTTGTCTCAAGAACTTTTCAGGCTGGTAAAGGGCAATTCTAGTTTTGTGCCGCCACCGGAAGTTTCCGATCGCCACCAAGCTCAAATGCAGGCAATGCGGGAACAACTCCAAGCTGTTGAAGAACAGGTGGGTTTTTATCAGGAACAAATCGCAGAGCGGGATGCTGAGGTTTACCAACTGCGGCAGTCGGTGCAGGAATTGACGGATCGGTCTAGGATGCTAGAACAGGTGGTTCAGGAATTGCCAGGGGTTTACCGCCAGAAGTTTGCCGAGCGCATCGAGCCAATTAAGGAAAAATTGGATCAACTGCAAAAGGAAAACCGCCAGTTGCACACTGAGTTGCAAAGCGTCACTTACCGTCTCGCTGTGCGGAGCCGCAAGGCTAAGGGCTTGGATCTGCCGAGCGTCGATGCTGAGGACGATCGGGGCATTCAAATGCCGAGCTTTGGCAATGTCTAAGGTTTTGATTGTGGCGGGTGGTGAGAATGATCCGGGCGCAAGTCTCAAGGCGGCAATCGCTCAATCTAATCCTTTAACTGAAGTCAATATCTGTGGGGTTTCGGAACTCAATTCTGCCGCGATCGCTCCGGGTGGGGCGATCGTTTGTCCTTTGACGCTGAATGTGCCAGAAAACCTGGTTTTTCCGGCTCAAGATGTGTTTCGATTTTGTAGCAATGTTTCGGTGGCGCGCGATCGAGTGGCCCAGGAATTGCAAGTTCCCGTCGGGGGTGGCAATTTTTGGCTGCCTGTGGTGTTGACGGCAAAGGGGCCACTGTATGCTGAGGTGATTGGTGGGGAACCTGACAAGCAGTCTGGCGAGTTGAGTTACTCTCAACCGGTGCATTTGTCGGATGTTTGGCGACAGCAGTTGTATGAGTTGGCTTACCGCTTGCTGAATCTTTTAAATGCGCCGCCGGCGACTTATTTGATGCAGTTCGGGTTCGTAGGGGAAAGGATTTGTTTCGATCGACTTTGGCCTTTTCCGGCTGCACCTGCGATCGCTTCTGTCGGCGTTCAAGTGCCGGATTTATTTGTTTGTCATTGGTATTGCTTGACAAATCAACCTATTTATGATATAGAAATCAACTCTGCGGTTGCTTGAAGTCTCTTGCAAACTTGAGATTTAAACTCGGGAGCTCATTTTAATCAAGCAACTAGAGCCGGAGTTTCAGCGGAGATAATTTGGTCGAAACTGTCGAAGATTTCAAAGAGTTGGTCGAGTTGAGTAATTTCAAAAATTAGCTTGACTGTGGCTGAGAGGTTGCAGATGACGAGGCGGCATCCCCGGTGGCGGGCGGCGTTGAGTCCGCCGACTAAGGCGCAGATCCCGGAACTGTCGATAAAATCTACGGCGGCCATGTCTATTACCCAGAGTTTGTGGCGTTCGGGGACAATCTCGGCTAGCTGTTGCTGGAGGAGGCTTCCGGCTTGGGAGTCGAGGCAGTTGTGAGGTTGAAGGATGATGTGTTGGTTGAAGTTGGGAAATTCCATAGCAGTTATCCTACCATCGTAAAGTATGAATAAGTGAGTTCAGTTGCTGATTCTGTTGAAAGCATCAGGGGATTTCAGCTAAGGTTTGAGGAAGGGCGATCGCCCTTGTGGGAATCGGTGGGGAGAGCCGTTGTGATAAATTTAGTAGGAAAACTGGCTAGCTATCGCGCGGAACGCAACGGCCACAATTATCTATTAATCTAGTATGCCTGAAAGGCTAATTTTTAGTGGAACCAGCGATCGCGACAACAGTGTGTTCTTCATCACAGCGAAAGATTGCACTATTGGCTGAATCGAGCCAATATATAAGTGTATTGAGCTTTGCAAAAGTTTACGAAGGCAGTATCGAATGTCTTTTGAGTTTTTATCGTTAGAGACTATTCAGCAGTTTGCGCGCGATTACGGCTACTGGGCAGTATTCCTGGGAATTTTGCTGGAAAATCTGGGAGTTCCTCTTCCAGGCGAGACTATTACGATTGCTGGCGGGTTTTTAGCTGGCAGCGGGGAACTGAATTACTGGTTTGTACTCGGCAGTGCGATCGCCGGTGCGACTGTGGGCGGAAACCTTGGTTATGCGATCGGCAGGTACGGTGGCTGGCCACTGCTGCTGAAGCTGGGACAATTTTTCCGCTTTCGAGAAGAACAACTGTTTGACTTAAAAGAACAGTTTAGCAAAAATGCAGCTAAAGCCGTATTTTTGGGCCGTTTCATCGCACTGCTGCGAATTTTTGCTAGCCCCCTAGCGGGTATTGCAGAAATGCCTTTTTGGAAATTTTCGCTGTTCAATGTTCTGGGTGCTGCAAGCTGGGCATCTGTAATGGTGAGTTTATCCTACTTCTTGGGACAAGTTGTGTCTTTGGAGAAATTGGTAGCTTGGGCCGCTCAATTTGCGGTATTTGCTTTGCTGTTAGCAGTTGCTTGGATTGCAATTCCTATTTGGTTGGAGTCGCGGAATTTGGACAAGACTAAATAAGATTGGTGGTTAGACTTTTTGCAAGAGTTCGGTATTTTCTGTTTTTAACTGCAGATCAACGCAAATGAACACAGATATTATCTATTTTTGCAAAAAGTCTAAGGATTGTCGATCGCCTATTAATAAGTCAGCGCTTCTGTCCTCAAAATCATCAAGTTTGTAGCGATAATTTCTGCCATCAAAATCATCAATTTGGTAGTGAGTAGTTCTGTCCTGAGCACGGAAAACATGAGTCAATAAAGACTAAACTCTTTACTACCAAGCATTTTTATTGGTAATTAACATAACATCATATAAAGTGGAATTATTATCTCCAACAACTGAGGTGTTTGACAGAGGAGATAAATTTGCGGATTATCGATCGCTATCAACTATACAAGAATATGTATTAATCACTCAACAACGGATGAATGTAGATTGCTACCGTCGCGATGTGGCCGAACGTTGGGGTTTTTCTTTCTACCGTGAGGGGGAATGTCTAGAGTTGGCTAGTCTCAATTTTCAGTGTCCAATCTCTGCTTTGTATGAGGATTTTCCTGGATTGAGTTAAATCGCACTTCACAAACCTGTTGACCCATCCGTAAAAGAGTGCTGTTAACAAATGAGAGGAGAAGAAGTGCGATCGTAATTATTTGGCGTGTTTGCTGAAAGGCGGTCGCTTACTAAAACCCAAACACTTTAGTAATCAATGGCAGTAGATTATTACAGAATTCTAGTAGTTTTGTTGCCTGTGGTACAGCGGAGATAATTCGTCCGAGCATCCTATCTGCCTTTTTGGCTTTATTCTTCATTTCTGCATCATTAGGATTTTGAGCAGCTTCAGCTAACTCTTTTACTTGTTCTAAAGCATCCTGTTTGTCATCTTCTGTTAAGTTGGGATCTGCTTTAATTTCTGCTTGGAGTTGGGTGAGTAATTCTTTGATTCCAGGGCGATCGGGTTCAGAGGATGAGGGTAACTGGTTGATAATGTTTGATACATCACCTCCAACATGACTTGATACATCTCCTTCCACATCACCTGCCGTTGGGGAACCTCCGACACTTCCTCCAATTTTGATTGATCGGTCTTCCATAATGACTCCTGATTTGGTTAGTATATCCTGCGTAAAGCTATGAAATTTTAGTCATTTCGCCAAACATTTCCTCCAACATTGCTTGATGAACTGCCTCCAATATTACCTGCTGTGACAGATCCTCCCACACTTCCTTCTATTCGGATAGATCGATCTTCTGCATAGATTACATAACTACCTTCTGCATTACTTTCCATGAAATTGTATAATATTGAAACTACTTTTTCTAAACCTGGCATATCGCTAGTAATAAATACTGGGGACGGAGAACCTGAATTTAGGTACAATTTTAGACCGTACTTTTTGGGTTGTGAACTGTTTGCATAAACTCCCCCTATTGCTACTAAAACAAATATTATTCCCCAAAATCTCCACTCAGGAATATTTGCACAAAAAAGTCCAATTACAAACACTACTAAAATAAATTGTATGGGAAATAGATTTGTGTTTTTCACCGGAGCTAACCCAAAACCTGTGACGTTACGAAACTGATAGACATCTGAATCAAATCTAACTGTTTGCTTAGTAATTTCTATCCTGGTATTCCTGATCGGTCTGTCATTATCATCTTTGGGCAATAAGTCATTTGCGGCCATAATTACTCCTTTCCAAGGAACAGCGAAGCTACCAATTAGCTAGCATCTATCTTAGACCTTATTCAATCAGGTTTTTAAGATTGCTGGTGGGTGTTATTGGCATTGACATCGGTGTGTCTTTAGAGATATAATAGCAACTTTATCTAGGCTGCAAAGTAATAAAAAGTAATAAAATAGTAATAAAATAGTAATATTAAGCGTCTGTTGCGGTACAATCTATACTAAGCCTACCTTAACGCTCCGCTAGTAATGGACTTTGACACATGACCGTTGACGAAGCCATAACGATCGCAGAAACAGCCCTCAACTACGATCGCCTCAACAAAGTTCAAGATATAGTGTTTCGTCAATCCTGGGAAGGGCGGTCTTATATAGAAATTGCTAAAAGCGCAGGCTATGAATATGATTATATCAAAGATGCTGGTGCTAAACTATGGAAACTACTTTCAAAAGCACTAGAAGAAAAAGTCAAAAAAGATAATCTTAAATCTGTATTAAAGCGATACTTACGGCGGAGTCAAGTGAACTTACAGCGAAATCTGACAATAGAAGTTAACCTCAGCGGTGCTAATCTCAGCGGAGCCAACTTAAGTGGAGCTAGATTATTCGCAAACTTAAATGAAGCTGATTATGGTCAAGCTGATTTGGATAAAACAATAAATGCTGACAGTGAAACTGAATTATCTGGCTCAGAAAACGAAATGGACTGGAATGGTTTTCGCCTTCACTCCGACGCACAAGTGAAAATTGCCGAAACCCTCGATCGCACTTCCACTCTCTTCATCCCCAACTCCCAACTCCGACTCACAACACCGGAAGGTAGACAGAATCTAGAAGCTGACTTTCTGATATTTCACCAAAACAAGTTAGGGATGCTGAAAATTGACAGTGGATCATCCCATCCAAACGCAACAGAATATGAAATGTG
This sequence comes from Microcoleus sp. FACHB-DQ6, assembly GCA_014695175.1. Taxonomy (GTDB): domain Bacteria; phylum Cyanobacteriota; class Cyanobacteriia; order Cyanobacteriales; family Microcoleaceae; genus Microcoleus. The sequence goes on along the minus strand of JACJNV010000126.1, from coordinate 8,225 downwards.
CCAGCTTTTCATAGATTCTGGCATCTTTCTTGTCAAACATTACGACGCTACCCGATGCAGCGAACAGCCGGATCTAGTTGTGCAAGAGTTTTTGGAACTTTTGAGTCACGTACAAGCCTAATAAGATGTTTTTTATTTAAACTGTGATACAAAACTTACCTTGGTTTTTAATATTTGGTTACTTAAACAATTAACTATCCTTCATTTCAGAGTCGATCTAATAAATAGTATAGCTCTTCAATTAATTTAAACGTTCGGCGTAAAATTTTACACTAATTAACGGAAATAATTTTTAATTATATCGTATTTAAAAGCACAATAGCTAATTTCAATTTCATTTAAAATTGTAGCAACAAGTCATCTGTTGTGAATTCCTTTTTCTCTTTCTTCCTCTGTCTCCTCTGCGGTTACTTACAAAAGTATAAATTTAACCGCAGATAATATACACAGATGAAGGCAGATTGAGATTGTCTGTTATTGCACAAAGCAAAGCGAAGCAATCTTCAGCCCCTGCGATTGCTTCTTACTAATTACCCATTAACCGTTATCCACGATCAATTCTCCTTTCCCCTCAATCACTTCCCCGATCGCCCAAGCACCAATTCCCTGAGATTCAAACCATTTAACAGCCCGATCGACTTCTGTGCGATCGAGCAACAGCACAAACCCAATCCCCATATTAAAGGTATTGAACATATCTGCTGTGGCAACTTGGCCAGCTTCAGCAATCCACTGGAAAATTGGCAAATTTGGCCAGCTATTGCTGTCAATTTTCACAGATTGATTTGCGCCCAAACAGCGGGGCAAATTTTCCGGCAAACCGCCGCCCGTAATGTGAGCCATGCCGTGAATATCTAAACCACTCTTAATTGCTTCGAGGACTGGTTTAACATAAATTGTAGTCGGAGTTAGCAGCACTTCTCCTAAACTTTTGCCACCTAACTTTTCGGGTTGGGAATTCCAGTCAAAACCTCCATCGCCCGCAATTTTTCTCACCAAACTAAAACCGTTGCTGTGTACGCCCGAACTCGCCAGCCCCACAGCCACATCTCCTACCCGTACCTGCGAACCGTCCAACAATTTGCTCTTTTCGACAATTCCCACGCAAAAACCAGCTAAATCGTACTCTCCCGGTTGGTAAAAACCGGGCATTTCTGCCGTTTCCCCGCCCAACAAAGCACAGCCCGCTTGCTTGCAACCGTCAGCAATCCCGGCCACCACCGCAGCTAATTGTTCGGGATTTAACTTTCCCGTCGCTAAATAATCGAGAAAAAAGAGGGGTTCGGCCCCGGATGTCAGCACGTCGTTGACGCACATCGCCACCAAGTCGATACCTACCGTGTCGTGCCGATCGAGATTGTGGGCCAATTTCAACTTAGTCCCAACGCCGTCAGTACCCGAAACCATAATCGGCTCTTTTAAACCCTCAGGAACGCTGAAAAACCCGCTAAACCCGCCGAATCCGCCCAAAACTCCCGATCTGTGCGTGCTCTTGACCATACTCCCGATGCGCGAGACAAAAGCTCTGCCCGCTTCAACATCCACACCTGCTTCTCGATAATCCATAAGTCCGCCAAATCGATTTCTAATTTTTAGTTTATGGCCATAACAGTTGACAAACAGCTTTTTTCACACTAGCTATTCGGCAGCCCACAACAGACACTAAATTTTTGTAAATTTTTGTAAATTTTTCGGGAATAACTGAAACGGCTGTAAGCACTGTAACTAAAGGATTTTATGATAGAGGGTTTGGAGAAAATTTGATGAATATTTGGTGAAAATCGCGATCGCAGCGATCCCCAACCGCAAAAGTTTGTGGTAGTCTGTTGCAGTTCGTGAACAAAACACAAATTGCGGATCGAGCACGAGTTGTCAAGTGTCAGGGAAGTTTCCGCCAATTTTTTTTGGGGCGGAAGCATGAAAGCAAAAACGCACCCCGATACTTTGCTTTGACTCACGGGGGAATGGCGAAGGGCAAGAGAGAAATCCTTGACGCCCGCCGCCAAATGGCCAATCCTCCAATCTCGGTTGGCAATGGCTATTCACAAAAATGGACGTATGAAGGAAAAATTTGTTGGTGGTCTACTCGCTGTCCTGTTAGTTCCTGTGGTAGGAACGGCATCCTCTTGTCACGCACAAGCAACAGGTGCCGACAACCAAAACTCTCCGGTTTCCGAGCAAGTAATTGCCACCCAACCGTCCCGGCAGTTAAACGCGAGTCGGGTCGAAGCGCAAAAAGTCGGACAGTATCAGTATCAAGCAAGAGCTGAAATTGCCCGAGACTCGATCGCCAAAATCCAGCCCCACGAGTTAGACGGGCGACAAGCAGCGACAGTCTACGTGCGAAACATTCCAGTCATCACCTTTCTGAACGCCAATCCGGAAACAAACACGAAAATGGGAGAAACTGGCAACAGCCAAGCCGGTGCTAGCAGTCGGTCAAAAGTAGCGGGCGCCAGAGAAAATCCCAAAGTCGGAAACATTGCCAGCAACGACCGCAACCAAGAACCCGATTCAGTTTGGCGGGCATCAACCTTAGCAGCAAGACTCAATCAGCTAGCCCGCAACAACATCGATCCCAACAGCATTACCGTTAAGTGGGAAAAAGGCGATCGCTACATTATCCAGGCAAACGGCGAGGACTTGGTAAACATCAACGCCGAAACAATCCTCCCCGACAGCACCACCGACTTTAGCCGAGACGCCCTGCAAGCAACCAATCGCCTCCGCCGGCTTCTGGGCAACGCCCCACCCCTGGAAAAAGTCGCAGGCAAACCCCAATCAGAACCCCCCGTGCTGTCTATGGGCCCAGTTCAAGTGCGCCTCAGCGGCTGGGCTTCCTGGTACGGCCCGGGATTTGACGGCAACCTCAGCGCCAGCGGCGAGCGTTTCAACCAAAATGATTTGACCGCAGCGCACCGCCACTTGCCTTTTGGAACTAGAGTCATGGTGAGAAATCTCGACAACGGCCGCACCGTAGTCGTCCGCATTAATGACCGCGGCCCCTATGTGGGCGATCGGGTCATTGACTTGTCCGCCGGCGCCGCCAGCGTGCTGGGAATGATGAGCAGTGGCGTTGCGAGAGTCGAAATCGAAGTGATCGAACCGCAGCAGCAAACAACAGTTGAACGCTGAACGGTACTGTAAGGCAGAATACAAAAGTTATCCGAACTTTAGAAAGCAGAAAGTAGAATAAAACTGACATCTTCCACCATATCTTTGTGGAAGAGGCCCGAAAGCCTGTTAAGGCAGGATGGTGGAAGATGTCAAGTCGAACAAATTCCGACAAACAAATTCTGCCTTCTGCAGAATGCCTTCAGGAGATTCTACCGGTGCGCCTGTTTACTACCATTGCAGCACTTCGCTGCTACTTAAATTTACAAAAGTCTGCTGCACCTCATTTGACAGTCGGTTTGGTGCCGACGATGGGAGCTTTGCACGCAGGACATCTGAGCTTGATCCAGCGGGCAAGGCAAGAAAATGCGATCGCCCTGGTCAGCATTTTTGTCAACCCGCTGCAATTTGGGCCGACAGAAGATTTTCAAGATTATCCTCGGAATTTCGAGCAAGATCGGCTGTTGTGCGAACAAGCTGGGGTTGATGCCATATTTGCTCCCTCAGCAACCGAAATGTTCGGCAACCAAGCAGTCGGCGCAGAAACAGAGCAAACCGCCCAAAAACAGATAGAGATTCACCTTTCATCCTTAACTCAAGTAGTGCCACCACCGGCGATGACATCGGTTTTGTGCGGCAAAGCAAGGCCCGGTCATTTTCAGGGCGTCGCGGCAATTGTTACTAAACTTTTGAGTTTGGTGCAGCCGACAAAAGCTTATTTCGGTCAAAAAGACGCCCAGCAGCTAGCAATTATTCGGAAGTTGGTCTTTGATTTTAACTTGCCTGTAGAGATTGTCGCTTGTCCGATCGTCCGCGAAGAGTCGGGACTGGCAATGAGTTCTCGCAATCTGTATTTAACAGTAGAGCAAAAACAGCAAGCCTCCGTACTCTACCGCGCGCTGCAACAAGCCTGGGAAACTTTTTCTTCAGGGGATCGCACCGCAGCAGCCGCACTCGCAGCAGCCCACGCAGCAGTCGCTGAAGAACCCGCAGTCGATCTCGAATACGCCGAACTCGTCGATCCCAACACTTTAACGCCCTTGCAATTTGTGGAAACAGCGGGACTTTTAGCCGTGGCCGCCAGAGTTGGCTCTACTCGTTTGATTGACAATATAATTCTCAGGAATCGTCGGCCCATTGTGGCGATCGACGGCCCGGCGGGAGCAGGCAAATCTACCGTAACTCGCCTTGCAGCAACAGCTTTGAACTTGTTTTATCTGGATACCGGCGCGATGTATCGGGCGCTGACTTGGCTGGCATTGAAAACAGACACGCCGATTTCCGACGAATGCGCGATCGCCGAATTAATCAGTTCCAGTTATTTGGAATACAACCTCGATCCCGCATCAAAGATGTTGAAGATTAACGGCGAAGAGGTAACCGAGGCAATTCGCAGTTTGGAAGTGACATCCCGCGTCTCGGAAATGGCGGCAATTCCCGCCGTGCGGCAGTTTCTGGTGGAGGAACAGCGGCGCTGCGGCACAAAAGGCGGAATTATAGCAGAAGGCCGCGATATCGGCACTAACGTGTTTCCCGATGCGGAACTGAAGATTTTTTTGACGGCTTCGGTACAAGAGCGATCGCGCAGGCGGCTGTTAGAACTTAAAGATAGCGATCGGGCTAATATTAGCTTGGCCCAATTGGAACAAGACATCGCCCTACGGGACGAAAAGGACAGCACCCGCGAGGTTGCACCTTTGCGTAAAGCGGCCGATGCTGTGGAAATTCAAACAGACAATCTGACTGTTGCTGAAGTTATCGATCGGATTGTCGGCTTGTACAAAGAGAGAATCGGCCCTAAAAGTTAATTTTACGAGCCTGGGGGCGCGCGATCGCCCTCATATCAAATCCGGTTAAACTCACATCTTGCGCCATTCTGGCTTAATAGGCTTTCCCGTCTATCCCACAAAGACTAAATTTTCTTGTGGGGTGGAATCTTCTAACCCGCCCTTGAAAGGCTTATTAACAATACTGCAACATCTCAGGTTAAACTCACATCTTGCAGTGTCAGGTAGGGACGCGGGCTGATGCGGGCTGAGTCCCGAAGAATATCCTGCCATGAATCCGACTTGAGCGCCGTCCCCCTGGCTGGGGAAAAAGTTCAACCATCCCACGTTTTTATGGGTTAGGGGATTTCTGGCACACAAATCTTAAATTTTTTTATCCGGATGGACTTCCCCGCGATCGGTTATTTCCAGTAGCATTTTTAGGAACAGTCCAATTTAAGATTATTCTCTTAAGTGGATTAACTTGATATCAACATAAAATCTCAAATTAACTGTGCAAGGTGTGAAGGAGAGAAGGACGTGACAAAATTGAAACTGCTGTGGAGGCGGCGAAAAACTTTAATCGTTGCTTTGATGGCAGCAACAGGAAGTTTTTTGCTGGGTGTGACATGGCCAATTAACTTCCGGGCAAATCAGCCCTTGCAACCGATTCAGGCGCAAGTCTTGGCTGTATCCCAGTCCCAAGAACAACAGCCGATGTCCAATATTAATAAGTTCTCCGAGGCGATCGCCAATCGAGTAGAATTTTCCCAACAGTCTCTAGCCCAATTGCAGGCAATCCGATTTCAATCAGCCGTACCTTCGCAGTTTCAAGGTACAACCATTCGTCATGGGAAACTCAATCCCCAGCGCAAGGCGATCGCCCTGACATTTGACGACGGCCCCTGGCCGAAAACCACTACACAAATCCTAGATATTCTCAAGGAAAATAATATTAAGGCTACATTTTTCTGGGTAGGAAAATACCTGAAAAATTCTCCCGACATTGGCAAACAGGTTGCAGCAGCCGGTCACGCGATCGGCAATCACACTTGGAGCCATGAATACCTTCAGTATAACGAAGACGGTGCTGCTCGCGAGATCGATCGCACTTCATCCTTAATTGAGGAGTTGACCGGCATCCAAACATCGATGTTCCGCCCGCCAGGAGGCATTTTAAACAATGGATTGGCAGCTTACGCTCAAAAGAAAAATTATGCAGTTGTGATGTGGTCTGCTGATTCTTTTGATTGGCGCACTCTTACGGAATCTTTGATAGACAACGTGATGAGGCAGGCAAATTCCGGCGGCATTGTGCTGATGCACGACGGCGGCGGCAATCGAGCGAGAACTGTAAAAGCTTTACCTGAGATTATTGCTCGATTGAGAAAGGAAGGGTACAGTTTCGTAACAGTTCCCGAGTTATTGCAGATGCAAGAACAAGACTTACAACAGCAGGAAACAGCACAAAAATAAAAATTTGGAAAAGTGGGACTTTACACCATTTTTCCATTTTTTTGTAACTCGATTGGTCTATTTTTCATAACTAAGTAGGGCTTTTGACGGAGTTGTCACCCAGTCCGTAAATCTGCTCTCAATCTTGCCAAGAGTTGTTCTTTTGTAAGTTCTGAATCAATTCTATAAATATTTTTAGCTTTTCTAAGTAGCTTGTATATCTCTGGCGATCCTGCTGCAATACCAAACTCTGATATAATGTCATCCGGTATTAACGGCATTAACATTTCTTGCTCGTCTAAGAGTGTATTAAGAATAAGCTTTTTAAGTTCAAACCTAAAATCTGAATTGATTGAGGAATTTTTCAATACCTCATTCCATTTACTTTGATATTTATTTCTAAGCCTTACCACATCTTTTGTCACACCAAGATCACCCATTACTTCTCGAATCAAATTGTCATAATCCCAAGGTGAAAAGTAGCGTTTTCGGCGCATATTCCACTGCTTAATAATTTCATCCTTTGACTCATCGCGTTCTATGGATTGTATGCACTTTAGAATCGCTTCTAGAAACCTCTGGGCTTCATCTACTAACTTAATCAAAGACTTTTCCCAATCATAATCATTCTCGGGTTTAGGATGTCCAGAAATAGATTCAAACCACTCTGAGCATTTTTTTTGAAGCCCACTATTGTGAGCGTCTTTATTAGCAACATTATGCTGAAGAAGAGTACGCAACGATTGAACAAGATAAAAATGTGCACTTAAATTTTTACTGGTGTCTAGATCAAAAGTATCGAATAGCTCTACTAAAAATTTAATATCAGACTTTTTACCGGCTTCCCAATATAAGGTATATAACCAAGAGATTACTCGCTGAAAGCAGCACTCAGACATTCCCTCCAAAGTAAACTGAATACTGATTGAACCAAATAATTGATCGCCTTCAATAATTTGAGAAACTATGGAATCGATTTCTTGTTTACAGGCATAAATTTTTTGAGAAGCTTTCAGCACCTCTTCGGATGAATTCATAGTTATTTCTTTTTTTGCAATGGTTGAGAGTAATATGTTATCGGATCTGCAATAGGACCAAGAAAGTTGAAAGCTATGTGAAATTCACCCGGAGACTCACCTACAAGAATATCGGGCTTGCCAAATTGCTGTGGAATAAAAGGAATGCGATTACGCTGCAATTCTGATACATATAAAGCTCCACGTTCATAAGGTTTTTCATGCCTCCACGCGACTTCTCCCGTAAATTTTCTTGGGTTTCCATCGGAACCACTCGCAAGATAACTACGGAGAATTCGTCTACGTCCTATTGATGAACTCTCATTTTCAAGATCTCTGAATATTTCTAAAGAAGTCTGAATTCGATCTAGATGGAAGTTTGCCAAGCCTTTCAAATAAGTTAGAGATAGATTCTCATAAAACTCTGTTGTCTTCATTAATGTTTCTACAATTTGTAGGCAACTTTTCCAATCTTCTTGACTGAATAACACAGTTTTTCGTTCTCCAGTAAATAAGTTCTCCTTGGCTTTACTTAACCACCAAACTTTAAGAAGTAAATACAGCGAGCGTGAATCTTGATTTATTTTCTCCCAATGTTCATTCAAGTAATCAACGGCTCTTCCACAAGCCTGAATATTATCATCTGTTAAGGAAGATTTGAATAATATATTCTTAACAATGGCATAAGCTCTGGGAGCATCCCGATTTTGCAAATAGACTGCCTGCAGCTAAAATAAAGAGAATAGATCAGGGGAAAAAAATGAGCATAACTCCCGAAGAACAATTACGGTTATCAGCCTGTATTGACGAGATAGCGCAAATCCTCTACAGGAATACAGATTCAGCAGAAATAGCTACCTTAGAAGGTCTTGAG
>JACJNV010000125.1 GCA_014695175.1 Microcoleus sp. FACHB-DQ6 | reverse complement strand
AGATTTAGCAGCCCAGCCATCAACCCTTTAGCAACTGCCGAATCAGAAGCAATGCGGATTCATTTGCGTTATCTAAGCAACACGAAGAGAGCAATTTGTGCTGTTTTTTGTAGGCAATTTAATCCTTTCTACCTTTTTAGATGCTTACAGCATCAAGCTGATTCCAATTTTGGCAACTTTGTTTGTTTTCGGAAGAATAGGGTTTGGGATAGGCTATCTCAAAGAGCCTATGGAACGAGCTTTTGGCCTGGGAGTTACTCTGTATCCTACGATTGCCGTACTAATTTATGATGCTTACCGCGTACTATTTTTCAATAGCTGAGGGATTTGAGAGTTTTTTGAAATAAGACTTATGCTTTCATGAGTCCTGTGAAACCCTAAAAATAGGAGAAAAACAAATGACTATCCCCACAGAAAACTCTCCTTCTCAAAATCATGCTACCAACAAATTGCTAGACGGCCCTAAAGACGCTAGATTTGTTCAGACAGTGCGGGGACTTTTAAATCCTCTGTATTATTTAGATAGTAATTATCAACGCTACGGCGACCTTTTTACCAGCAAATTCAGCAACTTTCCGCCCCAAGTAATTATTAGCAATCCTCAAGCTATTCAAGAAATTTTTACATCCGATTCCAAACTCTTTGAATCCGGTACGGGAAACCAGATAACGCTACCTTTAGTAGGCTCCAATTCCTTATTGTTGTTAGATGGCGAGCGACATTTGCAGCAGCGCAAACTTTTAATGCCACCATTTCATGGTGAACGCATGAAAGCTTACGGACAAATTATCTGCAATACCACCGAAAAAGTAATTAATAATTGGACTCTTGGTAGCTCGGTAATCGCGCAACCAACTATGCAGGAAGTTTCCTTAGGAGTAATTTTGCACGCGGTTTTCGGGCTGAGCGAAGGAGAACGCTACCAGCAAATTCAGCAACTAATGATTAATATGTTCAGCCTGTTTAGCAATCCATTAAGCGCTACCTTTTTGTTTATCAAGTCGTTGCAAAAAGATTTAGGTGCTTGGAGTCCTTGGGGAGGATTTCTGCGACAAAGACAGCGTTTAGATGAACTGCTTTATCAAGAAATTCGCGATCGCAAAACTCAGTCTGAACCATTGGGCGAAGACATCCTGAGCTTGTTAATTTCAGCTCGTGACGAAGCAGGACAGCCGATGAGCGACGTTGAATTGCGGGATGAATTAATGACAATCTTATTCGCAGGACACGAAACTACAGCCACAGCTTTAGCCTGGGCTTTGTATTGGATTCACTACATCCCAGAAGTCCGTGAAAAACTGCTGCAAGAACTCAATTCTATTGATGTCGAAAATTGCGACCCGGCGGAAATAAGTAAACTCCCGTATTTGAATGCTGTCTGTTGCGAAACGCTGCGGATTTATCCAATCCTATTTTTTGCATTTCCGCGCCTTCTGCAAGCTCCGATGCAGTTAATGGGTTATAATATTCCCCAAGGAATGATACTTTCTACCTGCATTTATTTGGTTCACCACCGCCCTGATATTTACCCGGAACCAAAGCGTTTTAAACCCGAACGTTTTCTAGAACGTCAATTTTCGCCTTACGAATATTTGCCGTTTGGGGGAGGGAACCGCCGCTGTATTGGGGCGGCATTTGCCATGTTTGAAATGAAGTTAGTATTGGCGAAAGTGCTGTCGCGATACTCTTTAGAACTTGCAGAAAATCGTCCGGTTTTGCCAGTACGGCGCGGTTTGACAATGGCACCCGCTGGTGGCGTGCGTCTCGTGGTAAAGAGTAGGATTTGAATCCTATCAAATCCGGTGGAGCGAGCGGAGATGATATGATATCAATGCAACGGGTTTTAATTTATTTTTTGCCGCATAGGAATTTCGATCGCAAATTCGGAACCTTCTCCCAATACAGAATTGCAAGAAAGTTTGCCGCCGTGTTTTTCTACTATAATAGAGTGCGAAATCGCCAATCCTAAGCCAGTTCCTTTGCCAATGGGTTTAGTAGTGAAAAACGGGTCAAACAAGCGCTTTTGCACATCTTCGCTCATCCCGGGGCCGCTGTCAGCTATCCATATGGCAACGCTGTTATTGTCGGTTACTTGGGTGCGAATCGTAATTGCGAGATTTTTGGCAGTGCGATTGGATTCCTTTATCTCCATTTCCAAGGCGTCTAGCGCATTGCTCAACAAATTCATAAATACTTGATTTAACTGACCGGGATAACATTCGACTAAAGGCAAATTACCGTATTCTTTAATCACATTAATTGTCGGGTGATCGGGTTTATGTTTCAGGCGGTTTTGCAAAATCAACAGCGTGCTTTCAAGGCCTTCGTGAATGTCAACTTGTTTCATTTCGGCTTCGTCAAGTCTTGAGAAAGTCCGCAGGCTCAAAACTATGTCGCGGATGCGATCTGCTCCGACTTTCATAGATGCTAAAATTTTCGGTAAATCTTCAATAAGATAATCTATTTCAAAGTCTTCCCTTGCATTTACAATTCTTGCGCTAGGCTGCGGGTATTCCTTCTGGTAAAGTTGCAGCATTTTTAGCAAGTTTTGAGTGTATTCGCTGGTGTAGCTGAGATTACCGTAGATAAAATTAACCGGGTTGTTAATTTCGTGGGCGACACCTGCTACTAACTGGCCCAAACTCGACATTTTTTCACTTTGAATTAATTGAGTTTGGGTGCGTTGGAGTTCGTGTAAAGTTTGTTCTAGCTGTTGAGTTTGAGCTTGAGCTAATCGGGCCGCTGTGCGGGTTTGGGTGTAGAGTTCGGCGTGGTCGATCGCGATCGCAATTTGAGCGACCACTGCTTGCATCAGTTCGACTTCCGATTCGCTCCAATTTCGCATGGACATAGCCTGATAGCAGGTAATCACCCCCATATCGCCGGAAGCAGTTTGAACTGGCAGCGACAGCACAGAGTTAATTTTTAAGGCCTGGAAATTTTCGCGCGCTTCTGCATCTTCACAAGTGCTGACATCATCAATTCGCAGAATTTCTCGCCGCAAAATCTGCCGCCTGGGGACACTAGATTGGTCGTCTACAGAATAAGTACCGAGTAAACTCGGCAAAGCTGCATTCTTCGCTTCGCAAACTATTTCCCAAACCGGAGGATTGCTGTTGGGGCGATACCAAATGAAGAGGCACCAATCTAGGTGCATCAAATTGCGAATTTCTTGAACGGCGGTTTCTAAAATTGTGTCTAAATCTAAAGAATTGCGGATTTGGTTGGCAATTTGATTTAGCAGTTGTTCTCGCTGAGCTTGCTGTCTGAGCGCTTGTTCCGATCGCACTAAAGTTTCTTCTGCAAGTTTGCGATCCGTTAAATCTTGGATCACTGCTTGGATAATTTTTTCATTTCCAACCTCGATGATTGTCAGCACGACTTCTGCAGGAAAATCTGTACCGTCTAAGCGCTGATGAACCCAATCAAAACGGTGGTTTCCCCGCTCAAAGGCGAGATCCATGATTTCGTTAACCAAGCTCACAGAATCTCTGCCGTTGGGTTGAAAAGGAGGCGACAGTTGGCCGGGGTTTTTGCCGTACAACTGTTGCGCGGTAGTGCAGCCAAATAGTTTTAGGGTAGCTGTATTGGCATCGGTGATGCGATGGTCATATAACATCAAAACAGGCAAACTGGTTAATTCGTAGAGCGATCGAAATTTGGCTTCCGACTGCTGCAATGCGGCTTCTGTTTGCTTGCGATCGGTAATGTCGGCAACCATTGCCAAAGCGCCCACATAGCGTCCCTGTTTGTCTGCCAAGGAATTAGTAGAAACCATCGCCCACAAGTCGCTGCCGTCTCGGCGAAGGAACTTAAAATCGAGCTGTTCGCGAATTCCTTCACGGCGGCGTTCGAGACTGACTTGTGCGAGCGCGATGCCTTCTGCATCCATGAAACCAAATACCGGCTGTCCGATCATTTCCTCTGGAGTGCAGCCGAGCATATCGGCCATTTTTTGGTTTACAAAAGTAGTTTTACTCTCCGTATCTATCATCCAAATCCCTTCGTCTGCTGTCTCGACAATACACCTGTATTTTTCCTCGCTTTCCCGGAGCGCTTCTTCTGCTAATTGGCGAGCCGTAATGTTTTGAGTCATTAGCAATCCGCCGATGATTTCTTGCCGTTCGTTTCTGACTGGCAAAGTATAACCGAGGTAGATGCGATCGCTGTAAATAAATTCTGTAACAACTGTTTCTCCTGCCAGTGCCGCCCGATAATTTGGCTCGAGAGTACCGCAAAAATCTGGCTCGAATACTTCCCATATTGTCTTGCCTTCCATCAATTTTTTGGAAAGCCCCACGGCTGCTAATTCTCTACCTTCTACCAGGGTGAAGCGCATTTCTCGATCGAACAACATCACCGCACCGTTAGGAAAATTGCTTGCCATAGTGCGGTAAAGCTGTTCGCTTTTTTGCAGCGCAGCTTCTGCTTGTTTGCGATCGCTAATGTCAATGACGACTGCACCGATGCCGAGAGCCTCCCCATCTTTGTCTAGCAGGGGAAAATAAGAGCCTGTCAGGTGTCGGACAAACCCCGGCTTTCTGGGATTGTCACCACTCATCTCGATGTTAATTAAGGGTTGTTTCGTCCTCAAAATTTGTTCGTACAAAGGCTCTATTATTGGAGCGATATTCGGCAATATTTCGCGTACAGTCTTGCCGATGTGAGCTGCTGGACTCAAGCAATTTATTTCTGCTAGAAATTGATTAATTTGCACGTACCGCAGTTGGGAGTCCAAAATGCAAAGTCCCGCCGGCGCCTCCTTCAAAAAAGCATCAAATAGTGCTTGTCTCTGTGCTAATTCTTGTTCTAAAGCTTTGCAAATGCTGAGATCTGTTAAAGAGCCAACCATCCCCACCACTTCTCCCGTTTTGTCTTTCAAGAGCGAAAGCATCAGGTGCGAGGAAATTTTTTCTCCTGATTTATGGCGTGTTATAACTTCTATTTCATGATCCCCTTTTTCTTGTAGCGGTTTGATGACTTGCTCTAACAAAAATTCGTGCTGTTCTGGCGGGTAAATTAGAGAAATGTGCTGTCCGATAGCCTCAGTTTTTTCATAGCCGTATAACTTTTGGCAGGCTTGATTCCAAATGGTGATCGAGCCGTCCATATCTGTAGAAATCACCGCTTCGTGAATTTGGTCGATAATTTGACTTTGGAGACGCAATTTTTCTTGAGCCTGTTCCAGTTCGGCGATTTTTTCTTCGAGTAGTTTCTGAGTTTTTTCCAGTTCGGCAGTCTGCTTTGTCAGCAATTTTCCCAGATGTGAATTGCTGTGCGGCGGCGCTGATTCCAGCGGCTCGCTATTTTCTTGCTCAGGATTAAAAATTTCTTCAGCGCTCAGCCAAATCGCGCACTCTCCCCCTGTTTCAATAGCCCGCTCAGAAACTCGCACGGGTACGAGATGGTTGTTTTTATGTTTGTATGCTGCTTCGCACAGACCCGTGCAGCTATCCGCGCACTGCGTTTGCTGAATTTCCCAGTAGTTGAGGTGAAGAGTTTCTGCCACTGTGCGGCCGATAATACTTGCAAAAGCTGGATTTACGTCGAGAAGAGTCCCGTCCGTCCGGCACAATGCCAGCCCTATCGGGCTGAGTTCTAACAATTGGCGGCGGGAGCGATCGCGCTTGGCTTTTCCTAACTGGCTTTGCATCTGACCTAGCTGGACTTGGTTTATTTAATTATATCTTTTCACGTTGTTTATTGCTGTAACTTTTATCCTTCATTAAGCAAGAGAGAAGAAGAAAGTTCTGCAACGGATTGTATAACGGATTTAACGGATGTAACGGATGGATGCTGAGGTTCGAGGGAAGAAGGAAGAGGTTGGATCGGAGGTTCGAGGGAAGTTCGGCAACGCTCCCTGTACTGGATTTAACGGATGGATGTTGAGGAAAAAGACAGGATGGGGAAACAAAAATGAGTAAGAATCAACGGGGAGGAGGAAAGAGGGAATGAGAAGAAACCAGAAAAATCACCAAAGAAGAAGTACAAAACTGGTACAAAGACCATTAATTTATACATGGTATCTTCCCTCCAACCTTCTTCCTTCTTCCTTCTTCCTTCTTCCTTCTTCCTTCAATTAATCGCGGGCAATACCTTCGGATCTGGCGGCCAACTGCACTGCACCGGCGACAGCAATGGCAACTCTTTCGTCAAAAACAGACGGTATAATGTGCTCTTTGTCAAGCTGGGAAGGACTGACTAAAGAGGCGATCGCATAAGCTGCTTCCAAATACATAGTGGTCGTAATCGTGGTTGCTTTGCAGTCCAAAGCACCTCGAAATATCCCCGGAAATGCCAAAACATTGTTAATTTGATTCGGGTAGTCGCTGCGTCCGGTTGCTACGATCGCCGCATCTTCCACAATTAATTCTGGCTGAATTTCGGGAATGGGATTTGCCATTGCAAAAACAATGGGATTCTCGGCCATCAAACGCACCATCGAACGGGTGACTACGCCTGGGGCGCTGACGCCTAAAAATACATCGGCACCGGCGATCGCATCTTCCAAAGTACCGCTCGAAGCCACAGCAAATTCTAGTTTTTCTGGGTTCATATCCGTGCGGTCTTCGGAGAGAACGCCTTTGGAGTCGCACATGATGATGTTTTCTGCACCTGCTTTACGCAGCAAGCGGGCGATCGCGACTCCTGCCGCACCGGCTCCGTTAATCACGATACACACTTCTTCTATTGTTTTTTTGACGAGTTTCAAGGCATTAATTAATGCTGCCAAACTAACAATCGCTGTGCCGTGCTGGTCGTCGTGAAAAATGGGAATATCTAAGCTTTCCCGCAATCTTGCTTCGATTTCAAAGCAGCGGGGAGAAGAAATATCTTCTAGGTTAACGCCACCAAAAACCGGGGCGATATTCTGCACTGTGCGAATAATTTCCTCGGTATCTTGGGTGTTCAAACAGATAGGAAAGGCGTCAATACCTGCAAATTCTTTAAATAGCATGGCTTTGCCTTCCATGACTGGTAGTGCGGCGGCAGCGCCGAGGTTTCCCAGCCCCAAAACTGCGCTACCATCGGTAACAATGGCAACAGTATTGTTTTTGATTGTGAGGTTGTAAACTTGTTGGGGGTCATTGGCGATCGCCGTGCAGATGCGGCCCACTCCAGGGGTGTATGCCATTGCCAAATCTGACTGGCGTTTGAGGGAAATTTTGCTCACTACGCTGATTTTTCCGCCGCGATGCAAGTTGAAAGTGCGATCGTACACGTCGATCACTCTGATATCTGGCAGCGCTTTCACTGCTTGCACTATTTCTTCATTGTGCTCGGTGCTGTAAGCATCGACGGTGATATCGCGAACTGTAGTGGCGCGGGTTTGCTCGATCAAGTCGATTTGGCCGAAGTTGCCGCCGACAGATGCGATCGCGCTGGTGACTCTTGCCAGCATTCCCGGTCGGTTCGGCAGAGCAACCCGAATTGTTAAACTAAAGCTGGGGTTTGGTGTCAGTTTTACCATGATGCCTTGATTTCAGATTTGAGAATTTCAATCTTAGATTTTATCGCCAATGTTAGGCATAAAATTTAATAATTCAAATTTTCAACTGAAATTTTTAACAAATTCTATGAGCCTGCGATCCGATCGCTCTGCCAAGGGTGCCGCTGGGAAACTCATCTTTTTTTGAGTAGAGCTTTGCTTTGTGTATAGCTTGTGACGCGCCCACAAACAACTTATTTTCTGTCAATTTCCCGGCCAACCGCGAATATGAAGCACGGGGGTAGAAACCCGGTTTTTGAGGTCAAGCTGGGCAAGTGTTATCTATTTTTGAGAATATTTCTGCTTATTCTGAACATGAGCCAATATTTCGCAAAAATGTATTTTCCAGCAATAACGCCTAATTCCTGCTGCTGTCTTTTGAAACGAGACACCCAGAAGGGTTAATGCGGCTTTTTGGTGGCCGACTTTGGGGGAAAAAGAGTAGATGCACGGCTGTTTAAGCCGACAGGTAAAAATCAGATCGAGTGACAAGCGGCCATTGGATATATATATTGGCTGCTTGTTTAACACTTGCCAACGATTGCGAGTGCAACCTGGCAAACGATCGAATTACCTGCACCTTTTGCCCGAGAATTCCAGGGAATGTAACTAACAGACAATCTACCCCGCGCCGACACAGGGACAAATTCAGCCCAGCCGTGCACAGTTGCTGCTTGCTAACTGTCAATTTTATCGATCGCTCGCAGCATCGGCACATATAATAGTAAAGAATTTGCAAGCCAGACAATCCGGGGGAACTTTTTCTAAGTTTTGCAGATCGACTGATTGCTCTGCCTCGCTGCCGGGGGGAACTATGCACAGGGCAACCTGTCCGACTCCTGCCATGAGTTCGGCAACTCGCTCCAAAATACTGTCCATTTTGTCAATTAGTTGCTCTGCTGCATCCAGACTCGGCGCGATGATGAAAAAGGTTTTGACTCCATCGGGACAAGGGGCGAAGCCGAGGGTAGACTCTCGCAATAGTGCTTGGGTGGAAAGACTGAAACCGTCGAAGAAGCGATCGATTACTGCTTGATAAAAGACTTGGGTCAGAGAGCGATCGCCAAAAATAGGTTGAGATAACATAACTACTTCCTTTCGTAGGATTTTTGGGTGCATTGAAAAAATTTTAACATACCTTAATGTAAGGGATTTAACTAAACGATCTAGCGATCGAGATCATGGACTTGATGTGACATTTTTAAATTTGTGTAGCGATCGCAACTGTGATAAAATGTACTGTGTGTTAGCGCTGCCAGTGATTTTGATCCGCTCAGCAGCTCAAAGCTAAGTACAAAATTTCTTAGTAGGTGGGGAGAGGGCCAGAGGGCCAGAGGGAGAGGGTTCGATGGGGAAATTACCTAAGTAGTAAGAGTATTATTGGCAAAAAGTGCTTAATCTAGAGTTTAAAATAAACATCCAATCAAAATATTAAACATGAACTCGATCGCCCAACAGTTAAAAGCAAAATTTGAAAAAGCATTCACCGCTGCATTCGGCGACAGTTATGCAGGTGCAGATCCGATGCTAGCCGCCGCCAGCAATCCCAACTTTGGGGACTTTCAGTGCAACGCGGCGATGAGTTTGGGGAAAAAGTTAGGAAAGCCCCCACGGGCGATCGCCTCGACAATTATCGAAAACCTAGATATTAGCGACATCTGCGAAACCCCAGAAATCGCCGGGCCCGGTTTTATCAATTTGAAGCTGAAACCGGCTTATTTGGAAGCGCAAATTAGTGCGATCGCCGGCGACTCGCGTTTGGGGATTGAACCCGCGAAAACGCCTCAGACAATCGCGATCGACTTTTCCAGTCCGAATATAGCCAAAGAAATGCACGTCGGACACTTGCGATCGACAATCATCGGAGATGCGATCGCCCGCACCCTCGAATTTCAAGGCCACGACGTACTCAGAATCAACCACATCGGCGACTGGGGCACCCAATTCGGAATGCTGATCGCATACTTGCGCGAAGTTCACCCCGAAGCCCTCACAACCGCTGACGCCCTAGACTTAGGCGATTTAGTCGCATTTTACCGCCAAGCAAAACAGCGCTTTGACACAGACGAAACCTTCAAAGAAACCGCCCGCCAAGAAGTAGTAAAACTGCAAGCAGGCGCCGAAGACACCCGCCGCGCTTGGAAATTGCTGTGCGATCAATCTCGCCGCGAATTCCAAGTAATCTACGACTTGCTCGATATCAAATTAACCGAACGCGGCGAATCGTTTTACAATCCATTATTGCCCGCAGTAGTCGAAGATTTAACCAACTTAGGTTTGTTAGTAGAAAGTGACGGCGCGAAATGCGTTTTTGTAGACGGTTTCACCAACAAAGAAGGCGAACCCCTGCCGCTAATAGTCCAAAAAACCGACGGCGGCTACAATTACGCCACAACAGATTTAGCAGCAGTGCGCTACCGCATCCACAAAGACAATGCAAAGCGCTTAATTTACGTCACAGATTCAGGACAAGCAAACCATTTTGCCCAAGTATTTGCAGTAGCCAGAAAAGCCAATTGGATTCCTGAAGATGTCGAAATTGTCCACGTTCCCTTCGGTTTGGTATTGGGAGAAGACGGCAAAAAACTCAAAACTCGTTCTGGCGAAACAGTGCGGTTGCAGGATTTGTTAGATGAGGCGATCGTCCGCACGCGCCAAGATTTAGAAGAGAGATTAAAAGCCGAGGAAAGACAGGAAACTGAGCAATTCATTGCTAACGTATCTCGAACAGTTGGTTTGAGTGCGGTTAAGTATGCCGATTTAAGTCAAAATCGCGCCAGCAACTATATTTTCAGTTACGACAAAATGCTCGCATTGCAAGGAAATACCGCTCCTTATATGCTGTATGCTTACGTGCGCGTGCAGGGAATTCGCCGGAAAGGTGAGATTGATTTCGAGAATTTAGATGCTGGTGCGAAAGTAATCTTGCAGTCTGATGCAGAGTTGGTTTTAGCCAAACATTTATTGCAGTTGAGTGAAGTTGTGAATGCTGTAGGCGGCGATTTGTTGCCGAATCGAATTTGTCAGTATTTGTTTGAATTGAGTCAAAAATTCAATCAATTTTTTGAGCAATGTCCGGTTTTGAAAGCTGAGGAACCGTTGCGGACTTCGCGGTTGATTTTGTGCGATTTGACGGCGAGGACTTTGAAATTGGGTTTGGAGTTGTTGGGGATTAAAGTATTGGAAAGAATGTAAGCGGTAAGGTGTGCGGGGCGCGCACCCTACATTATTTAGTTGCGGTGCTCCGTGCGCTACATTATTTAGTTGCGGTGCGCCGAAGCGCACCCTACATTATTTAATTCGATCGCCCATTTCTCCAATTAAGTTTAGCGCATTATTTCCAACTTTCTAAGATGTCTTGAAACATCTTTTCAGCCATCGGGCGATCGTTGCGATCTCTCACAAAAATTTCCAAGTTGCGCGCGGATTTTAGTTAAGTTTAATATTTTTTTAACACAACTATTGCATCGGTAACAAACTTCTAGTAAATTTACAATTTATCGGGGAATGCACAGCCATTACCTATTAAGGCCTCATCGATAAAAATTAAAAACATGAACGAAACAAAAGTTTTCGGAATGCCAGCAGAAAAAGGCCGCTGGTTGTTCGTTCCGCTGGGAATCACGGTCTTGCTTTGTCTGGGTACAGTTTATTCTTGGAGTATCTTTAGAAAGCCGCTAGAAAAGCAGCTCAATATCGGTGCAACGGATAGT
Source organism: Microcoleus sp. FACHB-DQ6 (assembly GCA_014695175.1). Classification (GTDB taxonomy): domain Bacteria; phylum Cyanobacteriota; class Cyanobacteriia; order Cyanobacteriales; family Microcoleaceae; genus Microcoleus. The sequence goes on along the minus strand of JACJNV010000125.1, from coordinate 10,985 downwards.
TTATTGCCGTTTACCGTATTGTTAGTAGTTTTTGCCGTACTGATGCCAATTACCGGCTTTTTTATCGATCGATACGGTTCTCGCACCGTGACCGCAGTCGGCGGCGTCGTGACAGGAATCGGCTATATTTTATCGGCATTTGCACCTAATATTACTGTCCTGGTACTCACCTATGGAGTTATCGCCGGTGCCGGGGTGGGAATTGCTTACGGCGTACCGCTAGCAGTAGCAGCCAAGTGGTTTCCCGATAAAAAAGGATTGGCAGTTGGGCTAACAGTAATCGGGTTTGGTTTGTCGCCTTTAATTACCGCACCGATTGCCAAATATTTAATCGATACCTATCAAATACCGCAAACATTTCTGATTTTAGGCATCGCTTTTACCGTCATTATTTTGGCAGTTTCGACCGCTTTGAAAATGCCGCCAACTGGATGGACGCCTGCGGGATTTGCGGCCGCCCGATCGGGAACAGCGGTAAATAGCCAGATCGCACCGATGATGAAATCTCCCGCATTTTACGGGCTGTGGGTGTGCTACACAATTGGCACGCTGGTGGGATTGGGCGCGATCGGAATTTCTTCTCCCGTGGCGCAGGAAATTATTAAATTAGACGCGGGAACGGCGGCGGCAACGGTTTCTCTGTTTGCCATATTTAACGGTATGGGGCGTCCGATGTTTGGTTGGATAACCGATCGATTTAAGCCAAAATATGCCGCGATCGCCAACTACATTCTCATCTTAATCGCATCGATTATGATGACTCAGGCAGGCGTTGGACAAGTCGCAACTTATATCATTGCGTTTTGTTTGTTCTGGCTGTCGTTAGGAGGATGGCTGGCGATCGCGCCCACGGCAACTTTAACTTTATTCGACCCCACAGACTACGCGAAAAACTACGGCATTGTGTATACAGCCTACGGAGTTGGAGCGTTTTTCGGTACAATTGCTGCGGGGAAAATTCGCGATACTTTTGGCAGCTATACCAACGCTTTTTACATTACGGCAATTCTTGCGGTTGTAGGCATCATCACCGCCGTGTTTGCGCTGAAGCAAGCGGTTAAAATTGCAGCCGAAGCCGATGTTTCTTAATCGGGACTTGCCCACCCCCGATCGAAGAAACCGGGTTTTTTAGGAAAATATGGGATTTGAGCCGTGAATATCGGTGAAAAACCCGGTTTCTCGGCTTTACCAATTTTCTAAGATATGTTTAAACATTGTTACGACAATTTGGCGATCGTTATCTCTCACAAATATATCGAAATTGGGACTTGAGTTAATTTCAATCAACCAATATGATCCTTTTGTATCTAGCGCGATGTCAAGCCCCGCATAATTAATCGCAATTTCAGCAAAAACAGGTTTAACAAAATCTTCAATCTCCGACATGAGATTGGGGTTAATTATATGTTTGGCTTTTGCACCTTCCCAGTGCAGCGGGCTTAAATTCCCCGCAAATTTAGCCTGAGATTTGTCTTTCTCGTACAGCAAAACTAGCTTTTCTTTGCAGAATACAGCCCGATATTCGCGGGCAATTTCTATATATTCTTGAGCTAGCGCCACATAGTCATAATCTTTGCTGTTGACGTTAAATATAATTTCTAGGGCTTCTTTAATTTGCTCTCTACTTTCACACAAAAAAACATTGTTGCCACCAAAACCGCGATTTCTTTTGAGAATCACCGGGAAAGCGAATTTTTTGTATACTTCTAAAACTATTGATTCAATATCTGGGAAACTCAAATACTTTCTATACTTCTCCTCGCAGTGAGGCGACACAAAACCGAGAGTTATGGGAGTATTTATTTTGCCGTTTAATAGTTGATAGGTATATTCTTTGTCTTTAAAAATCTCTGCTACTGACGCGCTGTTAAATGGCGTCATGTAATTGACAAAATAATATTCTTCGCCGCCCTGTTTGACTCTAATCAAGTTTTGGGAAGGATGCAGAATTTCGTAAGGGATATTTAATTCCTGACAAGCTGCCAGCAGGATTTCAATATTGGTTAGCATAAAATTGAACTTAATGATAAATGAATTTTAAAGATTTGAGATTAGAGAATGGCTTCCAAATCTCAAACCTCAAATTCGTTAGCGCAGCCCGCCCCTACGGGGGCTACGCCAACGAAGAGGATCGCACTTTTATCCAAACAACCGCTGCTGCCCGTTTGCCGCATCTTTCCCGGCATAAATCTCGCGCGTTCCCTTGGGAATATAAATCCAATCGAATTCTTGCAAGCGGTTTGTCAAATTGGAAATGCTCACTCCCAATTCATCTCTCATTTTGTATAAATGCGACCACTTAGTTAAATCGCGTCCCTGTCTTTTTTCCTCCAAAATACACCGAGGCATCAACAAACAGCTTGCAAAATATTGCGCTTGCCATTCGATCGACAAAACCTTATTATCAGCACTCGCACCCCGACAAACAAACGGTTCCTCGACATCAGACGCCGTTTTTCCTTCATTCCCTAAGTTTAATTCCAACTGTTCCACAGTGCCGTCTGCTTCGTCTTGATTGACGTGTAGCACCCAGTGGCCGATTTCGTGGGCGATCGTCGATTCGATGAAACCGGGCGGTTTTTCGAGAATCTGTTCGTTGATTTCGATTAACCGCTGCTGCGGCAAAATCCTCGCCGCGATCGCACCTTCTTCATCCGGCTCAATGCACTCCCAAACTACGCCTAAATCCAGAAAATCAGCAACCGTTGTCGCATCAAAAGGCCATCTCGGAGCAAAATTTTGCGTTTTCTGCATCTGCATCAAGATGTCATTTGCAAAACGCTCGATCGATTCTTTGGGATAGAAGCAATACGGCTTAAAAATACTCACTATGAGGGGCCTCTCTTACGCTTCAAAAGACTGTTTGAGCCAATCTGGATTTTCTTGCATCCGACGGAAAAGAGCCTGCATTTCCTTCGGATTCTGCTTCAGCAGCGCTTCGTACTGCTGCGGCAGTCTCCCCGCCAGGAAAATCAATTCCTCTTCGTTTATATCTAGATTTCGCGCTAATGCTCGAATTACGTCCTCTTTTGGCGCATAATCGGCTCGATCGTTCTCCAACTTCGACAAATAAGTAAAATCCACACTTAGCATAGCTGCTAGCTCACGTTGTGAGTAAGCTTTGTCCTTGCGAGCTTGACGGATCAGTCTTCCAAATGTTTGTTCCACGGTTTTTCGCCTCCTGACAAGCATTCTAGCCTGTTTTGATGAAAAGTTCAACAAAATACTTGACGGGAAAATCAACCCGCGCTACCATGAGGTTAGTTGACGGTTTAATCAACCATTTAACCCTGACTGGTAGGGTTAAGGGTGCAAATTAGCCTAGCTCACACGCTACATATAGCGTCGTCAACTGTAGAGGAGTGAGAAGCGCTGGGCGTCAAAACGCTTGTACGCAGCAAATAAGGAGGAGCAGATAGCAAATGCTGAGAACCTGGACAGACACGCATTACAAGCTCGAAGACGATGACTGGCTATACATCGCCACCCACGAAGAACAAAGCTCAGCCTCACTGGTTTGTCCCGGCTACGCGCGGGATGGCGAAGGCTTCAGCATCCACTTCACCCCAGCGCACCTAGAAACGTTAGAGCATTTGCTCGCCGCGCTGCGGATTATCAAAGCTCAACAAGAGGCGGTGCTTGAGTATACCTATCCCGAACCAAAAGCGACAACACATCTCATTAGGTAATCGAAGTTCTGCCACGAGCAATGTACGACATTTAACGGATTACCAACTACCAATTCTCCGTAAAGCAGCAATAAATAACTAAGGAAAAACGAACAATGACTACTAAAACACAAGAAAGACCTACATTTTCAGTATTTGGTGCTAAACCGAGCAATGCTTTGCTAGTACCAGAAATCCCGATCGCAGTACGTAACAATTGCCAGGCCGGCCAGTGGACAATTGGCGATACAGACTACGGTTCCAAGTGTTCCATGACAATCCTCAAATTCTCCAAATTCTTCGGTTCCCTCGGTCAAACTTCCCACACACTGTGGGGTCAACTGTGGTTTGTCGCAGAAAGTGGCGAATTGCCGCAAGGAGTTGTCATGGTGACATACATCAAAAACCGCAGCTTGAACGATTTTAACCGTTTGGTAGCATCAGTTCAATCTCGCGGCGTAGAACCTGCAACCGGAATTTTTGTTCCCGAATTTGTCAAGCATTCCGGTCAGAAACCAGACGACAGCGGAGTAGTAAAACCGATCAACTACTACAGCTTGAAATGGTCTTGGATGGAGCGTAAAGACTGGGGAGTAATCGACCAAGCGGCAGCAGTTTTGTCAGATTCTAGCAATCAATCGCGGATGATTGACTTAGAAGGAACAAAAGCTATGGTGTGTTTAGATAACCTGCCGGCGCAGCAAGTTGCCTGCTTGATGGCCGCTCACGCTGGCGGTGAAAGCGATGCTATGGCTTTGAATTCCAACGGCGGTATGTCGCTACCGCCAGCGGAAGACAAATCAACTGCTGACTTGTTCTAATTCAGTTGTAAAGGCGCGATTTAATCGCGCCTTTACCATAACTGTTACAACGCATAGTGAAATGAAGAAATTAACGAATCTAAAAACCCCACCCAACCTGCAAGAAAGCCGTTTGAAAGAGAATCTTGAGCTGCTAGACCAAATTCGGGCAGACGCAGTTAACGACATCGAAAGCCTCACCGAAGACTTCCAACACATGACTTTAGTTGCCCAATCTGTCCAGCGGAATTACCGAGCTTTGTTAGCCGAAAATCAATTGCTAAAAGGCACACTTTTAAGTATAATTGATGAGTGCGGCTGCGGGCAAGGAAATCGGTGCGATCGCTGCTGGAAACTTTTCAAAATTCTAGGTATTGCCAATCCAGAAGAAAAACCCGACGCAGCCAGAAAGTACCGTTCCCTTCTCAGCCAACTCCGCAACTTAGAATAACTGAGAAAGTCTCACTCAAAAGTGTCAAAAAGTTATAATCAGGAGGAGCAAAAATTATGACAATAGCAACTGCCAAGGATAGCAAAGCCCAAATTTTGCAAAACTTTCAGCAGATTTTAGCCGACCACAAAAAGATCGAATCCAAAGTAGAAACCAAAGAACAGTCAGCCGAAAAAGCCAAAAACAAACAACTCCTCGAACTCGCCTCCACCTACACAATTGACAGCATCGTCAAAGGCTTGGCAGACTTGCAATTAGATTTCGGCAGCATCACCAGCGGACTTTCCGAAAAACTGAAGGCGGAATCTTCAAAATTAGACGAATTAAAACGCGCCATCGAAATTGAAGCCGCACAAGTGCAAGAGTTGCAGCAAATCAGAGTTGTAGCAGACGCCCTCCACATTTTAACTCAAGAGCACCGAGAAAAACTGACCCTGCTCGAACAAAACAGCGCCAACCAGCGCGAACTTATCGAAAAAGACACCACCCAAAAACGCAAAATTTGGGAAAAAGAACAGCAAGAATTTGATGCAGCAGTTCAAGAAGAAACTGCACTCCTAACTAAAGACCGTCAGGAAGAAGCAGCCGATTACCAATACGAATTACAGCGCACCCGCAAAATCGAAACCGACGAATACGAAGAAACGAAGCGCAAACTAGAACGGGACTTGCAGCAATCTACTCGCGAAAAAGAGAAAAATTGGACACAGCGCGAAAAAGTCCTCAGCGACAATCAAGCGGAGTTTGAAGAGAATCAAAGAAAAGTCGCCGGATTTGAAGAAGAACTCAAACAGGCTTATGTCAAAGCCAAAGAAGAAGCAATTCAAGAAGTTTCCCGCGAAGCTAAAGTCAAGGCAGATTTAGTGGAGAAAGAATGGGAAGGAAGCAAGCAGGGATATGAATTGAAAGTGCAATCTCTACAGCAGACAATTGGGCGACAAACCGAACAAATCGCCGAAATCTCTGCACAATTGCAAGCGACGATGAAGCAAGCGCAAGACTTGGCAATGAAAGCTTTTGCTACCAAAGCTTAAGGTTTGTCGCTCAATTTTTGATAATAATCGGCGGTTGAAACCGTTCCTTGTCATACAAAGTCCGCCGATGCGGACTAACAAAGTTAGGAGATGAAAGCGATGGCGAGAATGAATGACAAAAATACGAAGGCTGAAATATTAGAAGCTTATAAACAGTTGGAACAGGAAAAAAATGCACTGGATTCGCAACTGAAACAGCTTAATAACGATAAATCTGCCAATATTTCTCAACCAGAAATCGCAGTCCAAGAACTAGCCATAGCGGAAGCAAGAAAAGCAATGGCTTTAACTGAAAGCCAACAAAAAATGCAGGGGACGATCGACAATTTAATCTTACTGCAATTTGGCTTCGGTGCCGCTGTCAGCGAACTGTCGGAAAAACTGACAACAGAAGCGTCTAAACTGGGGGAATTGCAGCGAACTGTCGGCGACGAAATCCAACACCTGCAAGAGTTGCATAGTTTAGAAGATGTTGCAGAAGATACGCTGGACAATTTAATCCAACAATACGAAGAAAGCGCCAAAACATTTAGTGCGGAACTCAGCGAACAGCGCGAAACTGTTGAACAGGAATTGTTGGAACGCCGGCAAGCTTGGGAAAAAGAGCAGGAACTGCAAAAGTTGGCAGTTAAAGAACGCAATGAGAACCACCAAAAAGCTCGCCAGCGGGATGAGGAGTTGTATGCTTACGATTTGAATCTTCAGCGAAATCTCGACATCGAAGAATACCAACAGCGCCAGAAAAGGCTGTATCAAGAAATCGAAGAGTTTCAGCAAGAACAGGAGAAACAGTGGGCGGAACGCGAAAAATCTATTTCGGAACGGGAAAAACTTTATGCTGAGGTTAAAGCTAAGGTAGAAGCTTTCCCGAAAGAACTGGAAGCTAATATCAAGAACGGGAAAGATAACGGCCGCAATATTGGCAATTATCAAGCTAAAGTTAAGGCGGATTTGTCTGCTAAAGATATCGAAGGGCAAAAGCAAAATTATGAACTGCAAATTCAAGGGATGTTGCAGACAATTCAAAATCAAGATGCGCGCCTTGCTAGCTTGTCGAAACAACTGGATTCTGCTTTGAAACAGGTTCAAGATTTGGCGGTGAAGGCGATTGAGGGAGCATCTAATTTGAGTTCTTTGCAAGCAGTCAGGGAAATTGCGATCGAACAAGCGAAGACTCAGCAGAAAAATAAGTAGATCAGACTCGGCGGTTGAAACCGCTGCATAGAGTCAAACGCAGTCTGCGGAGGCCGACTGGGAGAAGTAAGGTGCTCTTCGGCGCACCTTACGCTATTTTGAGAAAAAACTAGCTTTTCTTAGTGGAGTTTTCAAACTGTCCACTCGCTGCGAATCTTGCTTGAGGCTCAAACCCTCTCTACAGCGTTGAAATATTTAGTAAAAAGCCCGATCGCACTGTTCAGTTATCGAAACTGTCCCTTCCTCTCCTGACCGCTTCACTCACGCTATCTATTCTTTAAGTTAATCAACCAAGAGATATATGTGACTTAGAGGCACTATGCAGAAACAAATCATCCGCCAAAAAGATACTAATGCTTGGATACTTCAGTGCTGGCTTTCTTTTATTCTTGCCATTTCCGCCACTACAGTAGGTATCATTTATTTACAGGTAGACCCCTGGCAAAAAGCTTTTATGGGTATGGGTTTAACTTTTTCAGTCGGCTCGTCTTTTACTTTAGCAAAAACCATTCGGGATAACAACGAGGCAACAACATTAACTGCCAGAATCGACGAAGCTAGAGTTGAGAAAATTCTCGCTGAACACCATCCTCTCAAATAATTTTGACTATACAATGTATACAAAAAACAGCCCGCGCGGGCTGTTTTTGTTGTTTGAGCCACAGGTTTCAAGCTGCGGATGGGAATTGGGAATTTCAATGGCTACCTTTGAACTTACGATCGCGCAACTTATTCTTTTGTCGCTGGCGAATACCGGCCTTAACCATCGCAAAATCCACCGGAAAACCAACGACAGGAATCACCTGATCCTTGCGTTCTTCTTCCAGATTCTTGAGTTCGGTGTAATCCACCCAGTGAATGCAATTCACCGGACAAGTGTCGATCGCCTCAGCAATCAACTCTTCAGAATCCCCGTCTTGTCGAACTACGCGCGATCGACCGTAATCCGGTTCAATATAAAAAGTATTGCGAGCAACGTGAGCGCAGTGCTTGCAGCCAATGCAGGTAATCTCATCAACATAGACACCTTTTTGGCGCAACACACCGCCCAATTCCGGTTCCAAACCAGAGCGATCGGGCGCATCCCGCAAAAATCCTCCCAACTCCGGCTCTAAACCAGAGCGATCGCTTGCTGTATCTATTCCGAGTCCAGAAAGCTCAGACATTTAGACCCCCACAATAGTAAATAAGTCCGCGAAAGCGGACTTTGATGAGACAAGATTGCAAAAATCTCGAAAAATTATTAAGCGCACCAGCGTTGCACCACCAAGCGGATCGAACCGTCTTGATTTTGCTTTTGCTCAGAAATTTGGAAACCCTGCTTAGCGCTTTCATTCACCACAGTATGGTAAGCGTAGCGCTGAGTCACCTTATTCAGAAAACGGTCTACAGACCAAGCTTGCTGCCAAAACTGCAAGTCAGCCACTAATTCATACTCAGTCCCGTTCCAGCTAAAACCTACGTCGTAGCCGTTTTTTTGCTCAATCACGACCTCAGCGGTGCTGGTTAGGCCGCGATAGCCGCGCACCTCAGTCGGGCCCGACTTCCAGTCGATACCCAAGTCAGTTAAAGCAGCTTCCAAAGAATTCAAATTGCGGATCTGGGTCTTAATTTGGCTAAAATGTGACATGGTGGTTCCAAAAAAACTTAAGTGAACTCAACAAAAAAATTACCAATCGCTAAAAGCCACTTGGGCCGTCGCTTCGGCTGACTGATGCAGCGCTTGCGTGAAATATTCAGATGTTGACTCTTGGTGAAGCACCACGCCGAGCTGAGCTTCAATTGCAGCCGTTACCTCAGCACAGGAAGCACCGACAATGCCGGTGACCGTTTCCTGTACGCGGCCATCTGGATAGATCACAAACTCTAGTGTTTCCATAATGCGGGCTGACTGAATAGGAATATTGAGAACAGACACCGACACCAGCAAGCCAGGGACGATGCCTCCTGAAGTAGCTTCTTGAGAGTTGGCTGACTGACAAAGCGCTATATCAATTTTGACGAATTGATAGGTTTTGAGTCACAACTTAACAGAACTTATTAATAGGTAGAAGCAATACATCAGTTGTATGTAAAGTTTCGCGTAGATCGTGACAGCAGTCAAGTCATACATGAGTGGTGAATATTCGCAAGGGCTATTTGGGAGGGATCGGGAGGGAAGAGCGATCGCGGAGGGTGGGTATGTAAGTTAAGTGCGGTGGGAACCGAGGTAGTTAACTTACATAAAGCTAAGGTGATTGAGATTTGTCTGCATGATTGTCAACTACCTACACTGACCTTCGGTACAGTGTAGGCTTGCAGGAAACTGTAAGCCTTGTTGACCAGCTTTAGTTTCTAATAGGAACTCCGTTATTTGAGTCATGACACCCTAGAATGCGTGCCAGTTTTAGGCTCTGTCGTCTGAAGTTAAACAGGCTATAGGAAAAACCAGTGCTTCAGGCTTAAAAAGCTCTTATAACATTAGCGAGGCAAACTTAACCAGTAATGAGAGGCAGCAGTAATGCGCGTTTTCGTATTAGACAAAAACTTGAAACCTCTTGACCCATGCCATCAGGCACGGGCAAGAGAACTATTAGACAAAGGAAGAGCTAAGGTATTTAGACGCTATCCATTCACTATCGTGTTGCAGGATAGGGTTTTTGAAGCTTCAGTTACTCATAGTCACCGAATCAAGATCGATCCTGGCAGCAAGGTTACGGGTATTGCTGTGGTTCAAGAAGAGACGGGGCGAGTTACTAACGCATTAGAAGTCTCACACAGAGGACAGCAGATTAAAAACTCTCTTGAATCTCGTAGGTCATTAAGAAGAGGCCGACGTAACCGTAAAACTCGTTACCGTAAGCCTCGTTTCTTAAACAGAACCCGTAGAACTGGATCGCTGCCACCTTCCCTTGAGAGTCGAATTGCCAACATCGAAACGTGGGTTAGGAGAATTAGAAAAGTCTGCCCAGTTACCGCTGTTTCTCAAGAATTAGTACGTTTTGACCTGCAACAAATACAAAACCCCGAAATTAGTGGAGTTGAGTACCAAAGAGGTGAACTATTCGGCTTTGAAGTGAAAGAGTATTTACTTCAAAAATGGAATAGAAGATGTGCTTATTGCGGTGTTGAAAATGTCCCATTCGAGATTGAGCACATCCTTGCTCGGAGCAAGGGAGGTTCTAACAGAGTCAACAACCTATGTCTTAGTTGCCATTCCTGCAACCAAGCCAAGGGAAACAAACCTGTCGAGGAGTTTTTGAAAAAGAAGCCAGAAGCTCTCAAGCGAGTAATGGCTCAAGCGAAAGCACCCCTCAAAGATGCCGCTGCTGTTAACGCTACTCGTTGGGAGTTGTACAGAAGGCTTCAATCTACGGGTTTGCCACCAGAAGTAGGTTCTGGTGGTCGAACAAAGTTTAATCGCAAGACTAGAGGGATTGAGAAGCGGCATTGGACAGATGCAGCAAATGTTGGTGCGTCTACTCCAGAACGACTTCTGCTCAATGGGGTTAAACCCTTGATTGTCAAAGCCAAAGGACATGGCAGAAGACAGCGTTGCGGCACTGACAAATTTGGTTTCCCAATTCGTCATGCTCCAGCTCAAAAGTTTTTTATGGGATTCCAAACTGGGGATTTGGTAAACGCCCATGTCCTTACTGGGAAGTATGCAGGAAACTACACGGGTCGAATTGCCATTCGATTCAAGCCAAGTTTCAAGTTAACAACAGGAGGTAAAAGCTTTGACGTATAGCGTTTCTCAGAAAGATGAGGTACAATAACAGCAGTGAGTAAACCAATTCCAAAGATCGGATAATGTAACTTGATTGAAGGCAAACTCTATCGCTTTTGCTAATTCTCG